>JAAVCU010000001.1 GCA_014802175.1 Bacteroides sp.
CTCCTGTTGACAGAAGTACTAAAAAAGAATCGACTCGAACCGAAAAACGACTCTCTTATCAAAATAGCATTAGACTACTACTGCGGTCAGGGAAACTCAGCAGAAATGAGATCATTATATCTTTATGGAACCGTATTATATAACAAAGACTCATTTAAAGACGCTCTCCCCTACGCCTCCTTGGCTTATGAAATGGCAACAGAACAGAAAGACTGGTTCTATGCAGGGATGAGTGCCAGTCTTCTAACTAATCTATATAAGTTTTTAGAAATATTCTCTGAAGAAAAAAGATATGCTATATTTTCCCGCAATGCATTCCTCAAATATGAGAAAGATAAAGGACTCGATAATAGATATTCTTCATGGATGACATATAGGATTGTTGAGGCTTTGGTCAATAATAAAGAATACAGCCTAAGCCTTGATGTCTGCAATAGCATTGATGCAGATGCTATTGCTAATAACGAAAATCTAAGACATGAATTGTGGATAACAAAGGCAGAAGCATTATTTAGATTAGGTCATCCTGAGAGAAGCATAGTTATTTACGACTCTCTCATTAACGATGGATACTCAATGGAAGGATATGATTGGACATTACTTGCAATCTACCAATCTCAAGTGGGAGACTTCGTTAGAGCCAAGATAGCTCTTGACTCAGCTAAAACAGACATCAAATTTCCTCAAGATACAATAAATATTGCCTATCTTGAATATATATTGACAGATCCAACCGATAAANAAGCAGCCATACTAAAATTACAAAATTACAGTAATGAAATTGCAAAAGACTCTGAAAAAGTAATTGCGAACTCTCCGCTTCCCAATATGACCGAATCCTACAAGAAAAGGTCTGAGGAATATAAGCAACATATTCGGAAACAAAAATTCAGATTATACACAAGTCTCGCTATTGCATTCGCAATAATAGTATGTGGCACGATATTCTTTGCGCGACGCATCCGGCTGAAGAAACGAGAGATAATCTCGCTTAATGAGAAAAAGGTTGGAATGGATGAGACNATTGAAAAACTTATGGGTGAANTCTCCGCTCTTTCAACACTTATAAGNGANGAGAAACTGAAGAATTCTNCATCCATAGAGAATCAAAATAAGATNTTAGTCTCCCATCTTAAGGATATCGACAGTCTCTGCTCTCTGGTTTATACCGCTTCCGGTACTGAAACTAAAGATAACCGTATAATTAAGAATATCCGGAAATCTNTTACATCTGAAACATCTTTGACAAATATAGATGAAGCAATTGATGCGTTGTCCGATGGCTTCATCGATACTATTATCCTCAACTTCCCGAGGATGCAACGCTCCCGCCTGCGACTTGTGCGCTATCTTTTCTGCGGTTTCAGTTTCGAGACAATGATGATTCTGTTCAATTATAACCCTGAGAATAGGAACAATCTTGACTCTGCAAAATCCAACCTGAAAAGACAGATCACAAACAAAAAGGACTGGGTTGGCACAACCGAAAAAACCGTGCTCCACAAACTTAATTTCAAATAATCTGCACCAAATTTACACAGATTTCCGATAAAAGATCATCAACTTTTCGGATTTTTGGCAAATATTTCCATATTATATACTTAATATTCAATACCTTAAGTTAAAATTTCACTCTAAGATTTACTAAAAATTGCACACTGATTATCAACAACTTACAACACCCATTTTAAGCCAACTCTAAGATTTTTGTTCCGAAGTTTCCTTGTTTTTGTAGTTTTTTACATATACTTTTGCTCCCGTAATCAAAACTAACACATCTTAGATCATGAAACTCTTCAGAAGCCTTTTCTCTGCAATATCCATAATCACTATCACGACTCTTGCCGTCAACCCCTGTTACGCATTGCCTTTCCCTCTGCAACAGGAGTCAAGCAAGAAGAAGGAGAAGGTTGACAGTCTCATGCTGAAAGGTAGAATCTACGACCGCACAACGTCGCACGAGATACCATTCGCCATTGTGGAAATCCTGCATTCCGACAGCACTCTTATCTCAGCGAAGAAGATCGGATGGAAAGGGAAAAACTGGACACGCAACTACGACGTGGTGGAGGATTCATCTTCTTATTACGACATTAACATCCCGAAAGTAGAGGGTAATTATATTATAAAGGTAAGCAAAGCCGGATATGAGACGAAGTATGTGCCCTATATTCTTAGCAAACTTCATAAACGGGATGATAACCGCCAAGTCCCCAATATCTATCTAAGTCCGGAAAGAACTCGAACGCTGGAAGAATTCACTGTCAAGACAAGTAAGATAAAATTTTATCATAAAGGAGATACTTTGATTTACAATGCTGATGCCTTTATGCTACCCGAAGGTTCCATGCTTGACGCTCTTATCACCCAGCTTCCAGGCGTGCAGATCAAGGATAATGGCAAGATATATGTCAACGGTAGATTTGTGGAATCTTTAATGCTCAACGGAAAAGACTTTTTCAAGCGAGATCAGAATGTTATTCTTGAAAACATAGGCGTATATGCAGTCAAAGACGTGGCAGTATATGAGAAACAGAATGAAATGACTGAGATGCTTGGAGATAGAGGCGACATCGAGAAAGAATTTGTGATGGATGTTCGTCTCAAAAAGGAATATCGNATTGGNACAATGATTAATGCCGAGGCCGGAGGAGGAACGGACTCTCGATACATCGGACGGCTGTTTGTTATGAGATATACCGATAACAGTCGTGTATCGCTATATGGCAATGCAAACAACATAAACCGGATGAACAGGCTTTCGTCTGCAAAGCAGCAGTTTGAGAGCATAAGCAGGGATGGCATAACGAGCAAGACAAACGGAGGTATTGATTATTTTGCCGACAACCAACTAAAGACATGGGAATTAAATGGCAACGCGGATGTAAATTATGCTGATCGTAAAAATACCGTTATNAAGAACGATCTAAATTATCTTCAGGATGCGGATAACTTCGAATTTTCCAATATCCGTAATCGTGCAAAGGATCTCTCTTTCTCGACCGAGCATAATTTCAAGCTGAAACAGAAACGCTGGAATCTCGGTCTAAAGCCCTCATTCTCTTACAACAAGAACCGCAACAACGATGAGACAGTTGCTGCCACTTTCAATCAGGAGATACAGGATCTAAACGAGAGTATAGTCAAGTCAATATATTCGGGCGACTACCGCAATATTCAGTCTGCCCTCATAAACCGTAACCTCAAGGCATACGAAGCCGACAGTCACGGTTATGATGCTCAGCTGCAAGGGAGTTCCCGCGTAAAGATACCAAACAGCCCGGACGCACTGGAAGTTAAATTCACCGCGCAATATAAACGCAACTCCCTTTTCGGAAACACTTTGCAGGATATATGCTTCGGTTCTTTACCCGAATCATCAATGCTCCAGCATCGTTTCAGCAGCAATCGTCCGCAATACGACTTCAAGATCCAGGGACTCGGAAGATATTACTTCAACATCCCTTTCGGTTCTTTGAATGTAAGCTATGAATTTATCCACACCCAGAACCGCAAGAACTCTGACATCGCGCTCCTTGACGCTATGGCTGAGAATGATATGGCGCAGTTTGAGCCCGGAGCAATCCCTGTGCCCGATTTTGACAACAGCTACACAAGCAAACTCTACAAGAATCAGCATATCCTTAAATTGACATGGTCCTATAAGAAGAAAATTCATAAAACCGAAATGAGAATAAATTTTGATCCTAAATTCTTCTTGGAACGCCATGACTTCTTCTATCATCAGGCATATACGTACGCAACTCCTCATAAGACATTCACTCGCTTTAACATTGATAACCTTAGATTGCGATTCAGAGATCTTAAGGAAAAATGGTCAGTGAGACTTGATTACAGACTTCAGCAATCCACACCAAATATGCTGAATATGGTTGAAGTTGAGAACTCAACAGACCCTTTGAATATTCGCCTCGGCAATCCTGATTTACATAACAAGACTGCACACAATCTTGAGATAATGTACTTCCATGACCTTTCAAATAAGTTCTCGCATGATGCGACCTTATACTTTAAGACTACCGAAAATGATTTTGTAAACGGCTACCGTTATGATTCAGAAACAGGAACAAAATATTATAAAATGTATAACGTTTCCGGTAATTGGACTGGACAACTCGAATACTGTTTAGACTATCGGTTCGGGAATCTGGAACGTTTCACATTATCCAACAAGCTATCCGGATTATACTCTCAGTATGCGGTTATGATTGGCTATAACGCAGATCCTGTAAAACAGCGTGTAATCAACCGTAATATTACGGAAAATATTTCTCTTCGTTATGCCAATAAAAGGTGCAATCTTATGATCGGAGGTGCAATTGAATATTACGCATCTCATTCCGACAATCAAATACTCCAGAAAAACAATTATGGTTCGGCAGAAGGTATGTTCAAAGGTTCCGTGGTGCTTCCATTTAACTTCCAGTTATTAACTGATTTCAATGTAATCAAGCGTTTCGGATATATTGAAAATTCCATGAACGATGTCAACTATATCTGGAACGCAAGTCTCGAGTACCTCATACAGAAAGGGACTTGGCGTATATCGTTGGATGCAAAAGATATCCTCAACCAAAACAAGGGTATCAGCTACTACGTCAACGCCTCCGGTCGCACCCAGACCCTCAACACCGTCCTTCCCCGCTACCTCATGCTCTCCCTCCACTACCGCTTCGACTTCAAACCCAAGAAAGGAGCTAAGTGACAACTCCCAAATGATAACGCCTCCGCGTGCGCAGCCGGAGGGCGGAATTGCTTGCAAACCGCCCCAAAAACTGTAGCAGCCTCAAAAAGTAGAAGTGTCGCCGATATGCGGGATTTGTCGACAAAAGCACTATGCCTCACTGTGCATCACGAATTTTTATTATTTTTGTAGTCGAAATTAAGAATCGACTATGAGGAAGCTATTTTACGCCATATTGATACTCATTGCGGTAGTAGCTGCCGGCAGCTGCGACCGTAGAGGGGCACAGCTCGACAGGACATTCGATCGCGCCGACGCACTCTTGCATGATCACCCCGATTCTGCATTAGCAATCATGCAGTCCGTGGACACCACCGGACTCTCACGCCAACACCTCGCACGCTACGCCCTTCTAATGACCTCAGCTTTGGATAAGAATTATATCGAACCGGAAAACGATTCTCTTATCAAAATAGCCTTAGACTACTACTGCGGACAAAACAATTCTCAAGAAATTGGAGCTCTGTATTATTATGGACAAATACATTATACCAACAAATCTATAGACATAGCATTACCCATTTTGGATATGTCCTACGAAATGGCTATGAAAAATCAAAACTGGTATTATGCAGGCATGAGTGCACGATTATTATCAGATATTTACGACAAACAGTTACAATTCCCTTTGCAAATTAAATATGCCCTCTTAGCTAAATCGGCTTATCAAAAGTACGAAAACGAGAATAATATTGATGATCACAGATATTCAATATGGATGGACACCTCTATTTCCGAATATTTTGTAAATACAGATCAATATGAGCGTTGCATTCAATTTTGCGACTCTTTGGAAGCAACAAAACAGGAACAATCCGTCAGCTATTATGAATTCATTTCTATTAATAAGGCACAGGCTTATTGCAGAATAGGAGAACCGGAGAAAAGTATTCACATTTACGATTCTCTAATAAATAGCGGCTACGAAATGGAGGGTTACAATTGGAACAGATTATCGGAATTTTATTTTCTGAACAAAGAATTTGACAAATCCCGAATTGCCCTTGATTCTGCTAAATCACATACTTTTTATGACCAAGATAAATTACACATCCGCTACTTGGAAGATCTACTATCTTCAAACAGCGACGATAAAGATAAAACTATTGCTGCCCTTAAGAATTTTAATAGAAACATAATTGATCATCATAATAAATATGTAACCTCTTCCCCCTTTCCCCAGCTGATCGATTCATACAATAAAAGGTCTGAGGAATATAAGCAACATATCCGGAAACAAAAATTCAGATTATACACAAGTCTCGCTATTGCATTCGCAATAATAGTATGTGGCGCGATATTCTTTGCGCGACGCATCCGGCTGAAGAAACGAGAGATAATCTCGCTTAATGAGAAAAAGGTTGGAATGGATGAGACTATTGAAAAACTTACAGGAGAACTCACCGCTCTTTCA
>JAAVCU010000002.1 GCA_014802175.1 Bacteroides sp.
ATGTGCCATCATGCCAATAGGTTTCAAATTCCTCTAAATCTTCTACCTCATCATTTTTAAGAATGGAGGCATATTTGTCGTAGCAATACAGAGGCTTTTGAAGACCATCTTTATAAAATCCCAACTTCCATGCAGTAAGGTCACACTGAAACTTATCCAGTTTGGGAAGATGGATAGCCAATATGGTTTTCAGAATATCTGTCTGACTTTCGGATATAGATATGAATTTTACTCTGTCGGCTTGATTGAGGGTGGCGGTCTTCTTTTCTTTCGGCTTAGGAGGTTCTGCCATTTTCAGATACCGTCTTACCGTGTTGGCGGTCAGACCGAGCGCAGCCGCTATCTTAGGTGCTTTGTCTTTGGGATTGTTATTTGCATACTCCTTTACTTTATTATACAGGTATATCTGTCGGTCTGTGGCTCTGTCAATGCCTCTCGTCTTTATATAGGAGCGTATAGCGGCTGTCGTTACGTTATTGTTAGCCGCGTTTTCCTCCACAGACAGCGTGGGGTCATAATTGGTGATTCGTGAGGTCTTCATATCTACCCACAAAGATAATAATTAATTCGTAAAACTCAAAATTTGATAGTTATAAAAGCGGGCATTTCATCAACTCAAATGAGTTTTGAGTTAAAATAGATATAATTTACCTCCTTATAGCTCAAAAACTTGACATGGGGAGTCTTTTGTTGTAATTTTGCAGTGTAATCGAAAAGCGGTTACACCACTATGAAGGGTAAGAAGTCTGATCAGCTGACTTACTTTGACAACCAGCTTCGTTGCAGGCAACGGTGTACCCCGTATGGGCATAGGGTTAAGCAATTAACAGATAATATGTAACGAAATGACTACCAGTAATTTTTCTAATTCATCCGCTATTGTCCTCGACCGTGTAGAGGTCTATGACCCGACCATACAGACTATATGGCCGTTCAAACATGTAGACGATATTGTTGAGGGTATCAAACTTAATCTCTGTAACATGACGTCTTGTTATCCCTTTGTGGTTGAGGGAATAAAGTGGCGCAGTTCGGAGGAGCTATATCTTGCAGGGGAGTTTTCAAATGATACTGCCGAACATCGTTCTATTCAAGAGGAACTGAGAGCGGCTAAGAGTCCGTATGCGTCTAAACGCTTCGTTAAAGGGAAGCATCGTAAGGAAGTGAGGTCAGATTTTCCCGAATTTAGAACACAGTGGATGCTGTGGTGCGTGTGGCAGAAGTGTAAAGGTAATATCGACTTCAGGCACAAATTGCTATCCATTCCAGATAACGTGATTTTGGTCGAAGAAACGACCACTGATACTGGTGGTAGTGGTCAGATTTGGGGGTGTTCCAATCGTGAACTTGTTGAAGTCCGTAAGCAAGTGGCAAAGTCACTCACAGAGAAGTATCCCGACCTCACCAAGAAGAATCTTGCCTTTCTCATCAATATCAAGACAAATGCCATCAGAAACAAAGGTGTTTACAAAGGACAGAACAACATAGGGAAAATCCTTATTATATGCCGTGACTGCATCAAGCGAGGTATTGAACCCGATATCGACCTCAACCTTCTAAAATCTAAGAATATCAATATTCTTGGCAACCGCCTCACATTCCAGAGTTAACCCTCACCACATCTTATATATGCTCAGTAGCAACACGAAATCGGCAATTTCCTCTCCATTGCCTCGCCTTCCGTGTACCATTAAAATTTCCTTTATGAAAATTGCTGTCAGGTGTCTATATTATGGGCCGATTACTCCAAACTTTTTGATTATCAATCTTGAAGAAAACGTCTGGTTAAAATTCCTTTGGGGCGACATACAGACACGGATTGATATAGTGATTCCCTATCTTCCATGTGAACATCCACCTATTAGAGAATTATCATGGATTCCGCTTGACAGTTTTTCAGAATCAGACAAATCGGTATTAATCATAAACTTATTAGAGAAATGAGAACTATATACTTAGTCATAAACGGTAAAACTATTGAAGCCAGATATGCTGTATTATTCCGTCATATCGTGGAGGTAGAAGTTATATCTCCTTACAAAGGTATTAAATATCAGTTTACAACTAACGATAAAACCGCAAACCTCTACAATCCAGAACAAGCGGAGGAATTTGTTAAAGAGACACTCCATCGTCTGGTTAGACAGATTAGGATTGTCGGGACATATAGGCATATCTATCAAGCCTTAAATGAGAGGTATCGCCAGATAGCAGAATTAATGTGGGACGTGCTTCAACGCATGCAGTTCAACAATGCAAGCGACAAATTCTGGTATCATTCGGAGTTGCAGAAGAGGGTGCTTGAAGAATTCAACCATGAATTGAGTACATTAATTCCCGACAATAAGGAAAGGTATAAAGGCGATTTTCTTGTACATCCAACGTTACTAACTCAAATCTTAGCCATAATATGATTGAAGAAATCATTCTGCTAAACAGTCGTAGACTTGACTGTTATCCGAGAGAAAATCGGATTAAGCCCAAATACCGTTGGCCTCTGGATAAAGAGGTGCAGGAGGCAAATAGACGCTTGTTTTACGAGAATGTCTATAATCTAATCCTCAATGAAAATGAGATAATGAGCGAGAGCCGCTATTTCCTTTCGTCAGTTGGATTCTATACCTCTATATGTCCTACTTTAATGCCGTGTGTAGGTGCTTTTGTCGAATGGTGGAAGTATCGACAGCAATACTCATGGACTACTGATTTAATGCCCATCTGTGCCATATCTGGAAACCCAATGACGGGTTCAAGTGGCTGTTCAGCCGTCAGCATAAGGGGCAGAATATTCTCAGCCAAACTGCAAGGCGGATTGATCGAGACAGTAAAATCGTTCAATCGGATAGCTAAACGATATATCGCAGCGCAGGAAGAGTGTGAATCCTATCCACTTGAATACGTATTATCACGATTACCATATAAAAGACAATCAAATTAACAATTTTTATAAAAATCAATTTTGCATACCTAGTTTCGGGCGGTATGTATGTAATGTAAAATTTTAAATTAATATAAGAAAATGAATACCACAAATGAAGGTGTGGCTACCTATAAGTCAAATGAAAAGTCTGAAAATCAGACAACAGTTAATAACAAAAATTTAGACTCTATTAATTTATGGAGCCAAAAAGAGGAAAACCATCGTAAACATATCGCTTTGACTTCCGAGGAACATGAGAACGAGAAATGCCCTATTTGCGGTCGCACAATAAAAGGAAGTGAATGCTCAAATGGTTTACCACTTGTGAACGCTCTGGTATGCAATAATTGCGACAAACGCTATGTCTACCCTTATCGCCTACGTTCCACTCAGTTAACTAAAAAGGAATTGGCTAATGACGCATGGCAGAACTATCTAATTTGTATGCAAGCAGAATTATTGATAGAAATGTCGGACAAAATCAAATCACTCTCCGCAGATCATTCTGACGTGGCTTAAAAGGTCGTTGAGGTTATCGGCTATGTAGGTTTTGTCTTTATAGACGATAATGGAATGTAGATTATTAGGGGTAGTCGAGGAGGTAATGACACAATTCTCCGTCTTATCAGAAAACAAATCGGCGACCCCTACATTCAAAGCCTTTGCAATATTTTCAAGACTTGATAACTGAGGATTACCGTTTAATGTACGGCTCAAACTTTCGGGCTTAACATTCATAATTGAGGCTAACTCCTTCAACTGTATGCCTTTGTCGGCACACAATTCTTTAACTCTATTGGCTAATTCCTTGCTCATAATATCCAATTTTCTACAAAGATACAAAATTAACTTTAATACTCAATTTTTTAAAATAATATTAACGTAGATATACAATGATACAGAATAAAAATATTAATAATGATACGGAATACATTGATATTCATTCAGAAGTCTTAAATAAAATAGATAACGAATTTTGGAGAGAGAAAATATGTAAACTCCTAAAAAAAGAGATTAAGAATGTAGATTATGAAACTAGACAATTCCTTATCAATAATCCTTATAGTGATTTTTTCATCTACAATGATTGCTTTGTATTTGGATATAGACCAGATTTAAAAAAACTCAGTTGTCTAAATGACCTTATAATCATACATGACATAGAGTCAAAGGAGGTACAATCAGCCATTAATTTGATTTTTGAATTATATCAAGAGTATGGGTGCATAAATGGTACATATAAGGCATTATTATCACAATGTTCATAAATTAACTTTAGATATCATTTGTTGCAGATTCACTTAACACTTTCTAGCGGAATTTATTTTGATTCAGTTAACGTATATTGTAATTTTATATTATAGAAATTGATAATATAAACACAACAAAGTTAATCTGATATGGATAAGGTTAAGGCAATCATATATGCAAGAGTATCAACGCAAGGTCAAGATTACGACCGTCAGCTTGCAGAACTGAGACTCTATGCTGATCGTATGGGTTATGAAGTAGTAAAGACCTTTTCCGAAAAGATAAGTGGCGCGAAAAAGGTTGAAGAGCGTCAAGCAATGTCAGAGTTGTTGAACTATGTTGAGGGGAATAAAGTCGATAAAGTGCTTATCTATGAATGTAGCCGACTTAGCCGTAGAGCCGTTGATTTTCTTTCTATCATAGAGATATTCAATGAAAGGAAAATCAGCCTTTATATCCATCAGAATGGACTTGAAACATTACTTCCAAACGGTGAAATCAACCCGATTGCCACTCTTGTTCTCGGCATTCTTGCACAGTTCAATTCAATGGAGCGAAGCCTCATCCGCAGTCGTATGGAAAGCGGTTACAACAACTTCCGTAATCATGGTGGAAAAGTAGGTCGTAAGACTGGTTATCGTAAGAGTGATGACCGAATGAAAGAGGAATATGCGGAGGAAATTCGACTGTTAAAAAAGGGATATTCCCTCCGTAATATTTCAAAAATCACATCGTCAAGTATAAACACAATCCGTAAATTAAAAACGATTATTTAAAAATGATAATAATAAATAGAACAAGCAAAATTGAAGAAAAGAGAGAGATAATTAAAAATATAATTGGTTATAATCCACAGAATTATAAAATAATGATAGACCTAAGAAACGGTAATGTCGTTTTGACTAAGCGAACTATAGCCAGATATTATATTCAAATTGGTAAAATTAATTTTAAAGGTGTAGTTAACACAAATAGCAATATCAATAGACTGGCAAGTGGTTTAAATTCTCAGATTCAGAAATATAATGGCGAAGCATTAATATGTAAAAGTAGAGTCAAGTCAGAATATGGTAAAAAAGGATTATTAGATATAGCATTTATTAAGGCTGTTGACAATCCTCATTATAAATGTGCTGGAGATATGCTATTATATGATAGAAATGTTATCGAATATAACCTTAAAAGAGTATGAATAAGGAGTTAGTTACAGAAGAATCAATCTGGACACGATATAAACCTATTGTGGAGGCTAATAAGGAGAAACGCAAACTATTAGGAAGTTTCTCCGACAATGAACCCCCAGAACTAATAATTGAGGATTATACAGAGGATTACACACTACCCGATGGGGCACATGTTGAATATCCGTGGGAAATGAGACGCCTTCTCAGTAATCAATGGGTACATGATCTTTTTGGTGAGGACTTCCCCATAGTAGGAATCCTCCTCTCTGTCGCAGAAATGGACATGGTTGTGGTGAATGGCAATATATACTATAGAGAATTATATATTCAAAATGTTCTTAATATACTAACTGTCTTAGCCAAGACACAATTTGTCAACCAGCTTCGACCATTACCACAAACAGTAAAAGACATTTCAAAGCCAATTTATACAAGCAAAGACTTGATGGCGATACTGAATGTAAAGGAGAGTACATTAAGAGGATATCGAGACAAGTTACTTCTTGATTATTCCAAATGCGGTGACAAAATCTGGTACACGCAGGAAAATCTAATGGACTTCCTCAAACGCACAAACATTAATAACAACTGATACTATGGGTAATAACAGAATATTAATACCGAGAGGAAAATATTTCCTCCGTGCAATTTCAAAGAAGAGTGAGGTAAAATCCATTTATGTCCGTTATGTTTACAACCGTACTTCTATCGTACGACCCGTAGCCAACTATCAATGTCGGGACTCCGATTGGAATCAAAGCGGCAATATGGGACGAGGTGAAGTTAAATCAAGTTATGGCGCGGATTTTAAAAGAGTTAACTCTGTATTGGCTAAAAAGATTGCCGACACAGACAACGCTATTATTGAATACAATACTGTTCACCCCCATAAAATGACTGTGCAGGTTATCCGTGACATTCTGGACGGTAAACCGCTCACGCGCCAAGATGAAGGCAAACCTTTTGTAGAGTTTGCCGATGAAATTACCGAGAATAAGTATCAAGAGAGACGTATCAGTCATTCGACTTATAAGAATAGATTATGTTGCATGAAGAAATTCAGAAAGTTTCTGAAGGTCGAGATGAAGCAGGACTCTCTCTTCGTAGGGGATATAAGCAAAGAGATTGTTAGCAGATATATACAATGGCGAAAATCTACCGAAGATAATTCTCATGAAACCATCAATCACGCCTTAACACCACTTATAGACGCTTGTGAACGTGCCGCCGATCTTGGTCTATTGGTAAAATCAGAATATGCGGAAATAAAGCGAATGCGACTGCCAAAAATGGTATCGTTCAATGCGGAGAGCGAGGAAAATGAGGTGAAATATCTTGAAAAGGAGCAACTGAGAAGACTGGTTGAATATGCCAAGACCGAAAAAGAACCGAGGCGTAAAGAATACCTAGATATGTTTCTATTCGCTTTCCATTGTTGCGGTCTTCGTGTCGTTGACATAATGACCTTGCAATGGAAGCACATAGACTTTGGAAAGAAACAACTGAGGAAGATATTAGTAAAGACTGCAAACTATCGGTCAACAACTCATACAGTACCATTGACCTCAGAAGCCATTGATATTCTAACGCGCTGGAAAAAGAAATATGGAAATAAGCGATTTGTGTTCGGAATGCTCGATGATGACACTGACCTTGATAATCGGGAGACTCTATATAAGTGCCGAAACACAGTTACCAAGTGCATCAATCAGTCGCTTATAGTGGTAGGTAAGAAATTGAAATTTAATCATTCATTAACTATGCACGTGGCGCGCCACTCATTTGCGGTAATGGCTCTAAATGACGGAATGGCAATGTCAGTAGTCAGTCGCTTATTGGGACATGCCTCCACAGCCGTCACTGAGAAGGTGTATGCCAAGTATCTTCCAGAGACTTTAGAGGAAGAGATGAACCGACTTGATTTTGGCTTCTTGGCAAGTTGAAAACTGGCTATCATAAGTCCAGCATTTGATTCGCATTGGTTTGCTCGCTGATTCGCTTCTATCATAACTCGCTGATATATGGTGTGCATTTGGTTCGCAAATTTCACGTTTAGACAAGCCAAAACAAAGGAGACTAACATTTGATTGTTAGCCTCCTTATTTGATTTTCAGTGAATTATCTCAGAAAAGGGAGTTAATACTCCTCTTCGTTGAAGAAGAAGTCGTCTTTGGAGGGGTAGTCGGGCCAGATGTCTTCGATGGATTCGTAGATCTCGCCTTCGTCCTCGATTTCGTGCAGGTTCTCAATTACCTCCAACGGCGCGCCACTGCGCATTGCGAAGTCTAAGAGTTCCTCTTTGGTGGCGGGCCAGGGTGCGTCTTCAAGTTTTGACGCCAATTCAAGTGTCCAATACATATCTTTTGTCTTTTTTATTTGTTTTTATATTGATTNTTATTTCTTTATCAGCTCTGTTTCCAGGTTATCTCATCTACTCCCTGCATGAANTTNATGTAGCGGGCNGCGATGAAGAGATANTCGGAGAGACGGTTGATATATTCCAGTACTTTCGGATCTACATAGCTCTCTTCAGTGAGATCAAGTATCCGACGCTCTGCCCTGCGACAAACCACACGCGCCATGTGNGCCTTCGAGGCAAGCTCGCATCCTCCGGGCAACACAAATGCGTTTATCTTCGGAGTCTGCTCGTCGAGCGCATCTATCCAACCTTCGAGTTCCGAAAGCTTGGCATCAGTCAGNGATGCACACGACGGTTTGCTGTCGCCGGGATCCGTAGCAAGGTAGCACCCGATGTTGAACATCTCGTTCTGCACTGCCTGCACNTGCCCTTTCACCTCCGCATCGCACTTAGCATCGGAAGNGATGGCACCCAGTGCGGACGACAATTCGTCGACAGTGCCGTATGCNTCCAGACGAGCACAATTTTTCTTCACTCGCGCTCCGCCCACNAGCGAAGTCTCTCCGCAATCGCCCGTGCGCGTATATAATCCACTTTTTCCCATCTTATATTCTTTTTAAATTGTAACGCATCGCGCGCGATATTGTTGCTAATTTACATATTTTTTTATAGCTTTGTACTCAATTAACCAAAAAAGCACATGAGCGACAACTCTCAATACATAGTCAGTGCGCGTAAATACCGTCCCGCCACATTCGCAAGTGTCGTAGGGCAGAAATACCTCACTACCACNCTNAAAAATTCCATATCCACCGGGCGTCTCGCGCAGGCATACCTTTTCTGCGGACCGCGNGGCGTGGGTAAAACCTCCTGCGCACGTATTTTCGCCCGCACCATCAACTGCACCAACCCCACNCCCGACGGAGAGGCGTGCGGCACCTGCGATTCCTGCGTCGCCATCTCAAAAGGGAATTCTTTCAATCTCATAGAACTCGACGCCGCATCCAACAACAGTGTCGACGATATCCGTAACCTCATCGACCAGGTGAANGTGCCACCACAGCAAGGTAAATACAAGGTGTTCATCATNGACGAGGTACACATGCTCTCCTCCCAGGCGTTCAACGCATTCCTCAAGACTCTTGAGGAGCCACCGAAATACGCCATCTTCATCCTCGCCACAACCGAGAAACACAAAGTCATACCCACTATCCTCAGCCGTTGCCAGATCTACGACTTNAAGCGCATCACTGTCGACGACATGGTNGAGCATCTGAAATACGTAGCCACTGACCGCGGNGTTCAGGCCGATCCCCGCGCATTGGGCATCATAGCCCGCAAAGCCGACGGAGCCATGCGCGACGCCCTCTCCATATTCGACCAAGTGGCTGCCTCATCACCTGCCGGAATCACCTACGAGTCTACGCTCGACAACCTCAACGTGCTCGATTACGACTATTACTTCCGGTTGGTAGACGCCTTCGCTGCCGGCGACATCTCTCAAGCACTACTGATATACAAAGAGATCCGCGACAAAGGTTTCGACTCCCTNTTCTTCATCAACGGCTTGGCAGGTCANGTCCGCGANCTCATGGTTGCCGCCGACCAACGCACTATCCCGTTNCTGGAACTCGACAACGACACCGCNGCATCATTTAAGGCTCAGACAGCCAAACTCCCTCTTCAGTGGTATTACGCCGCCATGAAGATCCTGAACGATGCCGATTACAAATACCGCACCGCCTCCAACAAGCAANTGCTCGTAGAGGTAGCGCTCATCCGCTTGTGTCAGCTTCTCAAACCGGCGACGCCCCCTTTTGATTTAGCGGAGGACCTCCCCTCCCTCCGCAATCCGTTAGAGACCCTTGCTCACATGTCGGCCGCTCCGCAACCGGTTGTCACCACGCAAGAAACAGCGGCATCATACAATGNGCCCGAACCTCAACCTCGACCCGTTGCGCCGCAGCCGGTGAATGCACCGCAACCTACATCGCAACCCAANCAAGCCGTGCGCCGTCCGAAAGCCTTCCGCCTCTCCGACAAACACGAAGAGGTCTCCATGAGTTCCATTCAGGAGAAAAATGAAGCCTTCACCGACGAAGACTTCAACCGCGTNTGGGAGGAATTCATGATCACGCACAGCGACATGCATATNCTGCTGAGTGCCATGCGAGTGGCAAAGAANAGCCGTAAAGCCGACACCACTTTCAACATCATGGTCGANCACCCGGCCCAGATGCAGGCATTCGAGAGNGCCATGACCCAGATCGCCATGTTTATGCGCGAACGNCTCCGCAACGANCACATNACTCTCGAAATATCAATCTCCGAGAATGCTGAATATGTCAAACCTCTCCCTCCGCAAGAATTCCTGAAGAAAGTCATCGAAGAGAACACCTCTCTCGGTGAATTCCTCAAAGAGATAGATGCTGAACTCTCAATATAAAGAAACATGACAAAAGTTATAATCGACGGAGAGGAGCGGGAAGTCGGCTTACGTGAAGCCTGGAACTTCATGACCGAAGAGGAATGGAAACAGGAAGCACGAAAAGCTGAATTGGATCATTTCTTCTCCACCCACAGATTCTGCGGCACATGCGGTGCAGCCATGCAACCCTCCACCGACATCTCCTTGAAATGCCCTGCCTGCGGACGCGAAGACTTCCCTTCGCTCTCACCCGCAATCCTCGTGCTCNTTAAGCGNGGCGAAGAGGNNCTGCTTGTTCACGCGCGCAGCTTNACNCGTCCGGTNTATGCGCTCGTGGCGGGATTTGTCGAGACAGGCGAGAANCTNGAAGAATGCGTACGCCGAGAAATCCGAGAGGANACCTCGCTTGAAGTCAGCAACATCCGCTACTTCGGCAGTCAGTCNTGGCCCTTCCCCTCNCAACTGATGATTGCATTCACCGCCGACTACGCAGGNGGTGANCTACGTTTTGCCGATGGCGAGCTNAGCGCCGGAGGATGGTTCTCTCGCNGGAATCCACCNGCGCTCCCCACCCTCCCATCNCTNTCCCGACAACTCATCGANGCCTGGATCTCGGGNAAATTAAGTTAANTATTCTTAATTCTTGTTAAATTATAGAGATTAATCGCCCCTTTTAGCTCCTAAGCCCTCGCAAAGGAGTATAAAGAGGGGATTTTTTATTATCTTTGCAATAGATTTCCGGAGGGGACGCAGGTCTCCTCCTTATTTTATACGTTTATGATCGACAAAACAGCCTTAGGGCAATTCATAGATAAGGAANTTGCCGACACCGGTTACTTCCTCGTAGACATCACAGTCACACCCTCCAACGAGATCCGCATCGAGATCGATTCGATGGAGAGTGTAGACATTGATTTCTGTATAAATCTGTCACGACGCATTGAAGAGGAATTCCCCCGCGAGCCGGAGGATTACGAACTCGAAGTCGGTTCGGCAGGACTCACCTCCCCCTTCAAGGTTCGCAAACAGTACGAGAAAAACCTCGGCAACGAGGTGGAAGTATCCGCCCGNGACGGCAAGAAATACACCGGTGTGCTTCAGGAAGCAGGTGAGACTGATTTCGCCATCCTCGCCACCGTAAAAGAGAAACCGGAAGGAGCCAAACGCCCGGTAACCGTGGAACGCGAAATTCGCTTTCCATACGATGCCGTCAACTCCGTAAAGTATCTTCTCAAATTTTAGGCAACCTGCATNCGGCTNATTTGCAAAATTAGTTNCGATTTGCACAGCCTCCTCTCTCTCAAACCCAAACAAGAAAACTGAAAACTATCAACAAAATATGGCAAAAAAAGCAGAAACAGTAAATATGGTGGACCGGTTCGCCGAGTTCAAGGAGCTCAAGAACATCGACAAAGCCACTATGATCTCAGTGCTTGAGGAATCTTTCCGCAACGTGCTGGCCAAAATGTTCGGATCAGACGAAAACTTCGACGTCATCATGAACCCGGACAAAGGCGACTGCGAGATTTATCAGAACCTCATTGTTGTTCCCGACGGCGAGGTGGAAAACAAAGATATGGAGATNGGTCTTACCGAAGCCCGTGAGATTGACCCGGAATGTGAAATCGGCGAAGACGTTACAAAACAGATCTTCTTCGAGAAATTCGGTCGCCGTGCCATCCTCAACCTGCGTCAGACTCTTCAGTCAAAGATTCTTGATCTGCAGAAAGATGCCATTTACTCTAAATTCAAGGAACTCGAAGGCGAGCTCATCACCGGAGAAGTTCATCAGATATGGAAACGCGAAATGCTTCTTCTCGACGAGGAGCAGAACGAGCTCATCATGCCCAAAGAGGAGCAGATTTCAGGCGACTTCTTCCATAAAGGAGACATGGTCCGCGCCATCGTGAAGCGTGTCGACAACCCCAACAACAACCCGAAAGTGATCGTAAGCCGCACAGATCCAGCCTTCCTGCGCCGACTCTTCGAGCAAGAGGTGCCCGAGATCCACGACGGTCTCATCACCATCAAGGATGTGGCTCGCATCCCCGGTGAGCGCGCCAAGATCGCCGTTGAGAGCTACGACGACCGCATCGACCCCGTCGGAGCCTGCGTCGGAATCAAGGGAAGCCGNATCCACGGCATCGTACGCGAACTCCGCAACGAAAACATCGACGTCATCTCATTCACCAACAACCCGCAGCTTTACATCCAGCGCGCACTCAGTCCCGCCAAGATCTCCTCGATCCGTCTGAACGAAGAGGCAAAGAAAGCTGAAGTATTCCTTCACCCCGACGAGGTCAGCCTCGCAATCGGTAAAGGTGGTATGAACATTCGCCTGGCATCGATGCTCACCGGCTACTCGATCGACGTTTACCGCGACATCGAGAACGGCGAGGAGGATATCTACCTCGACGAGTTCAGCGACGAAATCGACCAGTGGGTTATCGAAGCCCTCAAAGATCTCGGCTTAGGCACAGCCAAGGCAGTGCTCAACGCACCCAAACACGTGCTTGACCAGGCCGACCTTGAGGAGAACACTATCCAGCACGTCANGGAAGTGCTCAGCGCCGAATTCGAAGACTAAGTCATCGNCGGCGTCTAACCAACCTCTCATCCTTAACTAATCAGCAATCACAAAAATAAGATATGCGCATAAAGATCAGCAAAGTAGCAAAAGACCTCAATGTAGGAATCAACACCGCCGTTGAATTCCTGCGCAAACACAATGTCGAGATCGATGAGAATCCCGGTCCCAACACACGTATCGACGAGGATGCTGTAAACCTTCTCACAAAGGAATTCAGCAAGGACAAGGATATCAAGGAGATCTCCGACGGCCTTACATCCACCAAGAAAGTGGAACGCAAAGAGAAGGCCAAAGCCGACCGTCCGAAGGTTGAGGAGATCAAAACCACAATCCCCAATGTCGGCGGACCCAAGATAGTCGGACACGTAGACCTTGAATCCCCCAAACAAACTGCTACCGCTGAACCCCGGGCGGCAGTCGCTCCCGCATCCGCGCCCAAACCTGCCGCTCCCGCNCCTGAGGTGAAACCGCAGCCCGCTCCGGNNCCCAAACCGGAACCGAAGCCCGCACCCGAAGCGCCCAAGGAGGAGAANAAGCCGGAACCGGCNCCGAAACCGGTAGCAGAAAAACCGGCCGCTCCCGCNGCNCCNGCTCCCAAGAAGGAGACGGAGAAACCCAAGGAGGCGCCCAAGGCACCCGAGACTCCGCNCAAACAGGAAGCTCCCAAACAGGAGACTCCCAAGCCTCAGCCTCAGAAACAAGAGGAGACCAAAGCCCCTGCAAAAGAGGAGACNAAAAAAGAAGAGGCTCCCGCAGCTCCTGCGGAGGAGAAGAGCAACGTCTTCCGTCTTTCAGCTCCCGCCGGCGGACCGGAGCTTAAAGTTGTAGGAAAGATCGACCTCTCAGCTATCAACCAGTCTACACGTCCTCGCAAGAAAAGCCGTAGCGAGCGCCGTGCCGAGGCTGCCAAAGCCCANGCCGCAGAGGGTGACCGCAAGAAGCGCAAACGNATAGGGAAAGAGAAAGTGGACATCGAGAAAGCCGTGTCGCAACCNGGCTTCGGCTCCGATGCCCGCAAGAAAGATAACAAACAGGGNGAAAACCGTGGNAACGGCAACCACCAGCAGGGTGGCGGCAACNGCCGCGGCGAAAACAAACGCAAGCGCGACAACAAACGTCCCGTAAAACAGGAGATCAGCAGCGAAGACGTTCAGAAGCAGGTAAAGGAAACACTCGCCCGCCTCACCAACAAACCTTCGAAGAAAGGTGCCAAGTGGCGTAAGGAGAAACGCGAAGAGATGCACAACCGCGAGCTCGAGAACCAGCAGCGNGCCGAGGCTGAAAGCTCCGTAATCAAGATCACGGAGTTCGTTACAGCCAACGACCTCGCCAACCTTATGGACGTNCCTGTCAACAACGTCATCGCAACCTGCATGAACCTGGGCGTTATGGTGTCGATCAACCAGCGTCTGGATGCCGAGACAATCAACATCGTGGCTGAGGAGTTCGGCTTCACCACCGAATTTGTCAGCGCCGACGTAACCGAGGCAATCGAGGTGATCGAAGACAAGGAGGAAGACCTTCAGAGCCGTCCGCCGATCGTGACAGTGATGGGACACGTNGACCACGGTAAGACATCATTGCTCGACTACATCCGCAATGCCAACGTAATNGCCGGCGAGGCNGGAGGTATCACCCAGCATATCGGTGCTTACAACGTCAAGCTCAACGATGGTCGTCACATCACATTCCTCGACACCCCGGGTCACGAGGCCTTCACCGCCATGCGTGCCCGCGGAGCCA
Source organism: Bacteroides sp. (assembly GCA_014802175.1). Classification (GTDB taxonomy): domain Bacteria; phylum Bacteroidota; class Bacteroidia; order Bacteroidales; family Muribaculaceae; genus Lepagella. Next base: position 14,476 of record JAAVCU010000002.1, read on the forward strand.
AGGTAACCGACCTCGCCATCATCATCGTGGCAGCCGACGACGACGTGATGCCCCAGACNATCGAGGCTATCAACCACGCATCAGCAGCCGGCGTGCCAATGGTGTTCGCCATCAACAANATCGATAAACCCACAGCCAACCCCGACAAAATCAAGGAGCAACTCGCNGCCATGAACTATCTGGTGGAAGACTGGGGTGGTAAATATCAGAGCCAGGACATCTCCGCCAAGAAAGGTATCGGAGTTGAAGAACTNATGGAGAAAGTGCTTCTCGAAGCCGAGATGCTCGACCTCAAGGCCAATCCCGAAAGAAACGCCATCGGCTCCATCATCGAGTCATCGCTCGACAAGGGTCGCGGTTACGTAGCCACTGTGCTTGTGCAGAACGGAACACTCCGCGTGGGAGATGTTATCCTCGCCGGCACACACTACGGCAAGGTCAAAGCAATGTTCAACGAGCGTAACCAGCGCGTAAAGGAGGCCGGACCCTCAACNCCGGTTCTGATACTCGGTCTGAACGGNGCTCCGCAGGCAGGCGACACCTTCAACGTTCTTGAGACTGAGCAGGAAGCCCGTGAAATCGCCGCCAAACGCGAACAGCTCCAGCGTGAGCTCGGTCTGCGCACCAAGAAGCGTCTCGGACTCGAAGANCTCGGACGCCGCCGCGCCCTCAACGACTTCCACGAGCTCAACCTCGTTGTCAAAGGTGACGTTGACGGTTCAATCGAAGCACTNTCCGACTCGNTGCTCAAACTCTCCACACCGGAGGTTCAGGTCAACGTGCTTCACAANGGTGTGGGTGCAATCTCCGAATCGGATGTCACACTGGCCGCCGCATCAGATGCCATCATCATCGGTTTCCAGGTTCGTCCATCGGCAGCCGCCAAGCGCGAAGCTGAGAAAGAGGGTGTGGAGATCCGTCTCTACTCCGTCATCTACAAAGCCATCGAAGAGGTCAAGGATGCAATGGAAGGTATGCTCTCGCCCGAAATCAAGGAGGAGATCACCGGTACAGCNGAAGTNCTCCAGACCTATCACATCTCCAAGGTCGGCACCATCGCCGGTGCTATCGTTCGCGACGGCCGCATCAAACGCACAAGCAAAGTGCGCCTGATCCGCGACGGCATCGTTATCTACTCCGGCGAGCTCGGATCGCTCAAACGATTCAAAGACGACGTCAANGAGGTAGTGTCNGGTTACGACTGCGGTCTCTCAATCCAGGGCTACAACGANGTTCGTGAAGGNGACCTCATCGAGGCATACGAAGAAGTAGAGGTTAAAAAGACACTCTAATCAATCTTCAGGCACAAAACCAAGTCCTGATCTCAACACATTCCAAAATACAGANCTCCCGGATCCGACAGCCGTCAGNCCCGGGAGNTCTGTATTTTGCATAGCCTTCTAAAAACATTATGAATGTCNCACTGCNAATTAATAAATATTAACATATTTTAACCAATGGGGGGGGTGATTTATAACATTATGTTGTAATTTTGTAGCCGTAAATACTTACGGATTGCGATATTCTTCACCTCTATAATACTTTGACTTAAAATCATTGTTTTACACCATCTTTTGTCCGTATTTTGCAAACCTGGATTGAAAAGAATAGGTAAAGATTTAAGATAAACATATAGTCGCGCAACCGTATATTTTATTCATATTGCACATATGAATCCAAATAGTAATTACATGCTACAAACATAACAGAAACAAATGAATTTNAAATTTGGATTGATCTCTGTCATTCTTATGCTTATGACCGCACTACCTGTCGTAGCCCAGGTTGCATTAAAGACNAATCTTCTTTATGATGCCACACTGACCCCCAATCTCGGGTTGGAAGTGGGTCTTGCNCCTAAATGGAGTCTGGACATATCCGGAAACATCAACGCCTGGACTCTCAGCGACGGACGCCGCTGGAAGCACTGGCTCGCNCAACCTGAAGCCCGCTACTGGTTCTGCGACTGTTTCTCCGGACACTTCCTCGGATTCCATGCACTCGGCGGACAATACAACTANGGAGGCTGGAAACACGGCGTCANCTTCCTCAACAANCGCTTCAAAGACCTCGCCAACGAGCGTCATCAGGGCTGGTATGCCGGTGCGGGCGTAGCTTACGGTTACACCTGGATCCTCGCCAAGCACTGGAGCGTAGAAGCCGAACTGGGTATCGGCTGGGCTTACACNCGCTANGACGTCTACCCCTGCGCACACTGCGGCACCAAGCTCGCCGAAAAGAGAGTTCATAACTACGTAGGCCCCACCAAGGCCGCCATCAACCTTATCTACGTGTTTTGATCATGAAATTTAGATTCCGCCATATAGTCCTCGCGGTGGCAATGCTTGCCCCCGCAAAAATCAATGCCGCCANCGACGTCCCCACCGATGCAGTGAAGGTGGTCAGTTCAGACGCTACTCACTCCGAAGAGAACTTCTATGTGAAAATGACACTGGACCTCTCCGCTTACAAAGGCTTGAACAGTAACCGCGACATCACTATCACCCCCATNCTCGCCGGTGAGAACGACACCGTGCGCTTCCGCCCGATCATGNTTGCCGGTCGCGCACGCTATTACCTCCACCTGCGTCAGAACGATGCAGACCGCGTACTTAACGCACTGTATAAAGCAGGGAAAGAGTCCACAGTTGATTACTCCGCATCGGTCAAGTATGAACCTTGGATGGACCTCTCCAACCTNACCCTCTCGGCTCAGTCCTGCGGATGNTGCGGCGAACCGATAGCTGCCGCCGAGATCCCCGTGCTGGAGATCGANCTCATCCCGAAAGAGGCNCCCGAATTNATCCCNCATTTCGCTTTNATACAACCGAAAGCNGAACTTGAAAAGATTCGTGAGATTCGTGGTCAGGCATACATCGACTTCCCNGTGAACCGCACCGAGCTTTATCCCGACTATCGCCGCAACCCGCAGGAGCTAAAGAAGATCCTCGCCACCATCGACTCCGTGCGCCTCGACAAGGATGTCACCCTCAAGNACATGACCATCCACGGTTACGCATCGCCCGAGGGTTCCTACGCCAACAACGTCCGTCTCGCGCAAGGTCGTACAGCAACACTCAAGGATTACGTCCTCGCTCAGTACAGCTTCCCGCAGTCGCTGATTGCCACAGCCTATACCCCCGAAGACTGGGCGGGCTTGCGCCGCTATGTGGAAAACTCCACAATCGCCAACCGTCAGGGAATCCTCGACATCATCGACTCCGACTTGCAACCCGATCCCAAGAACGACGCCATCCGCAACCGCTATCCGCAGCAATACGCATTCCTGCTCAAGGAGGTTTATCCCGGCCTGCGTCACTCCGACTACACCATCGAATATAACATCCGCAACTTCACCGACCTCAACGAGATACGCGAACTCATCCGCACAAAACCGGGCAAACTCAGCCTCAACGAGATGTTTGCCGCCACATCTGTCATGCAACCCGGATCCGAAGAATATAACCACACCTTCGATGTGGCGGTGCTCCTTTACCCCGACAGCGAAGAGGCCAACCTAAATGCCGCCAACATAGCCATGCAATCCGGGAATTACGAGAAAGCCGCCTCCTATCTGAAAAAGGCGGGCAACTCCCCCACTGCCAACTATGCCCGCGGACTCCTCGCCGCCCTCCAAGGCGACTACACAGCAGCGAAAGCCGCTCTTGAATCGGCCGAAACCGGCGGTGTTGCTGAAGCCCCGGAAGCTATCGACCAAATCCGCGCCATCGAAGAATTCAACGAGAAATATCCCGATGCAAAGAAACAAATAAGATAACACAAATTAAATTCAACAATATGAACAACTTTAAGAAAATTCTTTTCGGAGCCTCTGCGCTCATCCTGCTTGCAGGTTGTAAAGATGATCTGGTTATAGACTCTCCCCAGGGCAGCGATCCTGTTCTGGGAATGGATCAGACCTTCTATGTCAGCATGAGTATCAAGGGTGACAACACAGAAACTCGCGCCGCAGGTGACAATGGCACACCTTCACCCGGCACTGATTTTGAAAATGGAACTCCTAATTCTGAAAATCTTGTCAACAATGCCTATTTCGTGTTCTATGACGAAGATGGCAATGTAGTTGGCGACATCGTTCCCGTAGAACTCGACGATTCCCACCTTAACGAATCTATTGATGATAATTCCACGATCGAACGCTCATATAAATCGGTAGTTCCGGTAAGCGTAAAGAAGGGAGAGAAAAAACCTGCTCAGGTTATCTGCTACATTAACCCGATCTCACCCTCCACTCTTCAGAATCCACTCAATGTGATTCAAACTATCTCGCGCACCTCTACATATAGCACTATCGGCGGCAATCCAACCAAATACTTCGCCATGAGTAACTCTGTGTATTACCCCCGCAGTGCTGGAGCTACAACCGGTCTTGCTCCTGAAAACGGGCTTCCTCAGGTTGCCGTACCCATTCCCGATACATATCTTTATACTACTGAACAAGCTGCAGAAGATGCCTTAGGTTCCAACAATACACTTAATATATATGTTGAACGCTACGCATCCAAGCTTTCTTTCAAAGCAGTAGANCCTACCAATTATNTTACGGCNACCCGTGTCTATGANCTGGAGGCAGAAAATCCTGCCGCAGCATCAAGCACCACCACCAAGCTCGTCACACTCCAGTTCGTACCCCAGTATTGGGCAGTAAATGCCGAATCAAACAGCACTTACGTGATTAAGTCGTTCCGTCAGGAATCTGAATTAGGCGGTATTCTTGCCGACAACTATACTTTCGGCTCATTAAATGCCCGCATTAATCCCGCAACTTACTCTGATGCCAACAGAAGCTGGGATTATTCTGAAGGTGCCGACGTGCTCTCAGCTGCTAACCGTTGGGCTTGGAACAATCCTGATCTTCACCGTTCATTCTGGGGTATGTCACCTGCCTACTTTACAGCGGAATATCCTGAAGTATCTTCCGACCTCAAAGATATCACCGTTAACCAGAAGTATATCTCTTATAACGAATTGAAGGACAATACTAACAACATCGGGTTCTCTGCCAATGAGACAGATCCACAGTATTTCCGTGAGACCACTGTCAGCTACCGTGCCCTTAACTCCAAAAATCCCAATGCGGCTGTAGCTTCAGTAATCTACGTCGGTCAGTATAAGCTTAATCTTGAAGGCAAAGATCTTCCTGAAGGCACAAGTTTCTACACTTATCTTTCCGGAAACGTGCCTGATCCATCAGTAACTGAAGATCGTCCTTATATCTATTTCAACACAACAAGCGGCGGCAACGGAGTTAAGAGCGCCATCGATGGAGGTGAGTCAATGCTTCTTCGTTTCTTTGCTCAGTCCACCATTCTTTACAGAAAATCAGCGAGTGCGGAAGAGAAGGAAGCCGGCGAGTACACCCGTCTTACCATATCCAACCCCACTGATATCGCCATGATGGTTGACGCGCTTAAAGTTTCTGAAATATCAGATGACGTTAAGCAGCATTATGACGGCAACACCAGCACCACTTTAAAGCTTCAGAACAATGCCCGCTCACTCCAGTTTACAAGTGCACAAGATGCTGATGGCATTTATATTGTGACTGGAGGCGGATATATGCAGATTGTGCCCGACAACACACCTGAGGCAAATTTCAATGAGAACACTCAGATCCGTCTCACCGATGCGAATGTGGCTCTTATGCGTCAGGTTGGCCTCTCTTATTACTATACCACAGGTCACGCCTACTACTCAATCCCCATTAAGCACTTCGGCTGGTATCGCAACGGTAATGAACAGAAAATCGCCACCAAGATCGACTGGAACAAAGTGCGCGTTGGGGACTTCGGTCTGGTCCGCAATCACAGTTACCAGATAAATGTAGAGGAAATTGTAGGTCTTGCTTCAGGTATCGGTAGCGATGATATTCCTATCGTTCCGCCGGCAAACACAGAAGATTATTTCATGGCTTACTCCGTAAATATTCTGAAATGGGCTATAGTTCCCACACAGAATGTTAAACTCTAACAACCTACCCGCACTATAATTTAGTGCACTTCCAAAGATAATCCCGGAGGGAAATCCCTCCGGGGTATTTTAACCTCCTTAATTTTATGTTTCCAAAAACTTTCCGCAATATTTTCAGCCTGATTCCGGCAGCCTTGGCCGTCGGCTTGACTATGACAGGTTGCTCTCTGGTATATGACGATCTGCCGGAATGTCCCGCGCAACTCAATGTGAAGTTTCAGTTTAACTACACACTTGATCGTGGCGAAGCATTTGCCGAGCAGGTTTACAGTGTAAATGTGTGGGCATTTGATCAAGNGGGAAACTTCGTCTGGTCCGGTTCCGCCTCAGGTGACATACTGAAAGATTCCGACTTCAAGCTTGAAACACCGCTCGGAGAGGGAACTTATGACTTCGTTGCATGGTGCGGACTTGAAGGTAATGACGATTTCACACTTGCCACATACACTCCGGAATCTAAAACGGAACTCGAAACGAAGCTGAATACTATCGAAAAACAGGGATTAAACGTTAGCTCGTCGCATTTCAAGTCTTTATTCCACGGCATGAAATCAGGAGTGGAGCATAAAATCAATACTAAGGCACCATCGGTCACTACCGTAACGATACCTTTGATAAAGGACACAAACGACATCGCTGTGATGCTCGTAAATGAAGACGGAACCACTTTGAACGAAAATGATTTCACCGTCTCATTCACATACGCCGACTCGTGGTTGGCGTGGAACAACGCAGTCAGGGGAGATAGCCCCGCTGTAACTTATACGCCGTGGAGCGTACTCTACGGTGAGACAACCAAAGGACGCGCAGATATCGATGACAACGAAAACATGCCTGTGCGCTCCTCCCTTCTGTATGAGATGTCAGTAAGCCGGCTTATGGTTGGCGGCAATGCGTACCTCGATATCGTACGCAACACCGATGGCGTTCGNATAATCCATATTCCACTTATCGATTATTTCATNTATGCAAAAGGTAACCGTTTCAACCAATATTCCGATCAGGAGTATCTTGACCGNCGAAGCGATTACTCCGCACTATTCTTTATCGACAATGANCTGGGATGGTATATGGCTGCAGGCATATATATATGCGGATGGGCAGTCGTTCCACCACAGTCTGACCCTATTTTATAAAAGAAGTATATTGATTCCAGTGAATCAGATGAAATATATCTACATAATAATTTTATCGNCCTTGTGTATGCTGCCGGCATGCTCTTCGTCCGACATCCCTGAAGATGTCGAGACANGAGACTACGTGTCGCTCAGTTTCAACATGGTAACCACCAACTCGGTTATGGAGACCCGCGCNGATAATCAAGGTCACAGAGAGACCGACAGCGAATTTCTCGACTTCGAGAACGGTATCGATATTGGCGACCTTGGTATATTTATTTTTGCGAAAATCGCCGGTTCCACCTCTGAGGATAAGCTATTATACAAGCTTACGAATTTGCTCGATTATGATGACGCGCGTATTAATGTAGTGGGAATANATGGTAATTATTACGTCGATCTCATGATACGNAAAGATGACCTTAAAGATTTGCTTGGGGGATATGAGATAACACCCGAGGGCAATTCGATAATTTCATTCNGGATCCTGATTCTTGCCAACTTCCCGACATCAGGCACTAATGCAACTGCAATGTGGGATTCCATCGACGGACAGAGCTTCTCCGCAGTCATTGCNCAGATTGCNGACTGGAACTATNCNTTAAGCGACATTTATAATGCCGATGGCGGACCGGATGTGAGCACTCTCTATTCCGACAAGGAAACTCAGAAGGTGAATCACTGCCCTATGTTCGGAACGAATGTATTCGCTACTACTGAGAAAGCCCTTTATAATAGTCGACCTGAGGATCGAATAAATCTCGGAGAAATCAACCTGCTTCGTTCGTTGGCAAAAGTCAAGGTCGTAGATAATATTCAGAACAAAGACAATCAGGGTTATCCTTACATTGCAGCTGTTGAATTTCAGAGTTCGCAATCCCGGGCAAAACTACTTCCCGCCGGTGCGCTCAATTATGAGGATGGTCAGCAGGTGCATAATCCCAATATCTTCATNGAGAATAACAATCTAAGCCTTGAAGACACATATAAATTGGGCATTATTCCTGAATCGTGGACCATAACACCCTCATCACAACGNACCGGTAACGTATTCATAGGNTTNGTACCTGAGCAGAGGATAGGTCACCCCAACAACAACATGGATGAAGGNATGCCCNTGTTTCATATTACAATCGCAAACCGCAAGGCCGACGACACTATAGAATCACTTGACTTTTACGTGCCTATGACTTCCTACAATGGTGTCAATTTTTCATTCGGACAAAACATACTGCGAAATCATATTTACACTCTATCAGTCAATGATTTCGGAGCTCAACTCAATATGAAGGTGGATGTGGTGCCATATCGCTCGTGCGTGCTTGAACCATACTTCGGACTTGANCGAAATTAATGTAATGTATCAAACTATTAGTACCATTAAAACCATAAAATATAGTAATATCGAAGTTCTTGTAGTATGTCAATAAATTATTAAAACCATTAAACCTTTCGGTTTATTTGCGTGGCTGCCANGGTCGAAGACCGTGATGGTTTTAATAAAATNNAGGGNNGATATTTAAAACTGCAATTATGGTTNTAAATAGTTATAATGGTTTGATGCTAAATAAATTGAATACTTGATAAACTTGAGTTAATTGAGTAAATTTAAACACTTACTAAACCATTACCATAACAATGAAATTTTTTCGCTACATATCTTTCCTTTCCATTGTTTTAACCATGGTCTTATCAGCATGTCGTGATGAAATCCTCAATTACGGCTTCGATTCCGAGATTGGTGAAGGTGAGGCTAATCTCAACGTCAAGATTGAATTTCATCCNATTGAGTCTGCNCTCGAAACCCGAGCGGATGGAAATGCTGTCAACAGAGTGGATAAACTTTGGATNGTCATTTATAAAATCAATGCCAACGGTTCTGAAGCGGGTCTTTATGAAAAGGTGTGTCTCTATGATAGCGAGACAAATTACACATTACCCGGGNCAAATTTCATTATCGACCAGACAGGAAATNCNGGTAATCCCAACGATGCTGAAACTGTGACNCCCTCCGGTAATGAGAATGTAGGACCTAACGACGGCTCTATAAGTGACTCAGGCGAGAAAACNCCGAGTGCCACTTTCTCTCTCAACCATATTCCATTCGGACGTTATAAGATGTTTGCAGTAGCAAATGTCGACCTTACNGATGTTGACTGCACCACNATCGATGACCTGCGCAGTACGAGATTCAACTGGCAGACCAATGTCAGTCTCGACAATCAGATGTTCGGTTATGTCACAATGACNACTCCATCGTCAGCTNAAACTTCAGCCGGTTTCGAAGCTCCGACGCTGATTATTAATCAAAGTTCGGTTTCGCTCCATTCCTGGATNAAGAGGCTTGTCTCTAAGGTCTCTGTGTCGTTTGATGCCTCGGAACTTAANGANAATGTACGNGTATATATCAAGAGCGTGACTATCCANGATATACCCGNCAGTTGCGCNTTAGGTCAGGNAAATAANCCGACCGACAAAGACGANCTNATTAAAAANGGCGAATCNTTCACATTCTACAATTCCGGTCAAGGAAACGACTCCGACCATGAAAAATGGAAAATAGTTCTTTCGAAAGGTGAGCCATACGGCGGTCAGACCGGTCACACCGAAAGTGATCGTGCCCTCTATTTCTACGAGAATATGCAGGGNGANTNTAACGGCNTNGCATCCAAAGACAAACGCCAGGATCCNGATGCTGTNGGCACCCCGATCGATACTGAAGAAGACGGCGACGACTACAAGGATTCCGAACTTTACGGAACATATATAGAAGTAGTGGCATACTACGATAGCCGCCACAAAGATAAAGTGTCTCAAGGTCCGATNAAGTACCGCTTCATGCTCGGTAAAAACAGNACTTATAATTATGATGCTGAACGCAACTATCANTACAANCTTACACTCAAGCTTCGAGGATGGGCAAATGAGGCCGACTGGCATATCTCCTATAANGAATATACCCCNACGCTNATCACNCCCGANCCTTACTATATNTCNTATCTNTACAATCAGGANATGGANTTCCCNGCGCGNGTGATTNTNCCGGAAGANTGGGANAAGTCTCAATATTANATNAAGGCTGAAATAGTNGAGAANAACTGGTGGCCCTGGGATCGNGCACTCAATGACAGCACNGGNGGNCGNCCGGNNGAATTNGTNGGATCTTCANACNGATATNNACGGATTCGCNTGGAACACCGCGGCTCTCNCCAACTATCCCCCCGTTACTTACAACAAAGACACTTATGACGGTAATCCGTACAAAGGTGGNAACTACGTNGGATTTCTGTCGCTGANNCCNANTACNGNNGACATAATCGGAACTGATGNNGAAGTNGAGGNACANACCGGNGGTTTGGATNANCAATGGNTACGGANCACATGCCAANCANTATCTTGAATGGTATTATAAGGACTNANAANCTTGCNNAAAACGAATACCCNCTTGTCGGCACCAATTCTNCCTACGACCCCATTGACAAATCGNTACATCTGAAAATTCCGATGTACACCAGAAATAAGGAAATGGTGCCATCCACAGACTTTACCGGCAATAACCCATTCAATAGCTACTACCGTTACGCCAAAGTCCGGTTCACCATGTGGCAGAAGGGTCCTACCGGCGATCAACTTGTAAATTTTAAGAATGAAGACAATGAATGGGAAACTGAACGCATCGCTACGATCTATCAAGTGCCGCGAATAGAGAATCCCAAGGCTATATACCGCGCTGCAGACAACGATGACGAGTTCGAGATAAAACTCATGATCCTGCCCAGGGCGGATGCAAGTACTTTCACAACATTTAAATCTGATGGTCCATGGTGCGCAGAAGTGATGTGCCAGACCGAACCCTTTATTGAGCTTTACGACCGCAACGGTCAGAAGAAAGATAAAATTGAAGGTTCTACCGATGAGGAAATCATTTTCACATATAAACCTAAAGGAACTATCGGGGCCAACCAGACCCGATGTGGTGTGATAAAAGTTCAGTATCATGACAATAACTGCGTACACCTCATCTTCGTAAGGCAAGGATACCACAAAGGTGTGAAGCTTGGCAATGCCACGTGGAGTTGCTACAACGTTTACGCCACTTCTCGCGGCGGCACCAGCCCTGACCTTACAAATTATGCACCTTCAAATGAAACTTCCGTACCTGTCGCTTTGACCCGAAATCCGCTTTCGATTGGTTCCTTACTCAAACGAAACCAGTATAATTATAGCATTAAGGAAGTAAACATTAGAGACGGCTATGGCTGGCTTAAGTCTGTCAACGGAGCATATCTTGCAACGTCATATATCACAAGCAACAAGAACATTGCGGAACGCACTGCGCAATGGAGTAGCATTCAAGGTTTCGGATGGACAAATTATTCGGGTAGTAAAACCGAAGAACGTTTCAGCCGGCATTGGGCTGATACATGGACGGCTGTCGGAGGATTCCGTGATAATGAGACTTTCGCAGTTCCTACCGCGGAAGATTACCAAAGTATGCTTAATAGCTGCAAGTTCGGCTACGGCATAGTCTATGCCGATGGAGCCAAAACCACCCAGAAAGATTTCAGTATGGCATGCGGATTTACCGATTATGATAACGACGGCCACGATGATTTAAACCCATCAAATTCTCGTGGAATACGCGCATGCGTTGTCTACAATGAATCCGACGGAAGCAATGTCATCTTCCCTCTCGGTTCTCTTGGTCAGACACGCAGGGCCTGTACTGACCCTTATGGAGACGCAAATGCTCCAATTGCCAATCCAGGTGTGGGTTCGATCTCATACAGTGCTCTACGACAGGTGTTGATTTCGGAAATAAACCGAGACCGCCCGCTGACCTTTAATAATTACCGTAACAACGGGGCACTCTATTGGATTAAGCAACCTGTTACTAAGCCTGGCACATCAGATGAGAATTTGGGTCTTCCATGGCCTGATTACGCTTCATGGGACATAAACTATAATAACCTCGTTTTCAACCCATACGCTTATAATTCGCTCGGAGGTTGGAATAATAATAAATATGATAATTCAAAGGTAAATGCCAGCAGCTCATCAGATGCCCTACCTATAAAATTAATTTATAAATAATTAGTTCAGCACAGGAGCTGATAAAGTACGATTACTCATTACATCAATGAACTATTATCTGAATATTGGATCGAATCTGGGCAATAGGCTTATGAATCTTTCGCGCGCCGTGAGCGCCATCGAGAAGGAGTTCGGATGGTTCGAACTTTCTCACCATATTGAGTCAGAGCCGTGGGGCTTCGACTCTTCCAATAAGTTCCTTAATATCGGTATGCTGGTAATATCCGACCGCGAGCCGGTCGACGTGCTGCATGCACTCCAGGCTATCGAGAAGTCAATCTCTCCGAAAGCACATCGCAACGCAGACGGCTCATATCGCGACCGCCTTATCGACATTGATATCATGGCGGCATTCCCCGATGATCCGACTGCAAACGCAGTTGACGAATACGGGAACTCAGTCGAGGAATATGGAATCGTCATGCACACTCCGGAGCTGACTCTCCCCCACCCGCATCTGCGCGACCGCGCATTCTTCCTCGATGCTTTCCGCGAACTCCGCGCTCTATGAATTCAACGACAGATACCCTCAATAAAAAATGGTTGCAGAATTTTCCGCAACCATTTTTATTTAATCTCTTTATCACTAATACTTACAACTTACAGCGCTGCCATATTGTCTGCGGGTTTAAAACCTGCCGGCTCCACCAAAAGATATAGCACGTAGCGACCGTTGCCTTCATCCGTGGTTTCGTCAGAGAGACGCACATCTACAAAATTACCCTGATACTCACCACACGCCTCATATAGGCAATCACAAACCGTATTGACACCCATCATAGCACCAATATCCTGCATCTCCTGAAGCAGACAGCCGCAAAAAGAGGCTTGTTTATCGTTTATCTCCTCTTTGGTGGTACTGGTATATGGAAACAGGAAGAAATAGCCGAAATTCGTCACAGAATCGCTTTCTACAGTCGCCATTGCCGACACATCCGTAAGCACAATCCCATAATAATTCAACTGATACCCGTCTGCACTATCAAGCCAAAGCCCCATATTGTCTTCCGCGGGGGTTATATTCAACGCATTCGCGCAATCCTCACACAATTCACTCTTCGACCTATCGGGAGAACAGATACCGTAAACCTTAGTCACGAAATCTTTTGCAGTGATATTGACACACTGAGCTGAAGCTGAGAATAGCGAGAGAAGAAGGGCGATGGTAAAGGCGAGGCGTGTTTTCATAGTTGTTATCAGTTTTTCTGTTTTTGGTTTTTAGTTTTGGGAGTTTTCGGAAATATCTGAATCGTCTGAAATATCAGGATCTTCTGGAAAATCTGATTATTCTGAATTTTCTGAAATATCCGATTCAATTACTATTTACTTGAATAACCGCAATTTCAGTTATTTGGTTCTGGCGCAAATGTTAAAAATTCTACGAATCGTTCTCACCTATCAATAATCGCTAACTCCTAACGCCTAATCCCTAACACCTAATGCCTAATTAGAAAAAAGCCCGGGCGCTTCACAGCGCCCGGGAGTCACAACTATTTGTCTTGCTATTTTGATAAATCGGAGATGTGTCAAAAATCACTTCTGTCACATCCCCTTCCCAACATTTGTTGCTTATTTAAATCTTCTGTTTCCTTCAAGCACAGGCTTGCCTTCGGCAGATTCCTGAGCTTTGTTATTCTTCTTCGACATGATTGCGTAAGCAATTGGAGCTGCGCAGAAGAGTGAGCAGAATGTACCAACTACCACACCGAAGATCATGGCGAATGTGAACGAACGGATGGTGTCACCACCAAGGAAGAAGATGCAGAGGAGCACCAACAGAGTCGAGAACGATGTCATAACCGTACGGCTCAAGGTCTGGTTCAGAGACTTGTTGAAAGTCTTGCGGCGATCCTCTTTCGGATAGATACCGATCATCTCGCGCACACGGTCAAACACAACCACGGTATCGTTGATCTGATAACCGATGATGGTAAGAACGGCAGCGATAAATGACTGGTCGATCTCCATAGAGAATGGGAGGAAGCCCCAGCATACGGAGTAGAATCCTACGATGAGGAATGCGGTGAGCGCTACCGCGCAAACTGCACCCACTGAGAATGCGATGTTGCGGAAACGGAGCAGGATGTAAAGGAACATGCAGACAATTGCGATTGTCAATGCCCACGCTGCGTCGCGCTTCATATCGTCAGCCACTGACGGACCAACTTTCTGGATTGAGATGATACCGTGGCTTTCGTCTGACACTGAGAATGCATCAAGGCTCATGGTCTTGCCGTTTACGGTAAGCTCATCCTGCAAACCCTTGTAAAGGAGTGATGCAACCTCGTTTTCGATACCCTCGGATTCCTCGGCGATCTTATAGTTTGTAGAGATACGGAGTTTTGAGGGGTTGTCGATGTTGATTACAGATACTGAGACGGTCTTGTCGTTAGCCTCAGTCTGCAGGAGGTTGAGGAGTTTCTGCTGCACAGCCTCACGATCCACATCTTTCTCGAACTGAACTACGTAGTTGCGACCACCTGAGAAGTCGATACCCTGGTTCATTCCGCGGATGGCGAGCGATGCGATCGAGATCACGATAAGAGTAACCCACACTGCGGCTGCAGCTTTGCTCTTACCCATGAAGTCGATCTTCGGATCGGTAAGGAAGTTGCGGCTAAGAGCTGTAGCGAATGTCATGTTAGCGCAGCGACCGTTCTTGGTGATAAGATCGAATGCGATGCGAGTCAGGAACACTGCTGTGAAGAATGAGCAGACGATACCGATGATAAGTGTAGTCGCAAAACCCTTGATCGGACCTGAACCGAAGAAGAGGAGGATTACACCTGTGATTACTGAAGTAAGGTTTGAGTCGAAGATAGCGGAGAATGCGTTACCGTAACCTTCGGCGATTGCCTGACGGAGTTTCTTACCATTCTTGAGCTCCTCTTTGGTGCGCTCGAAGATAAGCACGTTAGCGTCGACAGCCATACCGAGTGCGAGCACGATACCGGCGATACCGGAAAGTGTGAGCACAGCCTGGAGCGATGCGAGGATACCGAGAGTGAAATAGAGGTTGAGGATAAGACCTACGTTAGCTACAAGACCGGGGATCCAGCCGTAGTAAGCCACCATAAGGATCATGAGGAGGATGATTGCCACGATGAACGAGATGAAACCCATCTGGATTGCTTCGGCACCGAGGCTCGGACCGATAACGTTGTTGCTGACAACGTTTACTTTTGCCGACATCTTACCGGACTTCAACACATTCGCAAGGTCATTAGCCTCCTCGGGAGTGAAGTTACCTGTAATCTGCGAGCTGCCGCCGGTGATCTCGTTGTTCACGTTCGGGAATGAATATACATGCTCATCGAGAACGATAGCGATCGGGCGTCCGATATTGTTGCGGGTGATAGTAGCCCATTCCTGAGCACCACGGTCGTTCATCTTCATGTTGACCATGTTACCCTGCATATTGTCATATTCAGAAGAAGCTGACGTAACGGCGTCACCTTCGAGAACAGCATCACCCTTGAGGGCGATAAGCTCCCAGTAACCTACAGTCTTGTCCTCGCCGTTATCTTTCTTGACAACATTACCTTTCTCATCGGTAACGGGGAACTCAGCCTGTTTTACCGACCACATCAGAGTGAGGTCTGAGGGAAGTGTGCGTTTTGCAAGTTCGCTGTTCATCACAGAATCCACAAGATTCTTGTAAGTGGGAGCAACCATACCTACGATGGGAGAACCTGCGCGGCCACCACCGAGGATCTCAAGCACGTTGAGGTGGTTCACGGTGTCCTGCTGAGCGTAAGCCATAGCGAAGCGCTGGAGGTCTCCGGCTATCTCGTTGTAGTTGTAAACCTCGTAGAACTCAAGGTTGGCGCTTGATTTCAGAAGCTCTGTCACACGCTCGGGCTCTTTTACACCCGGGAGTTCGAGAAGGATCTGACCGCTCTTATCCTGAAGTTTCTGGATATTGGGAGCAACAACACCGAACTGGTCGATACGGGTACGGAAGATGTTGAACGCTGCGTCAACCTGGCTGTCTACCTGCTTCTCGAGAGCGGCGGTAACCTCTGCGTTGCTTGCGTTTGATTTGAGCTGACCCATAAATTCACCTTCGCGAACAAAGAGGCTTGCCATCACACCCGGCTGGATGTAAGAAGCCACGCGCGATACGAAATCCTTGTCGCTGCTCTTTACGCCGTCGGCCTCAGCCTTCTTGATGGCGTCGTTGATCTGAGCGAGCTGAGCGTCGCCGGAGGCATACTGGCGGAGGATGTCGGGAACGGAGATCTCAAGAACCACGTTCATACCACCCTTAAGGTCAAGACCGAGACCTACCTCCATCTTGCGCACCTGATTGTAGGTGTAGCCTAAATAAACTTTCTCTTTGTCGATTGAGTCGTTGAATTGCTTCAGACTTTGTTTGTAAACATCATTGGTCTCATCTGTGGTCTTTGCAATCATGGCTGCATACTCCTTGGCTTTCTTCTCATAGTGAGATGTAACGAAGCTGAAAGAGATGTAGAAACCGCAAATCAACACAAGGAGAATCGCAATGGTGCTGATAAACCCTTTGTTCTGCATTTCGTTGTTGTTATTTTTTATGTTTTTTATTACGTTTTAATGTACGCAAACCACCGAAAACCGACCCTCGGAAGAGTGGTTCCCGTGGAAATGCTACTTTTCAGCTTGCAAATATACGGCTTTTTTTTGATGTTTACCACATAGTTTGCATAATTTTGGATTTTTCTGCACATATTTCCCAATTTTTTATTTATTTTTGGCGTTGAAATATTATGAAATTTGCAAATTTGAGGTCATACAAGCAATTTTTGGGTCCGGCTGCGTGCATCGGTGTCCTGCTCATGGGAGCCGCCTGCGCCAACATCGGTAACCCGTCGGGAGGAGCCCGCGATGAAGATCCCCCCATATTTGTGTCGGCAAACCCGCCGCAGGGTTCGCTGAACGTGGATAAGACTAAGATCACTTTGACGTTCAACGAGCTTGTAAACGTCAAGGACGCTTTCACAAAAGTGGTGGTGTCGCCTCCCTCGCGGCAGGTGCCGCGCGTTACGTCGATGGGCAAGAGAGTCAATGTAACGTTTGATTCACTTGCTCCCAACACCACCTACACCATTGACTTCGCCGACGCAATCGAAGATAACAACGAAGCCAATAAACTCCGCGGCTTTGCATACACTTTCTCCACCGGCGATGAGATCGACACCCTTCGCATCTCGGGGATGGTGCTCGATGCACGCAATCTCGAACCGCGACAGGGGATACTCGTAGGCGTTCACGACAACCTCAACGACACGGCGTTCACCAAGACTCCTTTTCTGCGCGTTGCCAAAACCGACGACAAAGGACAATTCTCAATCCGCGGACTGAAAGCCGGAACATATAGGGTGTTTGCCCTCGACGATAAGGATAACGATTACAAATATGCCAATCCGGAGGAGGATATGGCCTTTTATGAGGTTACGGTCTCTCCTACCGCCGAGCGCACTGAGACTGCCGACACTATATATAATGAATTGACGGCGGAAGTGGATACCGTCGTGCCGCGTATGCGCACACGCTATCTCCCCAACGATATCCTGTTGCGCACATTCAACTCTCAGATCCGCCCGCAGTATCTTACCAAATATGAGCGCATCGACACCACTCGTGTATTCTTCAAATTCAACACCCGTGCCAAGTCATTGCCAGAGTTGAATGTGGTTCTTCCGGATGGTGAATCGCTCTCCGACGCTGTCATTGAGCGCAACCTCACCAACGATTCTCTCGTTTACTGGCTTCCGGAGCGGCTGGTGCATACGGATTCCATCCGCATTGCCGCCTCATATCTGCGCACGGACTCCACCGGCGGTCTTTCGCTGACCACCGATTCCCTTCGCTTCTTCTATAATCGTCCGAAACCGAAAAAAGCCAAGAAGTCGGACCTCAAGAAAAAGATCTCGGTGCAGGATTCAATCAGCGCCATCACACTGGCCGTGAAGTTCGGAAGCACCACTCAGGAGGTTTATCAGCCGATAGATATTGAGTTCGCCACTCCCCTCTCCAAGCTCGATACATCAGCCTTCAAACTGGAAACCATGGTCGATTCCGTGTGGAGGCCGGTAAAAGGGGATTACAAACTTGCTCAGCGCGATAGCGTCTCGCCCCGTCATTTCCGGATAGAATATCCCTGGGATTACGACACCAAGTATCGGCTCGTGGCTGACACTATGGCTGCCATAGGGATTTACGGCAAACCGACACGCCCTATAGATCACACTTTCACCACTAAAAAAGAGGAGGAATATTGCTCCCTTACGCTCCACATCAGTGGCGAGGATCCGGAGATTCCGGGATTTGTGGAACTGCTCAACAGTTCCGACGGTGTGGTGCGCGCTGAGCCGGTAAAAAACAATACTGTAATCTTCCGTTACCTCCCGCCGGGGAAGTATTACGCACGATATATCGAGGATTTCAATGGCAACGGTGAATTTGATACCGGCAATTACGATATTCAGCTTCAGCCTGACCTCTCTTATTATTATCCTAAAATGATCAATATAAAGAAGAATTGGGACAAAGAGGAACAGTGGGATCTTTTTGCTGAAGCTATCGACAAGATGAAGCCGGAGGCTATCAAGAAGAACAAGCCTGAGGCCGACAAGCGCAATCGCAACCAGAACAACAATTATTACGAGGAGGAAGAGGATGAACCGTTCGACCCGACCGCCAACCCCTTCGATCCCAACACCCGCAACCGCCGCAAAACCGGAGCATACTAATTAATTAATAATTAATGATTAATGGTTAATGGTTAAGTTACCATGAATACATAATTAATATATTGAACAAGATCAGATAAATAGCTTCTCAGCTGAATAGCTAAATAATTAATTATTAACCATTAATTATTAATTCAAAACAGAAAAAGGCTTGCCAATCGGCAAGCCTTTTTTTTCTGTTTATGAGGATGGGATTTACTCTTTGCACTTAGCAGCGATGAACTGACGGTTCATGCGGCCGATGTTGGCAAGCTTGATGTTCTTCGGACACTCAGCTGAGCAAGCACCTGTGTTGGTACAGTTACCGAAACCGAGCTCATCCATCTTGGCAACCATGGCGCGGACGCGACGGTCTTTCTCAACCTCACCCTGGGGAAGCCATGAGAGCTGATTGATTTTAGCGGAAACGAAGAGCATAGCTGAACCGTTCTTGCAGGCTGCCACACATGCACCGCAACCGATGCAGCTTGCAGAATCCATAGCCTCGTCAGCCTTAACCTTGGAAATGGGGAGGTCATTGGCATCCTGAGCGCCACCGCAGTTGAAGCTAACGTAGCCACCTGCCTGCTGGATCTTGTCGAATGCGTTACGGTCAACCATAAGGTCTTTGATAACAGGGAACGCAGCCGAACGCCAAGGCTCTACTGTGATAGTCTCGCCGTTAGCGAAACGACGCATATAGAGCTGACAGGTAGTTGCGCCTGTTGCCGGGCCATGGGGATGTCCGTTGATATAGAGTGAGCACATACCGCAGATACCCTCGCGGCAATCGTGGTCGAACACGATAGGCTCCTCACCTTTCTCCACGAGGCTCTCGTTAAGGATATCGAGGGTCTCAAGGAAAGATGTATCGGGCGTTGTCTCCACGTCGGGATAAGTCACAAACTCGCCCTTTGCCTTAGGGCCGGCCTGACGCCAAACCTTAAGATTGACTTTCATTATATTTTCTTCCATTGTAATTCCGATTTATGACTTATAGTTACGTGTCTGAACCTTGATTGCCTCGTAGTGGAGAGGTTCTTTGATTAACTCGGGAGCTTTATCGTCGCTGCCTTCATATTCCCAGCAAGCCACATAGAAGTAGTCCTTGTCGTCGCGGAGCGCCTCACCCTCTGAGGTCTGGTACTCTGTACGGAAGTGACCACCGCAGCTCTCGTTACGGTTAAGTGCATCGTAAGCCACAAGCTCACCCATTGTGATGAAGTCATTGAGACGGAAGGCCTTGTCAAGCTCAACGTTCATGCCCTCGGTTGTGCCGGGGATGAAGAGGTCGGTGTTGAAAGTCTTACGTATCTCTTTAAGCTTCTCAAGAGCGAGTTCAAGACCCTCTTTGTCGCGAGCCATACCTACATACTCCCACATGATGTGACCAAGTTCCTTATGGATTGAGTCAACTGAGCGAGTACCCTGGATGCTCATCAGCTTCTCCTCCTCCTGTTCGCACTTAGCCTGAGCAGCGTCGAATTCGGGAAGGTCTGTTGAGAAGTGAGGCACGGTGATCTGGTCGCTGAGGTAGTTCTGGATTGTGTAAGGAAGCACGAAGTAACCGTCGGCAAGACCCTGCATAAGAGCAGAAGCACCAAGACGGTTTGCACCGTGGTCAGAGAAGTTACACTCACCGATGGCAAAGAGGCCCTTAACTGAAGTCTGGAGCTCATAGTCTACCCAGATACCACCCATGGTGTAGTGGATAGCGGGGAAGATCATCATCGGGTTGTAATATTTCACGCCGTCAACTTCGCGAGCGAATTCGCCGGGGTTGACGTCAGTGATCTCCTCATACATATCGAAGAGGTTGCCGTAACGCTGGCGAACTACGTCGATGCCGAGACGGTTGATAGCCTCTGAGAAGTCGAGGAACACTGCGAGACCAGTGTTGTTAACACCGAAGCCGGCATCGCAACGCTCTTTAGCGGCACGTGAAGCAACGTCACGGGGCACGAGGTTACCGAATGCCGGATAGCGGCGCTCCAAATAGTAGTCGCGATCCTCTTCGGGGATGTCGCTACCCTTGATCTGACCTTTCTGCAGTTTCTCTGCATCCTCTTTCTTCTTGGGAACCCAGATACGTCCGTCGTTACGGAGAGACTCAGACATAAGTGTGAGCTTAGACTGCTTGTCGCCGTGAACGGGGATACAAGTCGGGTGAATCTGAACGAACGCGGGGTTTGCGAAGTAAGCACCCTTGCGATAGCAAGCCATAGCAGCGGAGCAGTTGCAACCCATAGCGTTTGTAGAAAGGAAGTAAGCGTTACCGTATCCACCGGTGGCGATAACCACAGCGTGAGCGGCGAAACGCTCGAACTTACCGGTTACAAGGTTCTTGGCGATGATACCGCGGGCACGCTCCACACCATCCTTGTCTTTTACGAGCACGAGCTCGTGCATCTCATAACGGTTGTAGCTCTTAACTTTGCCGAGCTGGATCTGACGGTTCAGAGAGCTGTAAGCACCGAGAAGGAGCTGCTGACCGGTCTGACCTTTAGCGTAGAATGTACGGCTTACCTGCGCACCACCGAATGAACGGTTAGCGAGAAGACCGCCGTATTCGCGAGCGAAAGGAACGCCCTGAGCCACGCACTGGTCGATGATATTGTTTGACACCTCTGCCAGACGGTAAACGTTTGCCTCACGGGCACGGTAGTCACCACCCTTCACTGTGTCGTAGAAAAGACGATAAACAGAGTCACCGTCGTTCTGGTAATTCTTAGCTGCGTTGATACCACCCTGTGCGGCGATTGAGTGAGCGCGGCGGGGTGAATCCTGGATGCAGAAGTTGAGCACGTTGAAACCTAACTCTGCAAGTGTTGAAGCGGCTGAAGCGCCGGCGAGACCTGTACCAACCACGATCACATCGAGTTTACGCTTGTTGGCGGGGTTCACGAGCTTCTGATGAGCCTTATAGTTGGTCCACTTCTCAGCGATAGGACCCTCCGGAATTTTAGATGCTTCCGGACTCATTACTCTTACTTTTTCTGTATTAATCATATCGCTAATTATTGGGGAAATGATAATTCGGGCTTGTTGTCGGAAGCCTCAAGATAATCAAAGAATTTAACTACATTCTGAAGAGCGTTGTGCTGCTTCTCCATGTTCGCGAAGTTTTCCTTCATCTGAGGATTGCTCTGCACGTATGCCTTACCCTCGGGTGTGGTGAGCTGCTCGAGCTGCTGACCCTGCTGTGCCTCCATCTGACGAAGACCCATCGATACCTGAGAATAGGGTAATACGGAGATCTGCTGACCCATCTGAGCCATATCAGGACCGAAGTCATCCTCGATCATAGGCCAGATCATATCCTTATACTGTTCGCGGAGCTGCTCGTTGGTGATATAATATTTCTCGTTTGCTCTTACTGTAAACACAATAGCCTGAGCGATGAAGAGAAGAACCACGATTGAAGTCCAGCAGCAACCGATTTTTTTCAAACGGGGAATCCAAACGCTGTTATCCCAACCTGTAGACTGGAACATTGACCAGAAACCATGATTGAGGTGGAACCAGAGTGCGATGAAACCGATGATGTAAACGATCGGAGTCCAAACCTGAGCGAAAGCCTCCTGGATGAAGAGGGTTCCGGCTGCCGGGGGGATAACGGCGTGGTCGCCGCAGATCTCCACGAGCTGCATCTTAGCCCAGAACTGGATGAGGTGAACCACGAGGAACGCGAGGATCACGATACCGAGCACGAGCATATTCTTGGAAGACCACTCAACACCTTTGGGTGTCTTCTCGATAGAATAACGCACCGAGCCGCGGGCACGACGGTTCTGCAGGGTGAGCACCACTGCATAGATAATGTGGATGATGAACAGGAGAGCCAGACCTGCGGAAGCGATCAACGCATACCAATTTGCGCCTAAGAATTCGCAAATTGAGTTGTAGGCTGTCGGCCAACAGATGGCTACGGCGTTCATCAAACAGTGAAATGTTACAAATAGGACGAGGCATGCTCCCGTGAGAGCCATGACGAACTTACGCCCTACAGACGAGTTTGATAACCACATAGCAGTTTTAATTAGTTAGTTATTGTTGATTGTTTTAGTTCTCACTTTTATCGTGACAATGATTTGCAGCTTTCCACAGCACACTTCACGCTTTAGTATGCAAATTTATGATTAATTCCGCAAATCATAAAATAATTAACGAAATTTTTCTGAAAATACGTTCAGAAATGCATTCTCAGCAAAAATCCGCCGTTAAAAAATTGTCATATCAGAAATTTTTATTACCTTTGCGCTCACATTGGTCTGGTAGCTCAGCTGGATAGAGCAACAGCCTTCTAAGCTGTGGGTCTTGGGTTCGAATCCCAACCGGATCACTCAGAGGTCACAAATTCGACAAGGATTTGTGACCTTTGCTTTTAAGTTAGAGCAACAGCCGCTTTTTCTTTCTGGGCTGTGGGTCTTGGGTTCGAATCCCAACCGGATCACTCGTAAACCAAAAGAGGTCAAGCATCCGCTTGACCTCTTTTGGTTTAACAAATATTTCTTACTACTCTCTGCTCTCTAAAGCTTGATGTAGATGCGGTGGCGGTAGAGGGGGTAGCCGATGGCGCCGACCAGGAGCATCAGCGAGACGGAGTAGATGGCGGAGGCGAGTTTCGGCTCGGCAATCCATCCGGAAAGCCAGCTGTAGATTTCGGCTTTCGCACCGGTGGTGCCGAGTACAACACCGGCTACACCTCCCAATACATAGAGGAAGAGCGGATTGACACCGAATGCCTCAAAGAAGGTGAATCCTTTGTGCCAGCCGCGGATGTCGGTGAAGTAAGCGAGTGTGGCGAGCAACGCTGCTGCCATTCCGCAGGTGATCAGCACATAACTCGGACTCCATATCCTTTTATTTTCCGGCAGAAGCCAGCTCAAAATAAATCCACCTACCATCAGCAATACTGCCGTGGTGAAGAGCTGTGTCAGACGCGCATTGAGATCCTCTTGCTTGGTCAGTATCGCTCCACAACAGAAACCGATGATGGTGTGAGCCACTGCGGGCACCGTTCCTAAGATACCCTCCGGATCCACCGGCCGTTTGGTGTAAAGATGCCCTTCCGGCAGCAGAAAACGGTCGATCACCGCATTTATATTTTCAAGACTGTTCTCATAACCATTGAACGCGAGGAGCAACCAGCCGTAGATCGCGAGCAACACCACTGCGGTCCATGCCATGGCCCGACGGCTCATATAGAGAGCCATCAGCGACACTATGCCGTAACACAGGGCGATGCGTGTCAGTACACCGGTCAGACGCAGATGACTGAAGTTCAGCCATCCTTTGCCGGCGCATCCGTTGGCAAACCAATGAAGAGCCCAACCCACGAGCATGATCAAGACCGTCCGCTTCACAATCTTACGGATTGTGGAGCTGCTGCGCGAGAACCCGCGGCGCGACATTGAGATGTAAGTGGTGATACCCATTATGAACAGGAAGAATGGAAACACAAGGTCGCAGACCGTGATACCGTTCCAGTCGCTATGCTCCAGATGAAGATAGCTATGAGGACCACCGGCATTATTTACTATGATCATGCACACTATGGTCATGCCGCGCATGATATCCAAAGAAAGAAGTCGTTTCACTGTGAATAAAATTTAGAATTTAAGAATACCTCCGGAGGTCAGGTCGCTGTGGCTTATCCGCGTCGGAATTTCCTGCGGGTCGTCAGCCGAAGCGTCAGAGGTGATCACAACGGACTTACCACCTGCGGGTGTTATCGTAATCTTGTCGAATATTGGAGCCGATACGTAATAATATGGTGTGGAGGGTGCTACGGGATAAAATCCCATTGCTGAGAAGACATACCACGCCGACATCTGACCGGCATCATCATTTCCCGACAAACCACCGGGCACATTCAGATACTCCGTATCGAGGATGTGGCGCACTTGCTTACGCGTTTTCTCCGGCGCTCCGAGATCGTTGTAGAGATATGCCACCTGATGACAAGGCTCGTTGCCATGCCAATAGCGGTGTTCGCTGAACATGGAATCTAATTTTGCCTCAGCCATCTCTTTGCCTCCCAAAGCATCGAAGAGCCCTTCGGGATCATGAGGAACATACCATGTGTAATGACACGGCGCACCCTCGGTTATAGCTGAATGGAAGGTAAACGGATTCGTACCTTTCACAAACTTACCGTTGGCATGTCGGCCGTTGGCATAACCCAATTCCGGATCAATCACATTGCGCCAGTTGCCTGACCTACGCAGCAACTCCACCTCGTCCTCCTTCTCACCCAACAATGCCGCTATGCGCGAAAGGGCATAATCGTCAAAGGCATATTCAAGAGTGCGCGATGTCTGTTCGCGCTGGTGGAAAGCCTCTTTCACGCCATCCTCCACCGGTATGTATCCGTAATGGAGATAACTTTTCAAGGCGCGTCGCCCCATACCGTCGGTGTACTCCTCATAAGTGTCGGGCGATTCAAACGCATTGCGGCGCAGGAGTCTGTAAGCCGTCTGCAAATCGAAATTATCGACACCTTTCACTGCCGCATCTGCGATAGCCACAGCGCAATGGTCTCCAATCATCGCCGCCGTGTAACTGCCCCAGCAAGGGAAGATAGGCATCCAGCCACCCTGCTCACCTTTGAGCACCAGACTCTGCATCATCTCACCGCTGCGCTCCGGCTCTATCAAGGTCAGCAACGGATGCAACGCACGGTAGGTATCCCACATGCTGTAATCATCATAGAAGTCCCCTGTTTCCATCTTCATGATCTCCCCTCCACGAGCAAAGCGTGGATAACTTCCGTCGACATCACTGATCACACGCGGAAGGAGCGAGCATCGGTAAAGGGAGCCGTAAAATTTCTCACGATCCTCTCTCTTTCCACCCTCGACCTTTATGCGGCCGAAACGCTCATCCCACTGTCTGCCCGATTCCGCACGCACCGCATCGAAATCCCAGCCGGGAATCTCTGCTTCAAGGTTCTTCACAGCACCGTCAAGCGAAGAGAGCGATGCCCCCGTCTTGAACACCACCGGCTCACCCTTTCGCGTCTTGAAACTAAGATACGCTCCGATTCCGGGTTGATCCTTGATAGCCTTATGCTTAGCTAAAACGGTATCACCCTTGAACACTCCATAATCCTGAATCTCCAGTCCCTCCGGAATCCGGATCACAAACCAGCCGGACGCTCCGGTAGGCTCTCCCCAACCCTGATAGATTCGATGGATAGGATTATGCCCGCGGATCTCCCGCTTCTCAAGATCAATCTCGATACTCCCCTCCCCCTCATCGGAATTAGGGTTTATCACAAGATGCCCCACGCCATCATCATCGTAAGTAAACCGGAAGATACCGGCACGCGATAGTCCTGCCATCTCGGTCTTCAACCCCTCATCGGGAAGATAGACACTGTAGTAATCCGGACGCGCCACTTCCGAAGCGCGGTCAAGGCGTGTGGCACGCGCTGAAGGCGATGTGCGCAGATTGCCCGACAAAGCATGAAGCGTCATCGAACCGTAATCTTGCGTGCAACCGCCCACAATCCAGTGACTGTTGCGGAATCCCTGCAGATAATTGTCCGAATAATAATATGGTGCTATACACTTCTTCTCGGTGTCGCGCGTCTGGGGTGTCCAAAGATTCATACCGTGGGGCACACCCACCGCCGGTAATGTCTGCCCATGCTCCTCCGAACCCTTTCCGAAGAGCCCGGCGGTCTTAGTCACAGCCGCATCCGTACCGACGCGCGTATCCACCAACTCCAGTGCGCGCTCACCCGAAGCCCCACACACTCCTAAACCCAGCAAAATCGCAACGCAATATCGTTTCATATATTATTATCTTGTTATTTTGTTTACCAACACAGTGCCGTCCGCAAATCGCTTCCGCACAATCGTCACTCCCATCTCCGACGGCTTCTCCATTCTGAATCCCTGAATTGAATAATACTCAACATCCACCACTTCATTCTCCGCTCCAATTACCGGAACATCAGATGAATCCGTAGCTGCATAGTTCTTAATTTCCGCCGGATCCAAAGCTCTGTTAAAAACCCTGACCTTGCTTACACTTCCACCCGTTCCGGTCTTCACATCCTGACTTCTGCCAATATAAGTCAGAGTTCTGTAATCAGGTATGAAACCCCGCAGACCTGTGCCTACCGGCTCTCCGCCGATATAGAGAGATGCCTCTCCCCCTGCAACAGCGATAGCTACCGACACCGGCACATCCCTCTCCAATTCCGGACCTATGATCACATCTTTAGCACCATCCTTAACTCCCGTCAGTGTAACCACACCACCATCAGCAAGCGACAGTGTAAGGCAATTATCCTTTCCATATCCGGTGGAGAACAATGGTTTGGAAGTACGGATCGCCACCATGGTCACCGTGAATTCTTCACTGTCAAGAATCGTGTATGGCAATTGTCCGAACTGTCCGGCACTAAAATTCAAAGCTCCCTGAGAATATCCCGGAGTCAGCGAGGTCCACATCGAGAACTTGTTCTCACTCACATCCAGCAGATCCGACTCAAGAGGGAAGTAAGCTATCTCACTCTTCGCCGGAGATATACTTACATTTACACACTCGGAAGCCTCAGAACGGTTTCCGGAAGCGTCCACCGCAAGAACCTTATAGCTGTAATCACGACATGTGACAGTATTGTCAAGAAAACGTCGGGGTTGCAATCCGCGCGCCACCACGTTATATCTGTCTGCGCCGTTCTCTGCCCTCAGCAACGTGTATGTGACTTCACCGGCATCTGCAACCGCTTCCCATTCAAGAAGCACTGATGCGGAACGTGCATTGGCCGTCAAGCCCGCCGGCGCATGAGGTTTGTCAAACTCCACCGGCGCACCTACGGGTATGAAGCGCCATTTCTGCGTATCATTATCGGAGCGCTCCTCCTGAGTCAAAGAAATATTCCGCGTTGAGACACATTGCAGATATAGCGCACTCTCCTTGTTGCGGATATGAAACCATCCGTCGCCATCATATTCCAATGCCCACTGCTGATTGGCACCGGTGCCGGGGGCATAATAGATCATCTGCTGACCAGCCTTCAGACTATAGTTGGTGTTATCCATACGCTGACCGTCGTTCGCGTTCGAAATCCAGAAATAGCTGAAGTCTCCACCCGTGTTATACGGCACCGGTTTCACATTCCATTGCTGATGCGAAGCTCCGGAATACGACTGCTGTTCGAGGCGTGTCTGATTACTTGTGCTTCCGTTTCTACCACCAATCACCCAGCCGGAATTCTTATTCGCCAACACATAATTGCCGCTGAGGACTGGGCGCGGATCATCGCCCGTCTCTATATTCAGCATAGTCTCGGCATTCTTTTGGTTCTCCGACTGATAAACGCCTCGGTCATCGCCCGGGAGCGTCACGGTGTACTCCCGCACCGGACCGTGCCCGTCAATGAACACATCTCCGCCAAACGACACGAACTTAAATGTCGAAGGTTTCGCCTGACGTTCGGAGCATCCGAGAAAAGCACGGATCTTACCGTCGGGCATACGATAGACAGACGCCGCCGACCACGCGTCGCGATTCTCGCCATATCCGAGCCGTTCGCCGAAACTGGCTTTCATAAACTCGCCACGCGCCTGCTCGGCAGTGCCCCACCAGATACCGGTCTGCATACCATATTCCACACCTACCATCGCCTCCATCACATTGTGAAGTTCATCGGCAGTGGCGTGTTTCCCATCCTCCCTTACTTTTGCGAAGAAATCAGCATAGTTATTGAAATTTCCTGCCAACTGATGTGTGTTTCCTTCATCAAGAAATTCACGGTTATACTCGTACCATTCCCAGGCTACATCGTCATTGAGGGTGTTGCCCCCGCTTATCCGCACATCCTTGAATCGCGGATACTGAGTGAAATCCTTTAAATTACGGGCAATCTCGTAAAACAGTTCCCTCGGCGTACCATTCACCTCAAGATCCGGCTCATTCAGTGGAGCTATCGTCACCACCTCATAACCCTTCTTCTGCACGGCAGCCATCGTTGCATCGATCAGGTCAGCCCATTTGCGTCCCTGCGCCACAACATCCCCAACGTATGTTTTGTCGGAATGCCACGGATCATCCGGATTCACATAGTCATAACCGCCATAGACACTCTTCACCGTGCGGTCCCCTCCGTCGAGGTTCAACATTATTTCTACCTGCTTCCCTATGAGACCAACTGTCTTCATCCTGGAATCAAGATTTCTCTGAAGAGAAGTGGGGAGAACACCCTTTTGGGTAATCTCCGCCCACGGCTGGAAAGAGACCCGGGCGCATGCGATAGTAGAGGGAGTTGCAAACCGCACACCCCGCGTCATATTCGTCTCGCTGTTCCAGGCAGTATCGAATCCCCACCTGATAGGCAGCTTCTTTCCAGCCCCATAGGGATTGAAGAGCACCGTATTATCAATATTCATCGTTTTGGAATACAGGCTCCACGCTGTCACAAGCTCCAGTGCATCCTCTGCAGAAGCATCCCCCGCACCGGCCGCAACCAACATAATCCCTACAAAAATCTTCTTCATAAAAAATTTCAATTCCTCTCTCCCGCATACTCCGGGAAATTCTCTGCCACCACCTTAAAATCGCGCACCTTCAGATCCGTTACGTTCTCGGTGTAGATACCGTAAACCTTACCGCTGACGAATCCTTCACCATCGCAAGGACGCTTATCATACACACCCTTGGGATATGCGGTCTGCTCCTTGAGCGTCAGATCCACATTATCAAGAAGGATATTCGACACCTTTCCCGGCACATCTCCACCTATAAAGATACCATTCTCGGAAGTGGAGGCAATGTTAATGAAACGGATATTCTTCACCTCGCCGCAAGAGCCCTTCGTTGCCCCCTTCGGGAAACGCCAGCCGGCATCCTTATGATTACCCACGGCGCGCGGATAGGAAGTCACGTAAATCGGTTCAGACTTACCCCACCACACATCTGAGAAGAGTTTGCAATCCACAATCATATTGGAGAAAGTGACATCCTCTACCGTACCCTCGTCGCGGTTCTGAATACCCACACCGCGATTCGATGCCGTTATAATGCAGTTATTGAAAAGCACGCGCGCAATGCGGTCCATATTCTCCGAGCCTATCTTCACCGCGCAGGAGCGGGAAGTCATGATACAGTTCGTCACCACCACATCCTCGCAGGGACCATACTCCTCGAACTCACGACGGTTTTTCAGACAGATGCAATCGTCGCCACTCTCTATGAAGCAATTCGAGATACGCACCTTACGCGAATGGTCTATATCGATGCCGTCGCCGTTACGCACCTTCAGGTTGTTGAGTAACGAGATGTCGGAGATCGCCACATCGTAGCACCCTACAAGATGCACTGTCCAGTAAGCCGAGTTGGCTATCGTCACACCCTGAATCTTTACATTCTTGGCATTGATGAGTGTCAGCACATGCGGACGTGGATCAAACGTGGTCACCGGCTTCAACTCGAAGGAGTCATCCAGTTCCGCACCCATGAAAGCTACTGCATTACCATCGATGCGTCCTGTGCCGGTTATTGATACATTCCGGAGATCCTGACCCGAGAGCCACATCATTCCCTCACCTTCATTCGCACGGAAAGCACTCTCCTTGTAGATACTCTCGTCCGGATTTGCAAGCAGCACGGAATTTGGTTCGAGGTGCATATCCACATTCGATTTCAGATGCAACGGACCGGAGAGGAAAGTCTTCCCGGCAGCGAAGGTCACGCTGCCACCACCCTCTGCCATACACGCATCAATGGCGCGCTGAATAGCCACAGCATCATCGGTCTTACCATCACCCTTCGCACCGAAATCCGTAACGGCGAAATCCTTCGCCATCATTGATACCCCACCGCAAAGCAAACCAAATCCTACCACTAAACTCCTGTAATTCATATCCTTGACAGTTTTTATAATTAATAATTAATGATTAATAATTAATAATTGAGCTATTCAGCTATAATTGAGCTATTCAGCTGATTATCTATTATTTGAGCATTAATTATATAGTTATGTTTTCTTATAGTTTATCTTTTACCTCTTATCTATAACCTATAACCTATCGCCTATCGCCTATAGCCTATAGCCTATCACCTATCACCTCTTACCTCTGCCATCCAATTGATTTCGAGAGGATTGTTGGCCATTCCGACTATCAGGGGAAGCGTCGGATCATCGAGAATCCACAGCTCCGCACCCTCTGCGTCCGTAACCGGGAGCACCGTCCCCAACTTCGTAGGCTCCGGATCACCTGCCAACTCATAACGCACGCCATCATAAACAAACTCCCCTTTCTCTTTCAGCTCGCGTAAAGCCCTGCGCGAAATCATCGCGAAAGTCTCATTATCCGGAAGCGTTAGATAGTTGCCATCTTCCGGCATACGGAAGCCCAGCGAAGAACCATTCTCCACAGCCTCCGGCGTCATCCGGTAAGTTCCCGACCACCATTTGAGATTGCGTTCGATGCCCCAATGCAATGTCACACCTCCATCTTTATCTTCAGTAAACACATATTGGAACTTGCGAGTCTGCCCATGCAGCTTATACACGAACAGCAAGGTGTCCGAAAGCAGCGTCTGCTCCACATCGCGTAGCCCGCTGAGATACGCCTCCCGGTGCGATCCTGCCTCGCGAAGCCGGTCGCGTTCAGGGTGCTTTGCTCCTGCAAGTCTCGCAGCGTATCCCTTCGGCGCTTTGCTTCCCATCTTCAAGCGAAGTTCACCCCCGGCTGCGAGATCCGAATGCTTCAGGAATGAAGTTGAATACTCCTTGCCATTGAGCGTGGCAGATTGAATATAGCGGTTCTTGTCGGAAAGGTTCTCAGCCACGATTCGGAAGCTCTTACCCTCAGGCAATGCAATCTCGCTCTCGCGCAGCAGAGGAGTGTGGATCAGGTAATAATCCTGACCGGCATTCGGGTAGATACCCATCATGTGAAACGCAAGCCACGACGACATCGCCCCCGAATCATCATTACCGGGCAATCCCGGCGGAGTGTCGGAATAACTCTCGGCTATGATCTCCAGCACCCTGTCCGAACTCCGTACCGGCTTCCCTATCCAGTGATAGAGCATCGGACTCAGGAACGACGGCTCATTGTTGACATTGAAATATTTCTTATCGAAGAATTTATCGAGGCGTGCCTCAAAAGCCTCCGGACCCCCGCATTTCTCTATCAATCCATCCACATCGTGCGGGATACTCAACGAGTATTCCCACGACGAAGCCTCGTAGAAGAACATCCCCCACCATGGCTTATACCATGGACCCTCAAACATCATCGGGTAATAGCGGAATGTCGGTGATCGTTCGGCAGAGTGACCGAACGGAAGTTCGTCGAGCCATCGTCCGGCAGCATCGCGCGGCATGATAAACCCTTTCGTGCCGTCGTGCTCATAACCATCGCGCCATAGGTTCTTCCAGTTGCCTGACCGCTTCAGATATTTATCCGCCAACCTGTCATAACCCAATCCTTTCGCCACCTCGTAAATGGCGTAGTCGCAATATGAATACTCCACGGTGCGGTTTCCGGCGCGATCCACACCGTATGGCACATAACCGAGACGCATATATTCGTTGAGTCCGCCACGCCCCTCCGCCTCATGGCGGTCGCCGGGATCAACCTCGCCATCTTTAAGCATAGCGAGAAGCGCTTCCTCCCAATCTATTCCTTCCAACCCTTTGACGAAAGCATCGGCGAGAACGATCTCGGCATTAGACCCTCCTTGAGTTCTGCCGTTGGAGTTACCGCTGCGCGCATCGGGCATATAGCCGTCGCGCTTCCATATATTGATAAGGGAATTCACAATCTCCGCCTCCCGCTTCGGATCAATCAGTGTGATCAGGGGCGAGGAAGAGCGGTACGTATCCCAGATTGCATAAAAATCATCGTAATAAGGTTCCGGATCATTCCAAAGCGGATTCTCGCCTGTGCGATCCACCGGCATTATCATCGTGTGATAAAGTGCCGTATAGAACATCCGCTTAAGCCTCTCGTCGGCCTTCGGATCTATCTTGATACGTGTCAGCAGCTCCTCCCACGAATCGAGGAGTTCGGAGTGGAGAGCATCGAAACTTTTGCCGGAAGTGCAAGCTACCAGATTCTCTTTCGCCTTAAGCTCGCTGATGAACGATATACCGACCCTGACATTTAGTGTATCGACATTATCAGCAAAATACAACATGGCTCCGGTCTGCTCCCCGGAATCGTATTGTCCGAGTTCACCCGACATCTTGCCGCTCTTCCAGGTCTCGGTCTTTACGGCCGGACGATCCGTCTGCAAGCAGAAATATACAGTGTAAGCCCTGCCATTGTTCCAGCCACCGCGCACGCGGTTGTAACCGCGTACCTCCGTGTCGGATACAATCTGCACCTGCGAACCGATGAACTGCTGCGCCTCGCGCGTATCGCGCACCTTGTTCTCACCAAGGAAGAAACCTGCATCTACAATCAATCCCTGTTCCGCACCCTTAGGATAAGAGATACGGTAAACTGATGCGCGCGGTGTAGTCGTGATTTCGGTAAAGATACCGGAGTTCTTATATTTTGTGGCATAATAACCCAGGGAGATCTCCTCCGTGTCGCGGTAATCGATAGCCTCGAAGCGCGAACCGATAGGTGCAAGCGTTGGTGCTCCTGAACCTATGAAAGGCTGGATCAGGATATTTCCATACTTCGGTCCGCCCCCTGTGCCGCTCACGTGAACCTGCGCGAAACCATTGACCTGCGTCGGTGCAGGCATCCATCCGCTGTTGGGCGACACCGTGCAATCCGGCGACGGCTTCACCATCCCGAACGGCATCGACGGCCCGATAAACACACGGCCGAGCCCCTCCGACCCGATCTTCGGATCGACATAATCCGTAAGTTTTTCGGCTGAAGCCGAAAAACCGAAAACGAGGGCACCCACCGCCCAAAGCAAAAACCTCCGCATAACTCTTAAATCTGAGTATTTTATTAATCGACCTCTTCGAGGCCGGTGTTATTATTGTCTTATCCGCCCCACACCTTCCTCGCTAACGCTCGTCGATATGGGGTTACTATTAAACCACCCCTTCGGGGTTCTGTGCTACAGTTTTTTAACCGCGACTAAGCCACTAAGAAGCGTCACGTTATATTTTGTTTACCGCGACTAAGCCACTAAGAAGCGTCACGTTATATTTTGTTTACCGCGACTAAGCCACGAAGGAGCGTCACATCATATTTTGTTTACCGCGACAAAGCCCCTTAGAAAGGTCACGATATATCTTGTTTACCGCGACTAAGCCCCGGAGGGGCGATGTAGTAGTATCCCCATATCGATGTGAAGAAGCAAAGCGGATGAACATCGGTATGGGGTCGCCTCTATCTTCAACCGGGGCCTCGAAGAGGTCCACTAATACTATCCTAACCCTTATATATCCTGAGTTGAGCTTTTGTCACTAATCTTTCGAATTCTTCTTCATCACTAACTGTGAGGTGATGCGATTGCTGACTTTCGATATACTTATATACTGCATCCCTGTGCGAAGCCGACAAAGAGAAGGCTCCGTATTCTTTTGCCCAGCCATCAAATCCCGGAAACAACCCGGATTGCTTAGCCCATACTGACGAGTGTGATTTTATCTCCCTCATTAAATCAGATAAAGCTACTTCCGGACTCAAGCTCAATAAAATATGAAGATGATTTCTTACTCCATTAATTATAAAAGCTTTACTTTTCATCTTCTTTATTTCAGAACCAAGAAAAGCATACATCTGGCTTGAATTCTCAGGATTCAGTGTTCCTTTACGTTCAAAAGTCCCGAACACCACATGATATAAAGAAGATACATAACTCATAATGCAAAAATAAGATTTTCAAGTCAGTCAAGCAAATAATTCCTTAAAATTAATGGGCAAAAGCCGGACGGCTTCTGCCCATTATTGCCTTTAGGAAGGGGGTGGATTATTTGATGATCTGTTTTGTAACTTTGTTGCCCTGCTTAACGATGTAGAGACCGTTTGCGGGGTTAGCTACACGTACACCCTGGAGGTTGTAGTACTCAACGGGAGCGTTCTCGTCAAATGCTATCTCAGCTACACCGGCACCCTCAGTCAGAACCTCAAGTTTGAAGTCAGCGAAGGGGTTCCAGTACTGAGCAGGCTGGTTTTCATCTTTTGCGAGACCTAACCATACTTTTGCAGGTGCAGTAAGAGTGAACTCTACGTACTGACGATATTTGTCTGCCTTGTTTACGAAAGCTGCTGCTGATTCACGCTCCATACCTGAATCGGCCCAGTTGGGAACAACGTTGCGAACGTCGTAAGCGGGAACGATCTCAGTGTCCTCTGCTGTGCCGCGAGTCTCATTCTCAGGCATTGCTGCGTAGTCACCATTCTCAATCTGCCAGCAGTCAAGGAGGCAAGTGCGCTTGTCAGTGTTTTTGTTAAGCTCGCCACCGAACTCATCATCCCAGATCATGTTAACGGGTTTAGACTCGTTCATAGACATATAAAGATATGCGTTAGCAGCTGTATTGTTCTCATCATAGAGATTCTTATCGAACCACTGTTTGGGAGAAGGATCTACGTCAGTAAGACCCCATCCACCTTTACAAGTGATGATCTTGCCATCATAGTTACCTGCACCACCATGACGGAGGAAAGTAAGGGCGCTGAAACGATAAGTTCCGGCGGGAAGTTCTACCTGCTGACCGAAGTTGTAGGGAGAAGCGTTTGTTTTACGATAAACACCACCACCCTTATTCATATCAGGAGTTTTCTCTGAATTAGCGGAGTTAACCAAGTTCCAGAAATCCTTAGCGTTAAGACCGTCAGCGAAATTTGCATTCACGATCTTGTTTGTGTAGTCAGTAGAACCGCTAACGAGTTTGAAATTGCTGAAGCAAGTCCACTCATCGTTGTAACCACCCTCGTTCTTAATACCGAGGAGGAGGTCGCCACCAGCGTGATTAAAGGTCAGTGTGTTCAAATACTTACCTGCCTCGAATGCAGTGAAAGCATCACCAGTACCATTGGGAACGAGACCCTCGGGCTCGTCAAACAAACCGATAACAGCCTTAGAAGCAGTGCCAAGATAGATTGATGCATAGTGGTTAGCACCATCATTCATGTTAGCCTGAGAGTAATCATTTGTACCGCAACGATAGAAAGCGTTTACAGTGAGAGTATACTCACCGGCAGGCATGTCAGGAAGAACCTGATAGAGATTGAAAGCACCGTTGTAAACCTCACCAACGCCGTTGATTACATCTGTGATAGCACCCTGCCAACCGGGGAAGAATGCGGGGTTTTTCATGTACTGACCGGTTACGTCACGATACGTGTCAGCTGCGCTTGCTGACATGAGAACAGCTGCTGCTCCGAGGAACATTGCGCTGCGCTTGAAGTTAAATTTCTTCATAAAAAGTATTATTAAAAAAATAAATGGTTAGATATGTTTATTAAACAATTTTCGGTTAATTGAGAATAAAGCTGCAGGTGCCAACCAAAGGTGCGATCGGCACCTGCGCTATTCATATAATTGTGATTTCTATCTTCGTCTTGAGATTAGAGTCCTGCATAACCGGGGTTCTGGCTCCAATTGAGGTTTCTTTCGAGGATTCCACGGTTAATCGGCATCAGACGGCGGTTAGGATCTTTTACACCGGGACGCTCAACCCAATGGAATGTAGTGTGCTCGGCATCATCCCAGACTTTATATTTGTTTTTCTGACCCCAGTCGTTCTCAAACATTCCGCAGCGGATAAGGTCATTGCGGCGCCAAGGCTCAAGGATAAGCTCACGAGAGCGCTCATCCATAAGATCCTGAATTGTGAAGTTTCCTGTAACCTCAGGAGCACTTGAGCAGCGGCGGATAATATTTACAAGGTCATTGACTGTAGCACCCAATGTAGGAGTAGCACCGCGCATGATGCACTCAGCTTTCATCAGGATAATATCCGCCAGACGGAATATTGGATAGTCATTTGCCTGAGAGCGACCCCAAAGCAGGAAGTCTTCTTCACGAGGAGGATACTTGAAGAGGCGGGCACCTTTCTGGATATTCAGGAGCGCAGTTCCGTCTTTCACGGTCTCATTTGTAGCCTTAGGTTCAGCCTCATCACCGAGTGAATAGATAGACGCGTCATCGAAGTCGAATTCGGCACGATAATTAAGCTGTCCGATCTTTGTGTTGGGGCGACCGGGAGTTGCGTAAATGATCACAGGCTCATCAGTAACCTCATAGTTTGCGTCGAATTTGTACTGCGGTCCGGCGAGCACCATTTTGTTACGCTCGTCGCCGGGAAGATTAAAGCGATCATAAGCCTCTTTTGTCAATACCCAGTTGCCGGCTACAGATGAAGAGGGGGTCCATCCCATTGTCGGGGGTTCGCACAAACCCTCTTTCTTAAATGCGAACCAGCGATACCAAGTCTGACAGCCATCTCCCTTAGTTGCAGGATCAACGTCAAAAGCATAGATGAAGTCCTTGATGTGAACACCATTGTCGGGATAGAATTTTTTACGATAACCCGTTCCGACTTCAAAGAGACCGCTCTGGATGATTTCGTCACACCATTTAACACAATCGTTAAGTTTCTCGTTAGGTGTATCATTGTTAACTGTGGTGATATCATTAGTATAAACACCCCAGTTGAGATAAATCTTTGCAAGGAGCGCAGCAGCCATCCAGTAGTTTGGTTTACCGTAAGTTGACGCGTCATTGGCTTTGCTTAGAGCGTCCTCTTGACCGAGAATCTCAAGAAGCTCGCTTTCGAGCCACTTCGCTACTTCAGCACGCGGTGCACGATCGGGGTTCTCACCCTCCTCATAGTTACGCGTAAGGATCGGACAGTCGCCATAGAGATCCATCATCCAGAATGTGTAGAAAGCACGGATGGCGCGGAGCGGTGCTACGGCAGGATCATTCTGATCCGGGCCTCCATAAGCAAGGATGCGGGTATTGGTATATGTGATACCGGAAAGACAGCCATCCATGAGCATGGTTCGGTAGTTGTCGAGATGCAAAGAATGAATGGATGCATCAAGATAACGACCATCATCGAAATAGTTACCGACACCATAGCAGCAACCCATCAGCTCATCACCCTGGTTTACCACACCCTCATTGAAGTCGCGACCAAACCAGCCGTGAAGATAACGATAGCAGGCATCGTATTCTCCCTGAACAGCAATCGGATTATCTGGAAGCTCCGTGTAGCTGCCGGGAATATTTGTTTCGAGGTCTGTGCAGGAGGTCATTGCCGCCATCACAGCTCCGATCGACAAAAATTTGATATATGATTTCATATTGTAATTTCAGCTATTTAAGATTCCAATATTAGAAATTAATTTGAGCACCGACAAGAATCTGGCGAGTACGCGGATAGTGGTCGGAACGAGTGTCGTGACCGGGATCGAGTCCGCCGAGGTTGATCTCCGGGTCGCGACCGCTATACTTGGTGATTGTAAAGAGGTTGTTACCCGACACATAGATTCGGATATCTTTCAACCAACCATTGAAGCAGTTGCGGAAAGTGTAACCCAATGTTGCGGTTGCAAGCTTGAAGTAGCTACCATCCTCAAGATAACGCTGTGAGGGATAGTGTGCCAAACCGTCGGTTGCAAGCTGATCTTCCCAAACAGAAGACATTACGTTCTTACCCTGGGAAATTGCACCTACGTATGAGAAGTAAGCATGCGGCTCATTGAAGATTTTCTGACCGAACACTCCGGTAAAGAAGATATTGAGATCCCAGTTTTTCCAGGTGAACTTGTTGTCCCAACCCATTGTAAGTTTAGGCTGAGCATTGCCCATATAGACGCGGTCATCCTGGCCGGGCTGCATTGTAGTCTCGGGATTACCATTTTCGTCAAGGATCTTATTGCCGTTTCCGTCGTAACGATAGAAAGTAGACATACCTTGCTCGTTATAACCTGCCCAATCCCAGAGATAGAATGAACCGATAGGTTTACCCTCTACGATGCGCTGAGTGTTACAGCCCTGCGACAGACCCGGGAGGTGAGGATCGTAACGGTTGATTACTCCGGCGTTGAACTCACTGTTAGATACACTTACAACCTTATTATCATTATGAGAGAAGTTGAGTGAAGCTAACCAGGTAAAATCTTTGGTATGAACCGGATAACCCTGAACCATAAGTTCGACACCACGGTTCTTCATCTTACCCACATTGGCTGTCATCCAGTTTACAGGATAGATAAGAGTTGACACCGGATAATCCCAGATCATATCTTTAGTGGACTTGTCGTAATATTCGATTGTACCGGCGAGACGACCATTGAAGAAAGAGAAATCAAGACCGATATTGAGCATTGAGGTTGTTTCCCATTTCAAATCCGGATTTACGTTGCGGGCAGCTGTAAGTCCTTTGTAAGACTGAACATTGCCTGATGCATCCACATAATCGAAACGAGTTGAAGTGTTGTAGAAGAAACGTGATGTATAGATGTCGAAGCCGGCGGCATTACCACTCTGACCCCAGCCCACACGGAGTTTAAGATCGCTCAACCAAGTTGCAGCCCCCTGCATGAAGTTTTCGTCTGAAAGGCGCCATGCCACTGAAGCTGAGGGGAAGGTTGCCCAACGATTATTGGAACCGAATGTAGAAGCACCGTCACGACGGATAGCGGCCTGGAACAGATAACGAGATTTGAGAGAATAGTTGGCACGACCGTAGAAAGAGATCATCTTTGTATGATTCAGCACATTTCCCCAAACAGGATCTGTATCCCAACTATTAGCTACACCAATATTGTTCCAACCGATTGAATCGTCGTAAAAATTGTAACCTCTTGCACCGAAACCTTCTCCGTTTTTGTGTTCTTCCCAAGAGTAACCGGCCATAAGGGCGAGTTTGTGATCCTCACCGAATTCCTTGTCATAGTTACCGAAGATCTCCATCAATTTACCCCAATCATCTGTAACATTGCGAGAAGACTCACCATGACGAGTATTGTTCTGAGACTGAGTTGAAGTGTAATCCTTGTAATGATAGTTCTGAGTTTCGTAAGCGAAGTTCGCATTAAGGAAGAGACCTTCGATGATTTTCAAAGATGCTTTACCGGTGAACTGCAAGCGCTTGTAAGTGGCAGTTGAGCGGTTTTCATAAACGAGTGAAAGCGGGTTGTAGTTCTGAGAAATGGTTTTGTCACTATACCAAGTGCCATCCTCATTGCGCACGGGCACGAGCGGCGAGTAATAATACATACCTTCGTAAACAGAACTTCCTTCGAGACCACGAGGAACACCCCATTCCTTACGGATGTTACCATTGATACCCACACCGAGAGTAAGACGATCTTTAAGAGTCTTGGTCTCTACATACGCACGGCCGGTAAAGAGGTTATTACCTACACCCTGGATGATACCATCACGTTTGATATAGTTGATCGAAGCAGTGTAAGTTGTGTTCTTGCCTCCACCTGAGATTGAAAGGTCATGGTTTGTAGCAAAACCTGTACGCTGCACCTCTTTTGCCCAGTCGGTGTTCGCACCTCTATCATTATTGATGGTGATATTGTTTGCAGCAGCGTAAGCTCGAAGCTCATCGGCTGTCATCATATCGTGATCTTTAGCGATTCTTTCCCAAGACACATAACCTGAATAGCTTACGCGAGCGGGACCTTCAGCACCACGTTTAGTAGTAACGATGATTACACCGTTGGCAGCCTTCGAACCGTAGATTGCAGTTGCGGAAGCATCACGGAGCACGTCGATGCTCTCGATTTCGCTCGGCGGAATAAGGTTAAGGTTTACACCGGGGATTCCATCTACTACATACAACGGTGAGGTTGAACCGTTAAGAGTAGACGCACCGCGGAGAGTCAGTGAGTTCACACCGCCGTTAGGGTCGGAGTTCTGCACAACTACAAGTCCGGGAACCTTACCCTGAAGGAGCTGACCGGGATCGGTGTAGCTACCTACGTTGAGGTCTTTGGAGTTAACTGTTGTGATTGAACCTGTAAGGTCCTTCTTTTTCATTGTACCGTAACCGATTACAACAACTTCCTCAAGAAGCTCGTTGTCCTCTTTAAGCACAATCTTCAGGTCGTTACCTTTCACTGTAACATCCTGGCTTACGTAACCCACATAAGTAATGCGGAGTTTCTTTCCTTGCTCTACAGCAATTGAGAAATTACCGTCGAGATCGGT
The DNA here is from genome assembly GCA_014802175.1 of Bacteroides sp. Lineage (GTDB taxonomy): Bacteria > Bacteroidota > Bacteroidia > Bacteroidales > Muribaculaceae > Lepagella. The sequence goes on from JAAVCU010000002.1 coordinate 55,514, forward strand.
TGTTGTTCCAACGGTTGTACCGGGAACCACCACACTCGCACCGATCAGGGGCTCACCGGCCTCATCGGTCACGGTACCTTTCACTGCGCTTTGTGCATTTGCCGACATCGCGGACAAGAAGATAGAAAGGAACAGCATCATTGCAGCGCGCATTGTTGCGCTGAGATGCGATCTCTTTTCTCGTTCTGATGATTTGGAGAATAACATAAAGTAAGGTTAACTAAAAGTTAATATTGTTGTTGTTTGTTTTTATCTTAATTCCGGAAATCCTTGCGGAAATCCCTTTGTATTTTCAATCAGTAGGCAAAACTATCTTGAGTTTCAATTGCTTATCCTTTATAAACAACTATCTCTCAACGATTTAATTTGAGCTTTTCGCCAGAAATCCGGGTAAGTGGCCGAAATTCACGTTGCAAATATAGCAATCAATAGTGTTAAATCTACACTTTTTGCCGAATTTAACTTATTTTAACATTTATAAGTCAAATTTATATGTTGAATAACATAGTTTTACAAATCCCATAATAGATTCCACAATAGATTCCCACAATAGATCCCACCCTTAATTAAGAATACCCTACTCCCTACTCCCTACTCCCTCCTCTCTCCTCTCTCCCGCTACTCACTACTCTCTACTCACTACTCTCTACTCACTACTCACTAAAAACAAAATTTGCGTTTCTTATATATAATGTGTAACTTTGTGCGCGTAATGATAAATACATCGAACTAACCCGAGCTTTTGAATAGTATGAAACTTGTAAGCAAGCAATATAGATTGCCTTTCATTCTTATCACCTCATTGTTTTTCCTGTGGGGTTTCGCTCGCGCCATCCTCGATGTGCTCAACAAGCATTTCCAGGAGGCGCTTTCCATCTCTATCACGCAATCGACACTGATTCAAGCCACCACCTACGTCGGCTACTTCCTCATGGCGTTGCCGGCAGGTATTCTTATAACCAGATGGGGATATAGACGCGGTGTGGTTACCGGACTCCTCTTTTTCGGCATCGGTTCACTGATGTTCATACCCGGAGCGGCTTACGCCTCGTTCCCGATGTTCTTAGGGGCACTGTTCGTGATCGGTTGCGGATTGGTGATGCTTGAAACATCTGCCAATCCATACGCCGCAGAATTAGGGGCTAAGGAGACTGCGGCGTCGCGACTTAATCTGGCTCAATCGTTCAATGGTCTCGGCTGCATACTGGCACCGGTGATAGTGGGAGGTTTCCTTTTCTCACACGAGGATGCCGGAGTCGAGGTTCCTTACACCGTGATGGGTATCATCGTGCTGCTCGCTGCGCTTATGTTTACCCGTGTCAAATTACCCGAGATAACGAACAACGATGAGACGCAAGTTAGCAGCGACGAACCGCAAGGGATTCTTGCCACGATCCGCGAACTCTGGAGCCGCAAACGTTTCCGCAGCGGTGTGTTGGCGTTGCTTTGCTACGAGATAGCTGAAATTTCCATCAACTCACTTTTCATCAACTATGCCACAGCCGACGGCTGGATGACCAAGACAACGGCTTCGATCGTGCTCTCATTCGGCGCGCTTGGATTGTTTATGGTGGCGCGAATTGTGGGTAGTGCCGTGATGCGTAAGGTCAGAGCGGAGAAAGTATTGCTCTGTTGCGCGGTGATGACAATGATCGGCGCTACGGCGGTGATACTCAATGCCGGTGTTATCTCAAAAGCCGGGGTATTCATCTGCTATGCATTTGAAGCCATAATGTTCCCTACAATCTTCGCAATCACGATCGGCGACGCCGGTAAGTCTGTGAAGATCGCCTCATCATTCCTGATGATGACCCCGATCGGCGGCGCCATCGGTACGTCGCTGATGGGATATATGGCTGACGCGACCTCCATCTCCACCGCCTTTATTGTTCCCGCCCTCGGCTACCTCTGCGTGCTGATCTACGCTGTGTTAGTGAGAAGTGAGAAGTGAGTAGTTCTGATATTTCCGAAAATTCAGATATTTCTGAAAATTCTGAAAATTCTTGAATCTTCGATTAAAAAAACTGAAAATGACAAAAATATGCTGCATAGGCCATATCACTTTGGATAAGGTGATTACTCCCCGGTTTGAGGCGTATATGCCCGGGGGGACGGCGTTCTATTTCGCCAAGGCCCTTAAAGATTTTGACCACGATGGATTCCGTCTCGTCACCGCTCTGGGCGACACTGAGATGGGAGTTGTCGATGAGTTACGCCAAGATGGAATTGATGTTAAAGTGATTCCAAGCCGCAAGTCTGTGTTCTTCGAGAATAAGTATGGCACCGATATGAACCACCGCACTCAGCGTGTGTTGGCAAAAGCTGATCCGTTCACCGCCGAAAACCTCGCCGACGTTGAGGCTGACATCTATCACCTCGGCACACTCCTTGCCGACGATTTCGACCTCGACACCATCAAGGCCTTAGCAGCCAAGGGAAAGGTGTCGGTCGACGTTCAGGGTTATCTGCGTAAGGTTGTGGGTGAGGATGTGGTTCACGTGGATTACGACAAGAAGCGTGAGGCAATGCCTTATATCTCGATCTTGAAGGCCAATGAGAATGAGATGGAGGTGCTGACCGGCACATCCGATCCATACGAGGCAGCCTGTATCCTCGCCGATTGGGGTTGCAAGGAGGTGCTTCTGACTCTGGGCGACAAAGGATCGCTCATCTATGCCGACAGTGAGTTTTACAAGATACCGGCTCTGCCGCCGAAGGATCTTGTGGACGCCACAGGTTGCGGCGACACCTACATGGCAGGCTACCTCTACAAGCGCGCTCACGGTGCATCTTATCAGGAGGCCGGGATCTTCGCCGCAGCCATGTGTACCCTCAAACTCGAAAAGAAAGGACCCTTCTCCGGCACTATCGCTGACGTAGAGGAGATTCTTTAGGTATTAGTGCCGAAAATTCTGATTTAAAAACTGAAAATGAAATTAGCTGTAGGATTGGTGTGCGCCGCTATGCTTCTGCCGGGTGCTGTAGAGGCAAAGAAGAAGAAAGCCGCTAAGATCGATATTAATAAACAGAATGAGCTTATCGACAATGCTATACGCGCTGAGATCGCCGCGTGTCCTGAGAAATCCGGTGGCGTTTACTTAGTGTATCCTTATATAGCGTCGCCCGACTCATTGCCTCCCGTGCCTGCGGGGTTTGAGCCTGTCTATATCTCGCATTATGGTCGCCATGGCTCTCGCTGGCACACATGGGGCGATATACATGAGAAGATACTCAAAGAGTTTGCAAAGCAGAAGGAGGATGGTAACCTGACCTCTACAGGTGAAGAGGTAATGGGATTGGTGCAGATCTGCGAGGATAATGCCGAAGGGCATACGGGCGAGCTTACACATTTGGGTGAGCTCCAGCATAAGTCTATAGCTACCCGTATGGCGAAACGTTTTCCGACACTGTTCGAGACGGGAGATACGATCGTGGCGCGTAGCTCAACGGAACCGCGCGTAATCATTTCGATGTTAGCTTTCTCCGAAGCATTGAAGGAGTATAACCCCGGGATGGTGGTGCAGCGCAGTGCTTCGCCCGGTGATCAGAAGTTTATACGTTACGATTCCAAAGGGGCACAGTCCCTTTACGACGATTCAAAACCTTGGCGCGCTGCCTATATTCATGAGCGCGATTCACTGTTCGAGTCCAAAGCAACCGCATCGAAGCTGTTTGTTAATCCAGACAAACTCAATAACCTCCCCTGGTTTATGAGTATGTTGCACAATATTGCATTCACTTCTCAGAATATCGATGATCTGAATGTCAACATCCTCCCCTATTTCGATAATGAGGATCTCTACAATCTCTGGAAGGCTGAGAATCACGGATATTACCTTTGTCACGGCAATGCACCGGAAAGTGAGGGTGAGGGTCCGAAGTCTTCAATCAGTCTTCTTCAGGATATCCTCGACCGCACTGATGAGAGTCTCGCGGGGAAACGCACCCAGGTAGACCTCCGTTTCGGTCACGACACATATCTGGAGCGACTTCTGTCGCTGATGCAATTGGGAGATGCAAAGGCAGTGGTTCACGGCATCGATGAGTCTTCGCGCGTATGGCGCAACTATCACCTGACCCCGATGGCAGCCAATCTGCAGCTGATAGTGTTCCGCAACGCTGCCGGCGAGGAGATAGCCACAGTGCGCCTCAACGAGCGTCCGCAAAGCGTAGGCGAACTCACCGAGTACGCTCCCGGCTATTACCGCTGGACCGACCTTCGAAAGTTCTGGAGGAGTCAGATTAGTGAGTAGTGAGTAGTCTGGAGTGAGGATAATTCTGAAAATTCTTAAAGAACAATGATAAAACCTAAGAATCTACTGCTATGGCTGTCGATGGCAACGGCGGCATTGAGTGCGTCGGCACTCACCGACAACCAGATGCGCGATGAGATCGCTGCATGTCCTGAAAAATCGGGTGGCATTTTCTATGCTTACCCATATCTCAACACACCCGACTCTTTGGCGCCTGTGCCCGCAGGGTTTGAGCCTGTCTATATCTCGCACTATGGTCGTCACGGCTCGCGCTGGCACACCACTAAGGATCTGCATAAGAATATAGTAAAGGAGTTCGAGAAACAGAAGGCGGCTGGAAATCTGACACCCACCGGCGAGGAGGTGATGGAGATCGTGAGGATCTGTGGCGAGAATGCCGAAGGTCATAGCGGTGAATTGACGCGCCTTGGTGAGCGTCAGCACAAGGCGATAGCCTCCCGTATGATGAACCGTTTCCCGACACTGTTCGAGGCCGGTGACTCTATTGTGATGCGCTGTTCTCTCGAACCTCGATGCATCATCTCTATGGCAGCGTTCTCAGAGGAGCTGAAAGAGAGAAACCCCGCATTGGTTGTGGAGCGTCATTCCACCCCCGGCGATCAAAGCTTTATCCGATACCATTCTCCGGAAGCGAGAGCGATATACAACGACCCGGCACCCTGGCGCGCAGGCTATGAACAAGCCCGCGATTCATTGTTCGCATCGAAAGCTACAGCTTCAAAGCTGTTTGTAAACCCCGACAAAGTAAAAAAATTACCGAAACTGATGAGCCAGCTGCACAATGTGGCCATCTCCATTCAGAATATAGATAATCTGGATGTGGATCTCTTCCCCTATTTCGACAAGGAGGATATCTATAATCTATGGAAAGCTGAGGACCAGAAGATGTATCTCCGTCACGGCAATTCATTGGATACTAATGGCGATGGACCCAAATCGAGCCGCAGTCTGCTTAAGGATATCCTCGACCGCACGGATGAGAGTCTGGCGGGGAAACGCACGCATGTAGATCTCCGTTTCGGTCACGACCTGTATCTGTTACGCTTATCGGCTCTGATGAGATTGGGTATTGCAAAGGCGGAGACACGAGGGATTGATGCTGCATCGCGCGTTTGGCAATCATATAACATCACCCCGATGGCAGCCAATCTGCAGCTGATAGTGTTCCGCAACGCTGCCGGCGAGGAGATAGCCACCGTGCGCCTCAACGAGCGTCCGCAAACCGTAGGCGAACTCACCGAGTACGCTCCCGGCTACTACCGCTGGGCAGACCTCCGAAATTTCTGGGAAGGGAAACTTAGGGATTAGGTATTAGTGATTAGGGGTTAGGGATTAGGTATGATTGAGGGGCTCCGATAATTCTGACAATTCCGATATTTCTGATAATTCTGATATTTCCGAAAATTGCGATAATTCTTAAAAGACAATGATAAAACCTAAAAATCTACTGCTATGNCTGTCGGTAGCGACAGCGGCTCTGGGTGCGTCGGCGTTGACCGACCGCCAGGTGCGGGATGAGATTGCAGCTACACCCGAGAAGGGGGGTGGCATATATTATGCCTATCCCTACTCTACCGATTCGCTGAACAAAGTTCCCGCCGGTTATGAACCTTTCTATATCTCGCATTACGGGCGTCACGGCTCGCGATGGGTGATCAACAAAACCGTGCATGAGGCGTTGATCAACGATCTGCTTGCGCAGGAGTGCGAAAACAACCTTACTGACACTGGTAAGGAGGTGCTTCGCAAAGCTCAGGCGCTCAAGGCTTTCACCGACGGCCATTGGGGCGAGCTGTCGCCGTTGGGTAATCGTCAGCACAAGCAGATTGCCGGACGTATGATGGAGCGTTTCCCCTCACTTTTCGAAGGCGAAAAGTATATCATTGCCCGCAGTTCAACGGAACCGCGATGCATTATCTCGATGGCAGCTTTTGCCGATGAGCTGGTGAGACGCAATCCGAAACTGAATGTGGAGCGCAATTCCACGCCTTCGGATATGAATTTCATCATGAATCACAACAAAGATACGAAGAAGCTGGAGTCAAAAGACGCTGACTGGAAGAAAGCATCTAAAGCTGAGAATGATTCGTTGCACCGCTCCCCCGCTACTGCCGCTAAACTTTTCAAAAATCCGGCAAAGGTTAAGGATCTCGACAAGGTGATGACTCGCCTTTATGATGTGGCTATAGCCGAGCAGGATGTTGAGACAACCGAGAATCTTCTCGCCATTTTCGACACCGAGGATCTTTATAACCATTGGAAGGCTACCAACTATAATATGTATGTGAACCACGCGAATGGCGCCGACGGTTCGCAGGCAGGAGCCCGCAGTGCCGAGAATCTGCTGAACGAGATTACAGATCGCGCGGATGAGGCCATAGCCGGGAAACGCCCCACGGCAGTAGACCTTCGCTTTGGACACGACACCGCTCTGTTGCGATTCCTCGCCTTGGCAGGTGTGGAGAATGCCGATGCTTCGGTGTCAGGTTTCGATAACGCTTCGCGCGAATGGCGCAACTATTCACTGACACCGATGGGCGCGAATTTCCAGCTCGCATTCTTCCGCAACGGCAAGGGTGATGTGATTGTGGCCCCCCGCCTCAACGAGCGCCCGGTGCGCATCAATGGTGTAAAGGAGATGGAGGGCGCGCCCGGCTATTACCGCTGGAACGACCTTCGCCGTCAGTGGAAATCAGCCACTCACCCCGTAGCGGCACTTGCCGACCGTCTTGATCCCGGAAGCTCGCGCAAGTTTATCTTCGAGCAGGTTGAGAGTCCGGAGGAGTTTTTCGAGATTGATGCCGAGAATGGCAAACCTGTGATCCGTGGTAACTCGCCGGTGAATATGGCTGCCGGTCTGAACTGGTATCTCAANTATTACCCCAATATACATATCAGNTGGAACCAGCTTACAGCCGATATACCCGACAACCTTCCCCTTCCCAAGAAGGCGGAGCGTCACACCACCGACGCNACACAGCGNTATTACCTGAANTATTGCACCCACAGCTATTCGATGCCGTGGTGGGACTGGGAACGCTGGCAGAAGGAGATAGACTGGATGGCACTTCATGGAATCAATATGCCTCTTGCNATCGTCGGCACCGATGCCGTGTGGCGCAACACTCTGATGCGCCTNGGTTACAGCAAGAAGGAGGCCGACGAGTTNGTGGCGGGTCCCGCATTCCAGGCATGGTGGTTGATGAACAACCTTGAGGGCTGGGGNGGACCNATGTCCGATAAATGGTANGAGGAGCGNGTAAAGCTNCAGAAAGATATCCTCGCTCGCATGAATGAACTGGGCATGGATCCGGTGCTCCCCGGATATTCAGGGATGGTGCCCCACGATGCCGACGAACGTCTCGGTCTNGATGTTTCGGGCAAAGGTATCTGGAANGGCTTCGTNCGCCCTGCATTCCTCAACAGCACCGACCCNCAGTTCAACCGCATTGCCGATATCTATTACGATGAGTTGCGCAAGGTGAACGGCACTGCCAAATATTACAGCATGGATCCCTTCCACGAGGGTTCGCATGTTGACGATGTCAACACTTTCAACTATGCCGATGCCGGCAAGATCATCTANGATGCCATGAAACGCGCCAATCCGGAATCGGCGTGGGTNATCCAGGGTTGGAACGAGAATCCGCGTGCCGCTATCTACAGCAAGATACCGAAAGGTGATATCGTGGTTCTGGACCTCGCTTCCGAAATCAAACCGCAATGGGGCGATCCGGAGACACCCTCGAAGACACCACGCGCNACNGGCTATGACGGNCAGGACTGGCTCTGGTGCATGCTCCTCAACTTCGGTGGAAATGTAGGTCTCCACGGACGTTTCGATAACGTGATCGGCGGATACTACAAGGCGAANGAATCATCGTTCGGCAAGGATATGACCGGTATNGGACTGACACCGGAGGGTATCGACAACAACCCGGTGATGTATGAGCTCGTTTCCGAGCTTATATGGCGTCCGGAACAGTTCTCCAAAGAGGATTGGCTCAACGGCTACTGCGAGGCACGTTATGGCTCCAAGAATGCTAATGCGGAGAAGGCTTGGAAGGAGCTGGCTAATACCATCTACAACTGTCCGTGGGGTATTCTTCAGCAGGGCACCACAGAGTCNATCTTCTGCGCNCGCCCGTCGGATAAAGCGTGGANNGTTTCGAGCTGGAGNCGCATGAAACCATATTACAAACCGCAGGATGTGATCAACGCTGCAAAGAAATTCGGCGCAGCTGCTCCNAAACTCAAGGATAACGAGAATTACCGCTATGACCTTGTGGATATAACGCGCCAGGCGTTAGCAGAGAAGGGACGTCTTGTTTACCAGGAGATGCAGAAAGATCTCAAGAAGAATGACATGAAGGCATTCAAGACNCATTCCGACGAGTTCCTGAGCTTGCTGATGAAGCAGGATGAGCTGCTTAACACACGTCCGGAGTTCCGCGTACAGACTTGGATCGATGATGCGCGTAAACTGGCACCGACCGATGATGAGCGTGACAACTTCGAGAGCAACGCACGTTACCTGATAACGACATGGGGACCGCGTGTAGCGAGTGAGGATGGTGGTTTGCGCGACTACGCGCACCGCGAATGGAGCGGACTGCTCGGCAACCTCTANTACAAGCGTTGGAAGACNTGGATCGACCGNCAGCTTGCCGGTGACAAGACACCGATCGACTACTTCAGCATCGACGAAGAGTGGGTTAAATCGCGCGACAAATACCCGACATCCGACGCCGACTGCGTCGAAACNGCAACCGCAATCCTGAAGACACTCTAACTCCCCGAAAACAGTTTNTTTTACAAAAAAGAGATAAGATGNCNCTNNCATCTTATCTCTTTTTNNTTATCAATAGCGNCCNGTNTCGCTATTGATAATAATTTATGAACAAAAAAGGAATCAGNNTGAGACTGATTCCTTTTTCTTCTTTAAGAGTCGGGGTGAGGCGACTCGAACGCCCGACCTCTACGTCCCGAACGTAGCGCGCTAACCAACTGTGCTACACCCCGATTTTCTTAATCGACTGCAAAGTTACAAAATTTTTCCAATCCAGCCAACTTTTTTAACCAAAATTTANTCTTGNCTACTCCTCACTACTCTCTACTCTCTCCNCTCTNCTCNCTNCNTTAGAAGATNGAGGGAGCGGNATCAAGATAACCCTCCGGATAACCGATGATGCAGAATACTATGAAAGATAGGATNGCGTANGCCATGATGTTGAGGAGCGAATAGTGCCANGCTTTGTGACATGTCTCCGGCTTGAGGGTGAGCTTGACNGTATAATAGCTGAAGACCACGGAGAGCACCGGAATAGGTATNTAAATCCACGGCATATCGAATAGTTTCAGCAGNAATGGTGCAAACACACCTGTAGCACCGTAAATCAGCGTGGAAATCGTGATGCACAACAGATACCCTCTCTTTCCATAGCGGTCAAAGAATGTGGTGCGCGATGATTGCGTATTGTCGGCGTGATGGAATGTGCCGAAAATCAGATGACTGTTCATCGCCATCAGTCCGATGATAACCGACATTACCACAGCCGGTTCGAGATCCCACCACGACAGCATATTCTGCGACGAGGCCTCCGACTGCACTATGCAGGTGCCGATAACAGCTACCGGGCCGAACATAAAAAACGTAATGAGCGGATAAAAGGCAGTGCGGCTCATCGGACATGGCCCTACATTTGCGATAAGAACGAAAATGGCTATTATGACACCGATTATCAGCACCCACCAGCCTGCAAAAGCGAGGATCATAAGTCCGGCAGTGGCTGCGATGATACCGGTTACTCGCATACCCTCTTTTAGTACGTAGCTCACCGGTTTGTCGAGGTCTTCGCAGTAATACATACCGTCGGCAGCATTCTCACCGAGACGGTGCTTGTCGTCGTAGTAACGATGCGTGATATTACTGAAAATCTGAGCGCAGACACAGAATATCAGACACGCCAACGCCGGAAGAAACATAAAGTTACCGTGAGAGTAGGCGGCGGCACTTCCGGCTATAACAGAGGCGATTCCCAACCATAAGGTTGCAGGAGCTACGGCCTTTCTTAATATATTAATCGCAGTCAATTTTGTTAAATTAGTAATTAGTAATTAGAAATTAGTATTTACCAAAATCCGAAGGATTAGTATTTATGAATTAGTCGATGGTGTAAAGGCACACTAAAAGTGAGGAGACACCGATGGCGATCCATAGCAGGATTGCCTGAACGAGGGGTTTGACACCGACCTCACGCACCACCTTGATGCTGAGGCTCGCACCGATGGCGAACAACACAGCAACCAACGCCTGTTTGGAGATGGCGACAATCGCAGAGTAAACATGCGACATGAAAGGTTGCATCGAATCGGGTGTATAGGTATTGATGACCATGGCCACCACGAAGAGAAGGATAAACCATGGAATAGAGATCTTGGCCTTACCCTCTCCACCTTTCTCTTTGCGGAAATACCAGATGGTGAAGAATGCCAAAGGTATGATCCAGAGAGCACGGGTACATTTGATAAGTGTGGCGAGTTCGCATGCTTCGGGGGAATAAGCCGCACCCGCACCGACCACTGAACTTGTGTCGTGAATGGCGATGGCAGCCCATGTGCCGAACTGGGCATCGCTCATGTGGAACAGATGACCGAGCGGCGGGAAGATAAAGAGCGCCACAGCGTTGAGTATAAAGATAACACCGAGCGAAACAGCCATATTTTTCTCGTTGGCTTTCATCACTCCGCCTACTGCTGCAATTGCCGAGCCGCCGCAGATCGCTGTACCCGAAGATATAAGATACGACGCTTTATCGTTAATCTTCATCCATTTACCCAGCAATATACCGAGAACCATCACTCCGATTACGGAGACAACGGTGAACAGCATACCGTCGGCACCCGACTGAAGGCTTTTCTGAAGATTCATACCGAAACCGAGTCCGACCACTGATGCCTGCAACAGGTATTTGGAAAGTTTCTTGTTGAATGTGGGATAAGGGATGCCGAAAGTAATGGCAAACATCAAACCGAGAAAGAGTGCGATAGCCGGAGAGATAACCTCTGTCCCGAATAACATTTTGAACGGGAAGCACGTAAAAACAAGCAATACCCAATATAGAATACGCCCTACGCTCTGCATTTTCATACTTAGTATATGTTTATTATCTTTTATATCTTTATAGAGTTGCAAATTTAATTAAAATGGTGTAAATTTGCAAATGAAACATTTTGGGGTTACCGGCTTATGCCTCTACCCTTTCACATTCAAACATTGGCCATCGGCATGAAGATTCATAGAGAAGGGACCAACATATTGATTTTGCTTTTTATCGTATTGGCAGCGCTCAACGTGCCGATATGGCTTTTTATACCCCCTTATATCATACCGGGGATATTGTCGGCAATCTCGATTGTGGTTTATTGCTTTGTATTCAACTTCTTCCGGTGCCCGCAGCGCCATTATCACGGTGAGCGGCGCGGGATGGTAGTAAGCTCGGTCGATGGCAAGGTTGTGGCGATTGAGCGCACTTACGAGGGTGAGTACCTTAAAAGCGACGCCATCATGCTATCGGTGTTCATGTCGCCGCTGAATGTTCACGCCAATTGGTTTCCCGTTGACGGCGAAGTGGAATATGTGGCGCACCACAACGGACGATTCTATTCCGCCTATCTGCCGAAAGCGAGCACCGACAATGAGCGGAGCACAATCGGTATCCTTGCCGATTGCGGAAAGCGGATTACCGTGCGACAGATTGCCGGAGCGATGGCACGACGCATCGTGACCTACGCCCACAAGGGTGAGGAAGCGTCGATCGACGAGCATCTCGGATTCATCAAATTCGGCTCGCGAGTAGATCTCTACCTGCCCCTCGACACCGAGATTCTGGTCAACATCGGCGACATCACCCACGGAGGAGTAACGCCGGTAGCAAAATTTAATTAATAATTAATGGTTAATAATTAATAATTATTGGAGGCAGAAGCGTTTTTAATTAATGATTAATGATTAATAATTAATGATTACGGAAAGGAGAAGTGTCCATAATTACTAATTCCTAACTGCTACTTACTAATTGACAATAGGCATAAGTGTCCATAATTACTAATTACTAACTCCTAATTCCTAATTGATAGAAGTGACAACAAAGTATATACCAAACAGCATAACTTGCCTTAATATCGCCTCGGGATGTGTGGCTACAATTTTCGCGCTTCAAGGCGATGCGCTCATCGGCGGTATGGCTGCCTACAACTGGGCGTTCATTTTCATCGGAATTGCGGCCGTGATGGATTTCCTCGACGGTTTTGCAGCGCGCCTGCTTCACGCCTATTCAGATATGGGTAAGGAGCTGGATTCCCTCTGTGATTGCGTCAGCTTCGGCGTGGCTCCCGCCATGCTTCTGTATGCCACACTCTCCCCTCAAGGTGGCTGGATTCCTTGGCTTGCAATACTGATTCCGGTTGCCGGAGCTTTACGTCTTGCCAAGTTCAATATCGACACCCGACAAACCACAAGTTTCATCGGGCTACCGATTCCGGCAAACGCCATCTTCTGGATCGGATACACAGCCTATTGCCACGCAGGATTCTCTAATCTCACACTTCCATTTATAGTGGTGCCGGTGATTATTCTTGAAAGCTGGCTTATGCTCTCCCCCCTCAAACTCTTCTCACTGAAGTTTCACACCTGGGGATGGAAAGGTAACGGTTTCCGTTGGCTTCTGATAGCAACGGCGATAGCGTCAGTGGTGATTTTCGGTGTTCCCGGACTGATGTGGCTCATCATAGCATATCTTGTCTACGGTATTCTTGACCGTGGCAAAACAGTGTAATTCTTTATCGATTACCCGCTTAACATTTTAGCATTTTATGACATTTATTATAATTGTTCTTTTGATTGTGGTGTTCTGGCCCTGGATCACAAAATGGATCAAAGGGTTCCTGAGCCGCCGCGCTGAAGATGCCATACGGCGTATGATGGGTATGCCATCGCGCAAGGAGGAGCAACGGCGCCGCAAGGAGCAGGAGAAAGAACAACGCCACAACACCTATACCAACAACGCATATTCCCGAACAGAGCGCAGTCATGAGGCGGCACGCCGCGACGCAGTGAAGGCCATGAAGGAGTATGCCGTTGATGTAGAATATGTAGAAATCAGAGAAGAGAGTCGTAGTGAGTAGAGAGTAGTGAATAGAGAGGAGTGAATAGATATTAAAGTGAGGAGTGAGTAGATATTAATATGAGGAAGACATTATACGTTAGTGATTTGGATGGCACCCTGATGCAGCCGGGCGCGTATCTGTCGGAAACAACCCTCGACCTGCTCAACAGGAGCATCGCCGAGGGTAAGCTGTTTACAGTGGCGACTGCACGCACTCCCGCCACCGTCAGCGACATTATCCGCAATGTAGATATGACATTGCCTTCTATCGTGATGACAGGGGCAGCCGTATGGGACTCCCGTTCAAACCATTATTCCGACCTTAAATATTTCAACGAGGAGGCGGTGCGCAAACTCGTGGATGCCTATCACGAGATGAGTTTCCCCATATATCTTTTCACTCTTGAGAATGAAATCATAAACATTTACCACATCGGGGGAAAACTGAACGACATTGAACGTCAGTTCATGGAGGAGCGGCTGCACTCCCCTTTCAAGCATTTCCACATACCGGCAGATGAGAGCGAACAACTACCGGAGAAATTCGACAAGACCATACTTTTCTACGGAATGCAGCCTACGGAGCATGCCGAACGCACTTTCCGCCGCACTACGTTGATCGACGGTGCGCGTCCGCAGTTCTACCACGACTTCTATGGCCCGGAGATCGGGATTGTTGAGGCATTCGCACCGGAGGCAACAAAGGCGAACGCGGTGCTGCGTATGAAAGAGCGCACGGGTGCCGACCGTGTAGTGGTATTCGGCGACAACATCAACGACATACCGATGATGAAGGTGGCAGACGTTGCAGTGGCAGTGGAGAATGCACTGCCCGAAGTTAAGGAGATTGCCGACATCGTGATTGGTCCGAACACGGAGAATTCCGTAGCTAAGTTTATCTATGAAGATCAAGAAGGTTGACCGCCGCACAGGGAAGATGCTGCTGATATTGGGTTCGGCAGTGGCTGCATTTCTGTTCCTGATGGTCAGCAATAATCTCGTAAAGGAGCTGGCAAATCAAGAGCGCGACCGCATGAGCATCTGGGCACAAGCCACTGAACGACTTGCGAAAGCCAATGTCGATTCTGACTTTGAGTTCCTTTTGGGTATCATCGCTCAGAACAATTCGATCCCTGTGCTCATCTGTGACAAGGATGGGAATATCTCGGAGTTCAGAAATTTCACGCTCCCCGACAAGAAAGATGCCGACAAATCCCTATTCTCGGAACTTTCCGAAAGAAACCGAAACTATCTCGAAAAACGGTTGAAAAAAGTGGCGGGCACCGAGACGCTGCCGGAAGTGGCAAAACATAACCGTCATTTTATAGAGATTGAGCTTTTCGGCGGTGAGAACCAGTATATTTTCTATGAGGATTCGCGACTTCTTCGCAGTCTGAGCATATATCCCTACATACAGATGGTTGTGATGGTGGCCCTTGCACTGATCATCTATATGGCAATGGTTTATACGAAGCGCGCCGAGCAAAACCGCGTGTGGGTAGGACTTTCGAAGGAGACCGCCCACCAGTTGGGAACACCTATCTCCTCACTGATGGCATGGACTGAATATCTGCGCGCCATGGGCGTCGAAGAGGAGATTGCCGGAGAGATCGACAAGGATGTGAAGCGCCTTTCGGTCATAGCCGACCGTTTCTCGAAGATCGGTTCGCAGCCCGAGATGCAGCTCGATTACCTGAATGAGGTTGTGGCGAAATCCCTTGACTACATGAAGAGTCGCGTGTCGGGACGTGTGGAGATAACCATGCACCTGTCGGACGATGACCACGGCGTGCTCCTTTCGCGCCCTCTTATAGAATGGGTCATGGAGAACCTTACCAAGAACGCAGTGGATGCCATGCAGGGGGAGGGGAAGCTCGACATCACTACCGGTGCGGAAAAGAATATTGTCTGGATTGAGGTCAAAGATACGGGGAAAGGGATTGCGCGCAAGAATTTCAAGACAGTGTTCAATCCCGGCTACACTACCAAGAAGCGCGGTTGGGGATTAGGTTTGACGCTGGTGAAGCGCATCATCGAGGAGTATCACGGCGGCAAGATATTCGTGAAAGAATCGGAAATCGGCAGCGGCACGACATTCCGCATCGAGATGCCGGCCGTTTGATTGAATTAGGAATTAGAAATTAGGATTTAGGATTTATGGACACTTTCAGATCTATCGAACTGAAAACTGATAACCTATATCTGAAAACTGACAACCGATAACCTATAACTGAAAACTTTTTATTAACTTTGCAAGTCAAAACTTTAAAGTATGGATATATCATATAAATGGCTTAAGAGATTCATTGATTTCAATCTGAATCCGAGAGAGCTTGCTGCCACACTTACGTCGTTAGGACTTGAGTGCGATACAGTGGAGGAAGTGGAGAGCATCCGCGGCGGTTTGCGCGGTGTGGTAATCGGCAAGGTACTGACCTGCGAGGAACATCCCGACTCCGACCATCTTCATGTAACTACGGTTGATCTAGGTGGTGAGGCTCCAGTGCAGATCGTTTGCGGCGCACCGAACGTAGCTGCCGGTCAGACTGTGGTTGTTGCCACCGTAGGCACTACCCTTTACGATGGTGACAAGGAATTCCAGATAAAGAAATCAAAGATACGCGGCAAGGAATCTTTCGGCATGATATGCGCGGAAGATGAACTTGGACTCGGCACAGACCACGCCGGCATCATCGTGCTCGACGAAGAGGTGAAACCGGGAACTCCGGCTGCTGAATATTTCAAGGTGGAGAGCGATTACCGCCTGGAGGTTGAGCTGACCCCGAACCGTGTCGATGCTGCAAGCCATTACGGTGTGGCACGCGACCTTAAAGCCAAAGAATGGAGCCTCATCTGTCAGGGTGAGAAACAGGGTGAATATCCTGAGATTACCATTCCCGACGTAAATTCTTTTGCATCTGACAAAAGCGAAGGCGCCGTCATTGTCAAGATTGAGGATGAGGAGGGTTGCCCCCGCTATTCAGGTGTGACTATCCGCGGCGTGGAGGTGAAGGAATCTCCCGAATGGCTCAAGAATCTGCTTATCTCAGCCGGTCAGCGACCCATCAACAATATCGTTGACATCACCAACTTCATACTTTTGGGTATCGGTCAGCCACTCCACAGCTTCGACCTCGACAAGGTCAAAGGTGAAGAGATTGTGGTGCGCACATGCGAGGAAGGTACTAAATTCGTAACCCTCGACGGCGTGGAACGCACACTGAATGCCGCAGATCTCATGATCTGCGACACCGAGAAACCTCTCTGCATCGCCGGAGTATTCGGTGGTGAGGACTCAGGAGTGACCGAATCTACACGCAATGTCTTTATCGAGAGCGCATGGTTCAACCCCACGCGCGTTCGACGCACTGCCCGTCGCCACGGACTTTCCACCGACGCTTCATTCCGCTATGAGCGCGGTGCCGACCCCTCGATCACCGTTTATGCTGCAAAACTTGCAGCGGTAATGATCAAGGAGCTTGCCGGAGGCGAAATCTGCGGCGGACTTATCGACGTGCTCAAAGAACCCATTGCCAAGAAAGAGCTTGATTTCTCCCTGACGTATTGCAACAATCTCATTGGCAAGCAACTCCCTGCCGACCTTGTGAAATGTATTCTCAAGGCACTGGAGTTTGATGTTGAGGAGACAGAGAATTCCGATGTGCTGCATCTTAAGGTGCCCACATATCGTGTGGATGTTTACCGCCCCTGCGATGTCGTGGAGGAGGTGCTTCGCGTGTATGGCTACAACAATGTGGAGATCGATTCCGAGATGCACGTATCGCTGTCGCAGCGCACCGCTACCGACGAAAGCTACGACATGCAGCAGATAGTAAGCGAGCAGCTCACAGCCTGCGGGTTCTCAGAGATTATGAACAACTCGCTCACAGCCGTGAGCTACTACGAAGACTCCGAGCTTTATCCCCTCGCAGAGTGCGTGAAACTGATGAACCCGTTGAGCAATGATCTCGGTGTGATGCGTCAGACACTTCTCTATGGAGGTCTGGAGTCCATAGCCCACAACGTGAACCGCAAGATGGCTGACCTCAAATTCTATGAGTTCGGCAATGTATATAAATTCAACGCAGCTAAAGAGGCTTCAGCAGAAAAACCGCTGGCGCAATATTCAGAGCGCATGGAGTTAGGGATCTGGATGACCGGCAACAAGGAGCGTGCATCCTGGAACGTCAAGGCAGCCGAAGCAACCGTTTATGACCTGCGTGGAATCGTGGAAAATATCTTCCACCGTCTGGGTCTTGCCGACGCTGCATGGACTGCAACTCAAAGCAGCAACGAGATTTTCTCAGCCAAACTGGATATCGTTAGCCGCTCGGGTAAAGCACTGGCTGAGATTGGTTTGATCCGCTCGACAGTATTGAAGAAATTCGACATAGAGCAGAGTGTGGCTTACGCATCTATCGACTGGGAAGCCCTCTTCAAACTCACAGCCAAGAACACCGTGACATACACTGAACTGCCGAAGACTCAGCCCGTGGAGCGCGACCTGGCACTTCTCGTTGACACATCCGTGAAATTCGCGGATATCGACGCAGCTATCCGCAAGGCTGAGCGCAAGTTGCTCCGTGATGTGCGCCTCTTCGATGTCTACGAGGGTAAGAACCTTCCTGCAGGCAAGAAGTCGTATGCCGTTAAGATGACACTTCAGGACACAGAGAAGACTCTGAACGACAAGCAGATTGAATCGGCTATGAACCGCATAATCACAGCACTCAAAGCCTTGGGAGCAGAACTCCGATAAGTTCTCTGAAAACTGACAACTTAAAACAGAAAACCGAAAACTGACAACCAAATATGGGAAGAGCATTTGAATATCGTAAAGCAAGAAAGCTGAAACGCTGGGGCAATATGAGCCGCACGTTTACACGTATCGGAAAAGAGATCACAATCGCCGCTAAAGCAGCCGGACCGGATCCTGACATGAACCCGCGTCTGCGTGTGCTCATGCAGAATGCCAAGGCAGCAAATATGCCCAAGGACACTGTGGAGCGTGCAATCAAGAAGGCTACCGACAAGGATGCCGGTGATTACAAGGAGATTGTATACGAAGGATATGGACCCTTCGGTATCGCAATCGTAGTTGAAACCGCTACAGACAACAACCAGCGCACCGTGGCTAACGTGCGCAGCTACTTCAACAAATTCGGTGGTTCACTCGGAACTCAGGGCTCACTCTCGTTCCTTTTCGACCACAAGAGTGTGTTCCACGTAAAACCGAACGCCGATATCGACCCCGAGGAGTTCGAGCTTGATCTTATGGACTTTGAGGCTGAACTCGAAGCAGATGAAGAGGAATGGCTCATCTACGGAGCTTTCGATCAGTTCGCCAACCTTCAGAAATTTTTCGAAGACAAGGGTATGGAGATTGTATCGGCTGAATTCGAGCGTATCCCCACAGACTACAAGGAGGTTACTGCCGAGCAGCGTGAGCAGCTCGACAAACTTCTCGAAAAGTTTGAGGATGACGAGGATGTTCAGAACGTGTTCCACAACATGAAAGAGGAGGAATAATCCCGATTCCAAAACCCGCAGCATAAAAATCGCCGTGTCGCCTGACACGGCGATTTTTTATATGCACTTATTGAAGTTGTTTAAACAATCTCATTGCAATTCTCTTCAAATGAAGAAATTTAACAAATTTATGCAAAAAATATTCTTTGTTATTAATAATATGAAAAAATAATATTAAAAATTTTGTATATCGGCATTTTGAGTATATATTTGTGAGAAGAAACATATTGTACAATCATGAAACGTGGAATCAAATCTTTAGCTTTAATCTTAATGGCAACAGGTGTTGCTGCCATGCCTGCAGATGCAGGTCTTTTCAACCGCAAAAAGAAATCACATCCTAAGGAACTGACACAAGCCGAAAAAGACAGCACGGAGTTGGCAAAGACCGTGGGCGAGATCAAGGAATCGCGCAACGGTATGTTCGACCTTATCCTTAACAAGGAGGGTAAACTCTTTATGCTCCTACCCGACAGCGCATTCAACGACACATATCTGTTGGCAAGCCGCGTAGCTGGTCTTTCCGACACCGGCGATATGGTTGCCGGTGAGATGCACATGACTCCACTCGCTGTGAAGTTCTCAAAAAATGACAATAAAGTGTTCATGCACATCATGAACACCGACGATATAGTAAAGGAGGAGGATCCTATCCGCGCAAGCTTCGAGCGCAACATGATAGACCCGATCGTGAAAGGATTTAAGATCCAAGGTAAATCAGGCAATAAAACCGCCATTGATGTCACAGACTTCTTCCTCGGTAACGAGAAGCTGATCTCCCCCATCAAGGATACCGATCCGCTTGCCAAGGCATTCTCAGGACGCGACGGCATCGACGGCACTTATTATCCCGAGGGGTCTTCGTTTACAGCTGTTAAATCTTTCCCCGACAACGTGATGGTGCAGAGCCGCCTTGCTTACACCACCCGCAAACCGCATCATCCCTACACGGTGATTGTGAGCCGTTCGCTGCTCCGCCTGCCGGAAGAGCCG
The DNA here is from genome assembly GCA_014802175.1 of Bacteroides sp. GTDB lineage: Bacteria > Bacteroidota > Bacteroidia > Bacteroidales > Muribaculaceae > Lepagella. The sequence goes on from JAAVCU010000002.1 coordinate 75,477, forward strand.
ATGCGTATGCGTCTGCAGGACAACCGCGTCGGATATTTCTACGACACCAAGCGCGAATACACCACCAACAGCGATAAGCTGGAGAAATACAACATTATCAACCGTTTCCGCCTCGAACCTAAAGAGGAGGATATGGAGGCTTATCTTGCCGGAGAACTCGTTGAGCCCAAGAAGCCTATCACATTCTATGTGGATTCAGCCTTCCCTGCGAAATGGGCCGGTGCAGTCAAAGAGGGTATCGAGTACTGGAACCAGGCTTTTGAGGCAGCCGGTTTCAAGAACGCCATCAAAGCGTTGGATTACCCGACCGATATCGAGGGCTTCGACCCGGATGACGTGCGCTTCAATTGCGTACGCTACAGCGTGACCCCGACAGCAAACGCTATGGGTCCCTCTTACACTGATCCGCGTTCAGGAGAGATTCTCGGTGCGGACGTAATATGGTATCACAACGTGATCTCACTGCTTCACAACTGGCGCTTCGCACAGACCGGTGCCGTTGATCCGCGTGTACGCCAGAAGGTGTTTGCTGATTCCGTAATGTATGAGTCGCTGACTTACGTGGCAGCTCACGAAATCGGTCACTGTCTTGGACTTATGCACAATATGGGTGCTTCTTATGCGTTTACTTTAGAGAACCTTCGTGATCCGGAGTTTACCCAGAAATATGGCACAACCCCTTCCATCATGGACTACGCGCGCAACAACTTTGTGGCTCAGCCGGGCGACCTTGAGCGCGGTGTGAAGATGACACCACCGCCGGTGGGCGTATATGATATTCACGCCATCAACTGGGGTTACCGTCTGATACCAGATGCAAAGGATTGTTTCGAGGAGCGTCCCACTCTCAACAAATGGATTGCCGAGAAAGAGGATGATCCGATGTATGAGTTCGGTGCCCAGCAGTTCTTGGGACTCATTGACCCGACAGACCAGACCGAGGATCTCGGTAACGATCATATCAAAGCCGGCGACTTGGCGATCTCCAACCTCAAGATTATCATGAACAATATCGAGGATTGGGCAGGTGAGAAAGATGAGAACTACGATCCGATGCTTGCCACTTACCGCGCTGTCATCAGCCAGTATCTGCGCCACGTCGGCCATGTGATGCCATACGTCGGCGGTTGCGTTTACAAAGAGATCCGTCAAGGAAGAAACGACGGCAATCACCGCAGTTTCATCTCCAAGAACGACACTAAGCGCGCTGTTGACTGGTTGCTGGGCCAGGCTCGCACCTGCGATTGGCTCATGCCCGTGAATTTCGTCGAGAAATTCGAGGATCAGCCCCGTTGGAAAGATGAGATGCAGAGAGGAATCGTCGGCTGTCTGTTCTCTTCAGTGAACATGAACCGCATCAAACGCAGTCATTCAATTGACCCGGCCAACCATTATGACATTCCGTCATATATGGATGATGTGATGAAAGGTGTGTTCGCAACCCTTTATTCAGGACAGAAGATCAACGACACTGAGCGCAACATTCAGTCTACAGCCGTTGACTTGATGGCCAAGGCTTCGGGACTCCCCGGTGCAGCTTCAATTGGTTCAAAGAGCCTTGCAGAGGATTCTTACGACAACATGATGAAGATGCTGACAGAGCCATCGATCCCCTGCTCGCTCGACCACGGACATTGCGCCCACGACAATGATGAGGCTTCAAGATCTTTCTTCCGCCTTGCGTTGGGCGACCCGGCTCTTCCCCTCTCGGAGATGCAGCCGATGATGGCATCAAGACTCAAGAGCCTGCTGAGCCTCTATCGCTCTGCAAAAGCTCCCGATGCCGCAACACGCGACTTCTACGATTATCAGATCCGCAAGATTGACCGGATTCTGAATTCGGATAAATAATTAAATGAAACGAAATGATACGACAGACTCTTTTATACTTTTTCATAGTCTGCCTCACCGCCACAGGTTTCGCCCAGTCCGGCACCACGAACATTACGGGTGTCATAATGGACGAGAAAGATGAGCCGCTGATCGGTGCGACGGTTCGCATCGACGGTGTGCCGGGAGGTCAAGCCACAGACCTTGAGGGTAAGTTTTCCATAAGCATACCCAAGGGAAAGACCTCCAAGCTCATTATCTCCTGCTTTGGCTATAAGACAATAACAGAATCGGTTAACGCCAACACAAAGCCTCTGCACATCCGCATGGAGACGGAGGGCATGGATATGGATGAAGTGGTGGTGATCGGTTACGGCACCGCCAAGAAATCGGAGCTTACTGCTTCCGTGGAGATAGTCAGCGCCAAAGATCTCGCCAAGATTCCGGCAATGAACCTGGATCAGTCTTTAGCCGGTCAGGTTGCAGGACTCGGTGTGCAGGCTTCTACCGGCGACCCGTCGTCGGCCCAGGAGTCGAAACTGAGCATCCGAGGCAACCTGGGTAATCCGTTGCTCGTAATTGATGGTGTGCCCCGTTTCGGAACAAACACCAACGAGGGTGAGATGCGTCTCTCGGATCTCAACCCAGATGATATTGAAAGCATCTCGATTCTGAAGGATGCGGCAGCAGCGGCAGTGTATGGTGCCCGCGCCGCCAACGGTGTTGTGCTTGTGCAGACAAAACGCGGTAAATCGGGCGACAAGGTGCGCGTGAACTATCGCGGACAATTCAACATGGAGCAGGCCACCTATCTCCCTAAGTTCCTTGGTGCGCGGCAGTTTGCCGAGCTGTTCAACCGCGCGGTCAGCGCCAACGGACAGGGCACTTACACTCCTTATGATCTCGACAAGCTGAATTCTGATCCTAACCTCTACGGCGATACCAACCTGCTTGATTATTTCCACAAGTGGGGACATTCGCAGCGCCATTCGCTGTCGGTGTCGGGAGGCACGAAGAGCATCCGCTATCATATCTCGGGCGGTGCTTCCGAGTCAAAAGGTCTTTACTCGAACATAGGCAGAACCCGCTATAACTATTCTGCCAAACTTGATGCGGATATCTTCAAAGGATTGTCACTCTCGGTGAATCTCACCGGTGCAATCCAGCAATATAAGAATAACAACGATCCGCTGACCATCGACGGTGCGTACGCATTCTCTCCATTGGAGGTGCTACGCTATACCGACGGATCTCTGGCCAGTCTTGAGAGCTACAACCCCTTGGTGTCAGTGTTAGGAATGGGTGGCTATCAGAAAACCAATTCCGATTACCACACGCTCAATGCGGTGTTGCGTTATAACATACCCAAGGTCGAGGGGTTGAGCATCTACGCTTCCGGCACACTCGATCTTAACCACTCGAACGTGAGCATCTATTCAAAACCGGTGGAACTGTCGATCTACAACCCCGTGACCGGCTCAATCACCGTGGATCAGAACACCATCTATCCTATCGCCAAGGTCTCGATGCAGGACCGCTATCAGCGTGTAAACAATATGCTGATCGAGGGTGGTATCAATTATCACCATACATTTGACGAGAAGCACAATGTGTCGGCAATGGCGGTGTTCAACTATCAGGATTATCACAACAAATACCTGCGTGGAATTAATTATGATCTTGCGGGAGAAAAACCCGAGATCATCGGCAACACTTCGGTAGGTTCGATCTCCGGATCGGAATATTACAGTCAGCGCGCTTCGACTGTAGGTCGTCTTACCTATGGCTTCGACAACCGTTATTTCGCTGAATTCAGCTTCCGCGTTGACGGATCCACCCGATTCGCCCCCGAAAACCGATGGGGTTTCTTCCCAACAGTTTCTGCGTCGTGGGTGATCTCTAATGAGAAGTTTTTCTCGCATGTGTCGCCCCGCTATGTTTCGCAGGCTAAACTCAGGGCCTCAGCCGGTATACTTGGAGATGACGGCACAGCTTCGGAATATGGCTATATGCAGTATTACAACTTCACCAACTCGGAGGGTTACAACTTCGGCAGCGTCTGGACACCGGGACTCCTCCCCTCACTCAGCTCTTATCCAAACAAGGCGCTGACATGGGGTAAATCGAAAGATATAAATTTAGGACTTGACCTCGGTTTCTGGAACAACCGCGTGACAGCATCGCTCGAATGGTATCAGCGTCTGCGCACGAACATGGTTACTGACGCTCGCGAATATCTCTTCCCTCCGTCGGTTGGTACGGGCGGTGTGCTCCCCCCTGTGAATATCGGTAAGGTTCGTTTCTCAGGTGTGGATTTTACGGTTCATCATAACAATACGATCGGTAATTTCACTTACGACCTTTCGTTTAACGTCGGTACCTCTTCAAACAAGGTTCTTGACTGGGGCGATGAATCTTCACTGCCCGAGAATCAGCGTCGCGCTGGCAGACCTTATTCAGTGCGTTCGCTCTATCAGGATGCAGGTCTGTTCCAGAGTTATGAAGAGATCGCCAATTGGCCCGTGGATCAGGATGGAAACAAAAACGCCTCGCTCGCTCCCGGCGACATCAAGTATGTGGATCAGGATGGCGACGGTAAACTTACCACCAACGATATGATCTTCGTGAAGGATTCATCGAGTCCGGACATTTTCTACGGTTTCAGTATCGGTGGTTCATGGAAGGGTATCCACCTGAATATGAATTTCCAGGGAATGGGAGGCTACAACCAGATGGTCAGTGAGCTTTACACTCTTGAGAGCAATTCATTGCAGCGATTCCAGGATTACCACTACACCAACACCTGGACCCCGGAGAATCCTAATGCGGAGTATCCGCGTGTGAAGTTTGCCACTACCGGCGACAACAACCGCAAGGAGAGTACATTCTGGATGAAGAAATGTAGTTTCCTGCGTATGAAGGCGTTGACAGTAGGGTATTCGTTCCCGCAGTCGATTCTGAAGAAAGCGCGTATGTCAAGCCTCGACGTATCGTTCCAGGCTTCGAACCTCTTCACCTTCTCTTCGCTCCACAACATGGATCCGGAGTCGTTGCAGGGTTATCCGCTCCAGCGAGGCTATGGCGTTTCGCTCTCGTTCGGATTCTGACAAAACCGGAATGAAACATGATATCCCATGGCTAATCATGATTTCCCATGATCTATCATGATTCTCCATGATGCATCATGATAACACATGATTCATCATGTTAAAACAAAACCAAAAACCTGAATTATGAGAATAACCAAAATATTTGCAATTTCTTCGATCCTGCTGGCGGCGGCGATGTCGACCGGGTGCAACAGCATCTTCCGCGAGACACCTTTCGACAAACTTGCCGAAGAACAGATCTGGGGAGACGAGAAGTTGCTCGACGAATACACCGGCAGCTGGTATCGCAACATGGATAACGGCTTCTACATTCTCGTTTCCACTATGTTCAAGAACCTCGGCTCGGAGTTCGATCCCTGGTTTGGCGACCAGATCACGGTTGGGCGCAGCGACTGGTATCAGGCGGGCTACGGCGAGCTTCTTAAAGGCTCGCATTCGCAGATCACAAGCCGCAGCCGTCTTGTATGGCAGGGTGCTTACGAACAGATCCGGTCAGTCAACAAGCTGATTGAGCACGAGGCAGAGTTGCCCCGCTCGATCCACGACCGCATTTTGGGTGAAGCTTACTTTTTCCGGGCATGGTATCACTACAAGCTCCTGCGGCGTTACGGTGGCGTGCTCCTTGTGGACCGCACATTCGACCCCCTTACCGAGCAGGTTAAGTTCCCTCGCGCTTCGTTCGAGCAGACCGTGGAGTTCATCGTGGCTGACGCTAAAAGAGCTGCAGCTCTTCTTCCAGCGGAGCACGAGACACGCGATGTGGGACGTATCACCAAAGGTGCGGCATGGACTCTTGCCGGAAAGACATATTTCTGGGCGGCCGGCGATAAGTTCCAGAACGCGGATAAAGAGTTTCTGGGATTCACCGGCAACAAGGCTTCCGATATGCGTAAGTTGGCGGCGGCATGCTATGACGAGATGCTCAAGCTAAACATCTACGACCTCATACCCGCTAACGCTGGCGACCGTGACCGCACAGTGGAGGCTTACCGCAATATCTTCCTGACAAAGAATTCTCAGGAGTCGATTCTGGAAGTTCAGCATAGCGATGACGGTAATTTCAGTCAGGGCTTCGGCCATAAGCTCGATCGCGACGCAGCTCCACCATCGATGACCGGTGTGAACTGCGCTTACAATCCCACGCAGAACCACGTTGACGAGTACCGTATGGCGAATGGTCTCCCCATCGATGACCCTAACTCCGGTTATGACGAGGATTTCCCTTACGACAACCGTGATGTCCGCTTCTATGCCAACGTGCTTTATGACGGCGCGATGTGGAAGGGTCATAAGATGGAATTGCACTACACGATGATCGACGGAGTGCGGACTCCGGGCGCCGACATCATGGCTTACGGCACATCCTCCACTGCGTCATATACCCGCACAGGTTATTATATGGCCAAGTTCTTGCGCGAGACTCAGCAGATCGATGCTGACGAGACCTACGGCAGCTCGCAGAACTATATCATCTGGCGTCTGGCAGAGATTCTTCTCGACTACGCGGAGATTGATTGGCTTGAGAATCGTCCGGAAGAGGCACGCAAGAAGGTGAACCGCATCCGCTCACGTGTGGGTATGCCGGAGTTTGCTTCGATCACTTTCGATGACATCAATAACGAGCGTCGCGTGGAACTGGCTTTCGAGAAGACTACTTACTGGGATCTTTTGCGCAACGGCACAGCCGAAACCGCAATGTGTGGCGATACAAATCCCCTGTATCGCGTCACAATCGTGGACGACGAGGATGGCAACCGCACTTACTCCAAAGGAATCGTGAACGGCGCTTCGACCAACGTCCGCTATTTCGCATCGTATCATTATTTCTGGCCCATTGCATGGAGCGATATCCGCTATCACGGCATTGAGCAAAATCCCGAATGGATCGAGATGTAATATAACCAAACTTGAGAGATATGAAGAAACTTCTACTTATGGCAGCACTATGCTGCGCGTGTGCCGGAGCTAACGCCCAGCAGACTTACAATTATTTCGACGCAGAAGATGTTGACGCCGACGGATGGCTCTGGCTTGACTCAAGCGCAAAACTAAACAAGTATTGCAATTACACTCAGACAGCCAAGATCCAGCTCACAGAGGCAGGATATGAGGATGTGGACTTCACTTATCCCGCGGCAACTAAAAATGCCACTATCAAGGGATACAATGCCGAGGGTGTGAAAGGTGGCGAAGGCTCGAAAACAGGTGGAATCGTGCTTCCTATGGCAAAGGATTTCCACTACATCATGAACAACAAAAGTTTCGGAGGCGGTGTGGCTTTCCATCTGCCCGACTTGGCTGAGCTCAGTCTCTATATCTCACTCGATCAGAAAGAGGCATTTATGGCAGTCTACGATGCAGCCGGCGACGTTCGTTATCAGGACACCAACTGTCTGGTAAACTATATGCACGGCGAAGGACTGGCTTCACTCCACAATCCCGTGCCGGGAATCAGCTATTGCGGCACCTGGAGCAACCTTCAGAACATCTCGCTCGAAGACCCCTACACTCCCGGTCAGTTCAACGAGATTCCTCACGCACCCGGCAAAGCAGTGACTGTATATCTCCCCAGCCTCACCGACGGCCATGAGATCATCATTCACGGTATCAAGCTTCTCACCTACACCAACACCGTTGACAACTCGGCAGTAGATGAGATTTACGGCGCAGACGATGAGAACGCACCCGCCTACAATCTCATTGGCGTTCCGGTTGATGACAACTACAAAGGAATCGTAATCAAAAACGGCAAAAAAGAGATCCGTCGCTAACCGCAATCCAACGAAGTTGTTTAAACAACTTCAACTGCTGTTAATACATCTAAAACAAAAGTAAGGCTCGAACACCAAAATTCAGTGTTCGAGCCTTACTTTTGTTATTGAACTATCCGAGTTATATGGACAGCAAAATTGTGTCAATAAATTTTAGACTAACAAAACTTAAGAAAGCATTAAGAATAGTCTATGTATAGATTATCGCCTGAACAGCTCAATTATTAATTATTAATTATTAATTGAAGTGAAGAGGCGCCAGCCGGGGGCGTGGGTGTAGGCGCGGCGGGAGGTGGCGGGGACGTGAAGATGACACTGACGGTAGAGGTCGGTTTCGTCGGGTTCGAAGATGAAGCTGTTGCAGTCGAAGGTCGGCGGCACGGGCGACATCACCGTGAGGACGCGGAGATTGCGACAGCCGCTGAATATGAGTTCACCAAGCATATTTTTATTGGAGGGTAACACCCCTTTCTCAAGCGATTCACATTCGGAGAAGGCGTAAGATTCCAATTCTTTCATCCTGGCGGGCAATTCGATCTCGCGCAACGATTTGCAGCAGGAGAATGCGTTTGAGCCGATATGATAGACAGATGCCGGTATCTTTATGGATTCAAGCTCCGTGCAGTAAATGAAAGCGTGCGAGCCGATATCCTGCAAGCCGGCAGGAAGGCTGACCGCGCGCAATGCGCTGTCCCACGAACACATATATTTCGGCAATGCTTTTACTTGGGTGGGGATACTTAACGTTTCAAGCGAGGAACATTCACGGAATGCTCCCTCTCCGATCTTTTCAAGCGATCCGGGAAGCTCCACACTCTTTAAGTTGGTGCATCCGAGAAAGGCATATTCACCTATCTCCCTGACACGCGACGGGGTTTCAAAACGCACCTCAGTGATATCCTCCCGGTCTGCGTATGCATAGGAGGGTATCGTTTCGGTTTTATTGTCGATGATAAGCACCGCTGCAAGTATAAATCCAATCATTGGGAGTCAGAGTATTGGATGGAGTGTTAATTGTCTGTAAAGACACGACGCGGCGCAAAGTCGGGAGGAAGTATCTTTGCCGGGTCGGCAGTGTCGGCCTTGATCACGACAATGCGGCTCTCCCCGCGCCATGGAACCACAGCGTGATATTTCTTATATTCCACACGTGCGGGTAAATTCGCATATTGCAATTGCTTGAGACGTGTCGCCACTTTGGCATCCTTAACAGAGAAGACAAAATCACCCTTATAGATGCGTGTGGTGTCCATGATCTCTTTGTATGGGATGATGGTGCCCTCGTATGTATTGAATATGCTGCCACGCTTCTCGATGGTGTCGACATAGCCATATTGTGTTGCTTCCGACACACAGGGTGAGAAGTAACGGATATAGATAAACACACCTATGGCTATACACGCAAGTGCTGCTGCAAGCCAACTCCAGATCACAAATTTATTGTTGGGACGCAGATGTTCGAATTCATCTTCTGTCTGCTCCCAATAGTCGGGATCTTCCGGTTTGAGTTCAGGTTGCTTCGGTTTCTGAGGCACTTCGGGCACCTCGGAGTTTTCAAAAAAATCTTCGTTATCGTCGTTGTAATTCACCTTAATTATTTCTTTTTATCAAGAGCGATATAAATCATTGTATAAATTCCAAGAATGATGAGCATTACGGTCTGACCTGACCACTGCAGCATGGAGAATGCCGTGCCGTCGGGGGTGGAGATACCGTAAATTGCAAGACCAAACATTACTGCTATGTTCCAGGGGCCGAGTCCGCCGTTGGAAGGGATGGCCATACCTATGGAACTGAACACAAACGCCACAAGACAGGGCACAAGACCGAAGCCGAGGCTCGCCTCCGAACAAAGTTCGCGGGTAAAGGGGAATGCGAAAAACGCCACATAGAGCTGCAAGAAGTAGCATCCCCAGATTGCTATTGAGTAGAAGAGAAAGAGCCACTTACCATCCATACTGGTGATGACGGCAAACCCTTTCCATGTTTCGGCTATCCAGCTACGTAGTTTGGCGACCACGGTGTTGTTCTTACCGTAAGTGAATATGGCATAGACAGCGATCACCGCAACCACTATGAAGATCCAGAACCATAGGGATTTGATGGTAGCAAGGATTCCTTGACCAACAGGATATTTGGTAAGGAATGAATCTATGGCGGGAGCTGCTACTATGAAGGTAAGAATCAGCAGTGAGAAGGCGCAGATGGTGTCAGACAGACGATCTGCCACCATTGAGCCGAGCACTTTTGTAAAGGGGGCATCCTGACGCTTGGCTATGTATGTGCAACGCCAGACTTCGCCGAGTCGAGGAAACACCAGATTCAGTGCGTAGCATCCGAAGATCGAGCAACACAATGCCATCAGCGGCGGACGTATGCCAAGACTCTTGAGCTGAATGCGCCAGCGAAGCGCACGCACCACATGCGAAAGCACACTGAGCCCCATGGCACAAAGGATCCAACCGTAATCCACTCCATGACGGATAATATCCATCATTTCGCCGAAATGCACCTTGCGGAACATATACCATACCAGCAAAATGGTAAGCGCCAACGGCAAAAGCCATCTGATTGCCAAACTCAGAATCTTTTTGAGTCCTCCTTTATTTTTCCTTTCCTCTTCACTGATAGCATCTTCCATCAGCGATCGGGAGGAATTATCGGTATTGTCGATCATAATGTTCATATTATGGAAACGTCACCTGATCGGCTCCTACCGACCGGGTGGTTCTGCAAAGTTAGTCAAAATAGTCCGGATGGCAAAAATTCCACCTCTTTAAAGGCATAACGATAGCGATTTTCATCGTCAAAGGAACGGATATGCAGCATTCCGGAGAGTTCGACGTCTAAAATTTCACCGTGATATATCTTTCCGGAAGCTGTGTCGCGGAAAGGATGCGGTGTGGAATCAAAGCGCCACATCTTGCTTTTATACTCCTCATGGTGACGCCGGCGACCCTCGGCTTCAGCAACAATGTCAAGACGTCTGACCAAAGCTTCCGCATACTCTCGCATCAGGGTTGCAAGGTCGTACTTTACACCTGTCAGCTGCTTCATCGACACCGGATTCGGAGCATTGCTCACGAATTTTTCCTGATTGACGTTGATGCCAACACCGGCAATGGTCCTCGTGATCTCATTTCCTAAAAGGGAATGCTCTATGAGAATGCCGCAAATCTTCCGGTCTGCGACATATATATCGTTAGGCCATTTCACTTTAGCCTCGATACCATATTTTGAGAGAAGATCCACCACAGCCAAAGCCACTGCCTCACTTATAGCGAATTGCTCTACGGAAGCGACACCCTCCGGATGCCAGACGGCAGAGAAGGTAAGATTTCGCCCCGGCTCCGCCTCCCAGCTGTTACCCTTCTGTCCACGCCCTGCAGTCTGTTCGGCGGTGGCGACAAAACGCACAGGCTCCCCCCGGCCAGGAAGAGGGAAAGAAGCCGCAACACTATTGGTGGAGTTGCAACTATCTATATTGTCTATTACAAATCGCATCTCAATACACGCGAGCCATCGGGCTGCACCTCAATGTTAACATCAACAGTATCTTCAGGCAGGAAATCGAGAGCATTCTCCGGCCATTCCATAAGGCAAAGCGCTCCGCTGTCCCAATAGTCATCGAGACCCATATCCATCAGTTCCTCGGCTGTTTCGATACGGTAAAAGTCGAAATGATATATTGGTTTCCCATCCGGCACCGCATATTCATTAACGATGCTGAACGTAGGGCTTGAGGCCTCATCTTCCGATCCTGCCTCGGCACACAATGCAGATATAAAGGTAGTTTTTCCGGCCCCCATCGGCGCATGGAACGCAAAATGACGGTGTTCGCCGGCAGCCGCAAGGAATTCGCGGGCAGCACGCGGCAGATCGTCGATATTTCGTATTTCTATCTCCATTAAAATCAAATTTACGTGGATTTGAACTGAATTTTATGCGAATTTAATTAATAGATTTTAAAATATGAGCATTTATGAGGGAAATTGTGTATATTTGCACAAAACATATCAAGATAAATATAAAAAATGGGAAAAGTCCTTATAATCGGCGCAGGTGGTGTCGGCACTGTAGTGGCACACAAATGCGCACAGAACCCTGAGGTGTTCACAGAGATTGTGCTGGCATCGCGCACAAAGTCGAAATGCGACAAGATCGCTGCCGCCATCGGTGCTAAAAACATCGTAACCGACCGCGTCGACGCTGACTCGGTAGAGGAGCTGGTTGAACTTTTCAACCGCCATAAACCGGATATCTGTATCAACGTAGCCCTCCCCTATCAGGATCTCACCATCATGGAGGCATGCCTGAAATGCGGGGTGAATTATCTCGACACCGCAAACTATGAACCCAAGGATGAGGCTCACTTTGAATATTCATGGCAGTGGGCTTACCGCAAACGCTTCGAAGAGGCAGGTCTGACTGCTATCCTCGGTTGCGGTTTCGATCCGGGTGTGTCAGCCGTGTTTGTGGCTTACGCCGCTAAGCATCACTTCTCAGAGATGCGTTATCTGGACATTGTGGACTGCAACGCCGGAAACCACGGCAAAGCATTTGCCACAAACTTCAACCCCGAAATCAATATCCGCGAGATTACCCAGAAAGGTAAATACTGGGAGGATGGCAAATGGGTGGAAACCGAGAATCTTGAGATTCACAAGCCCTTGAATTATCCCAACATCGGCGAACGTGAGTCTTACCTCCTCTATCACGAAGAGCTTGAAAGTCTCGTGCAGAACTTCCCCAGCATCCGCCGCGCCCGCTTCTGGATGACTTTCGGTCAGGAATATCTGACTCACCTCCGCGTAATTCAGGATATAGGTATGGCCCGTATCGATCCTGTTATGTATAACGGTCAGGAGATCATTCCGATCCAGTTCCTCAAAGCAGTGCTTCCCGATCCCGGTTCACTCGGAGAGAACTATACGGGTGAGACTTCAATCGGTTGCCGCATCAGCGGTCTTGACAAAGAGGGGAAAGAGTCAACCTACTACATCTACAATAACTGCTCGCATCAGGCAGCATACAAAGAGACCGGGGCTCAGGCCGTCAGCTACACCACGGGCGTTCCTGCCATGGTCGGTGCCTATATGTTCCTTACCGGCAAATGGGTAATGCCGGGCGTGCATAACGTAGAGGAATTCGATCCGGATCCCTTCCTTGAGAAGCTCGCAGCATCAGGTCTCCCCTGGCATGTGATCGAAAACGAAGATCTTGAATTCTAACGATATGAACTTCCGTGCTCTTACTTTATGGGCAGCCGGATTAACCATAGGCGCGTCAGCTGTGGCATTCTCCACAGGCTCTGACGCGCCTGTGACTTTCTCCGGAGGCACCTACACAGTGCGCACCGGTGGCGGCACTGTAGGAATAACTCCCTTGAACAATGACCTGTTCCGTGTTACTACAATCCCGGCAAACGCTGTCAATTTCAAGTTACCGGAATCGCAGTCGGCTACGCTCAAGCCCGGGGAGATGCAGGTTTCCTCTTTCATCACCCCGAAGGATTTCTCGCTCGTAAGTCCGACAACGGTAGTGAGAGTAAATCGCGACAGCGGCAAGGTGACATTCATGAATGCTGCCGGCGACACGCTCCTCACCGAATCTGAAGGTGTGAACAACACCGGAAAGGTGAAACGAATCACACACCTCGCCTCTTCAAAAGAGAATTTCTACGGAGCAGGCGAGCGCGGTCATTCACTGCGGTTGAACGGCGACACCCTCGTAATGTTCAACCGTCAGAATTACGGCTACACCGCCGGCGACCCGCGAATCTCGCAAATGGGTATCACCGTGCCTTATTTTGCCTCAGATAAAGGTTACGGAGTGCTTTACGACGATTACAACGAGGCGTCTCTCTCCTTGGGCGACACTATTGTCTACACCTCCGAGACCCCCAAACCGCTGTCATATTATTTCATTAATGGAGAAGGTTCATTGGCAGGAGTTGCCGCCAACTACACCCTGCTTACGGGGAGACAGAATCTACCCCCCTTCTGGGCATTGGGTTATATCACTTCCAAATATGGCTATCACAACGAGCAGGAGGCATTAGGAGCAGTCGATTCACTGAAACGCGCCGGATATCCTCTGGATGGGATTGTCTTTGACCTTTACTGGTATGGTGTAGAGACAGATATGGGACGTCTGGAATGGGACAAGAAACAGTTTCCTGACCATCGCCGCATGCTCGACTCGCTCAATTCGATGGGTGTGAACACAATCCTTATCTCACAACCCTATATCAATAAGATCGGTGCAATCGACAATTACAACACTCTCGATGCCGGAAAGATGCTCACACGCGGGGTTAACGGCAAGAGCCATGATGTTACCACATGGGTAGGAGAAGCCGGAATGTTCGATATTTCCAATCCCGACACACGCGAATGGCTGTGGAATCGTCTACGTCCCCTTACGGCCGAGGGACTTGCCGGATGGTGGGGAGACCTTGGTGAACCTGAGGTGCATCCGCTCACCATACGCCACGCCAACGGCGAGACCGCCTCTCAGTATCATAATGTTTACGGCAATGAATGGAGCCGACTGATTTACGAGGGTCTGCGTAAGGATTTCCCCGATATGCGTCCTATCCTGCTGATGCGCGGCGGCACAGCCGGATTGCAACGTTATTCGGTGTTCCCCTGGACCACCGATGTGTCCCGCTCATGGGGCGGTCTCCAGCCACAGGTGAACCTGATGCTTAATTCGGGACTTTCCGGATTAGGATATATGAGTTCCGACATAGGAGGATTCGCCGTAGATCCGGCTCATCCCTACGATCCGGAACTGTATGTGCGCTGGATGGAGATGGGCACGTTCTCTCCGGTGCTCCGCACTCACGCCCAATACAAACCGGAGCCATACCATTACCCCTCGCAGCAAGCTATCCTTAAGAAGCTTGTGAAGATGAGATATGAATGGCTTCCTTACAACTACACTTTGGCCTACGAAAATGCGGCGTATGGTTTGCCATTGGCACGTCCGCTTAACTTCTACGGCAATGACGAATCAGGGAAATACGACAACATCCAGGATGAATACCTCTGGGGATCGGAGGTGTTGGTAGCACCGGTGATGAAAGCCGGAGCAAGAAGCCGCAAAGTCCTCTTCCCCGATGGAGAATGGATAAACTGGAACAACACCTCCCTTAAATACAAAGGTGGCACTACCGCTACCGTGGCTGCACCTCTCGGCACACTCCCTCTCTTCGTAAAAGCCGGGAGCTTCATTCCTCAATATCTGAAAGCGATCAATAACGTCACAGAATACGATCCCTCACATCTCACTGTTAAATATTTCCCTGCTCCGGAAGCATCTTCATACACAATGTTTGAGGACAACCGCAAAGATCCCGAGTCACTTGCCAAAGGGGAATACACGTTGCTCTCTTTCAGCGCAGCCCCCGACGGCAACAATCTCGATCTTTTCGTCACCTCCACAGCAAGCTACGAAGGGATGCCGCAAACACGTCACCTGACCTTTGAGCTTATCGGCGTCACACGTCCGCAAAGCGTAAGTGGAGGCAAATGGAGCTTTGACCCCAAAACCTCCACCCTGAAGATTGAAACCGAATACACCGGCTCACCTCTCGTAATCTCAATCCTGAGATGAAGGTTCTGACTCGGAAGAAGGAGCGGGACGGTGCTTCTTGGGACGGCGTTTTTTAGGGCGTTCGGATGTTGTGTCCGCTTCCTCTTCCTGAGTTACTATGCCGAGTGAATCGGCTATGAGTTCCGCCACATATTCAGAGGCGACGAAGTTTCCGAGTTTGCGCTGCATGGTTTTATAACCTGCTATCTGCGAGCTGCGGCGTGGCGAGGGCTGAAGCAATGGCGAGAGTTCGCGGGCTATGCTGTCGACCGTGCATTCATGCACAAGCAGTTCGGGCACAACACTGTTGTTTACTATCAGGTTTGGCAGTGACACATATTTGACCTTCAAGAGTTTCTCCATTATCTTATAGGAGAGCTTCACGCCGTTGGCGCGATATGCCACAACCTGCGGCGTACCGATCAGGGCGGTTTCGAGTGTGGCGGTGCCGGATGTGACTACGGCCGCCTGGGAATATTTCAGTAATGTGTGGGTTGACCCGAACACAACTTTCAGTCCGGGATCCTGCGCTATCTCGCGATAGAATTTCTCAGGCACCGCCGGTGCCGCCCCTACCACATACTGGCAATCCGGGAAACGCTTGGCTGCAGCGATCATGAGGGGAAGATTGTTGCGTATCTCTCCTCGCCGCGAGCCGGGCAGAAGCGCGATTATCGGGCGAGGATCGGTGATTCCCTGACGTTCGAGGAAATGTTTCTTTGGAGGGATGTGCCCGAGACTGTAAGCTATCTCCTGCACCGACGGATTCCCAACGTAGGTTACGTCGTAGTTGTGGTTCTTATAAAACGCAACTTCAAACGGCAGGATGGAATACATCTTATCTACATATTTCTTAATCTTCTTTACGCGCCATTCTTTCCATGCCCACACTTTCGGAGAGATGAAGTAATGAACGGGTATGCCGAGTTTGTGGGCATACTTCGCCATGCGTAGATTGAAACCCGGATAATCAATCAACACCAACGCGTCGGGATGAAACTCCTTCAGCACCTTACGCGCCAGCTTGAAGTTCTTCATAATCACCGGAAGCTTGCGTATCACCTCACTGAACCCCATCACATTCATGCGGTCGTAATGAAGTTCGGGCATACGTCCGGCAGCCTTCGCCATCAGGTCGCCTCCGAAAAAACGGATGTCGGCATCCTTGTCAAGTTTCTTTAACGATTCTATAACATTAGCAGCATGGAGGTCGCCGGAGGCTTCCCCCGCTATCATCAGGTATTTCATAAGGTGTATGATTCAGACTCGATTAGTTATTATGGAAGAACGAGTCTATATAATATCAACGTCTAAAAGACGTTTTTTCATATATGAGAAATGCATTCTTTACACTTTTGACCATTATAGCGGCGATGTGCGTATGCGCCACATCGTGCATAAGCGACGGAGTCTCAACTTCATCGTCCGACATACTCACCTTCTCACGCGACACGGTGAGTTTCGACACCGTGTTCACTGATCTGGGCACACCCACGGCGCGTCTTGTGGTAGCGAACCGGGCAAAGAAAGGGATCGTGATCTCCTCCATATCCCTCAAGAATCCGAACTCATGTTTCAGCATAAACGTAGACGGCATGAGCGGAAAGGACTTCCACGACATCGAGATCTGGCGCGAGGATTCCATTTACATGTTCATAGAATGTTTCCTACCTGAGACTCAATCCAAAGAGCCTTACCGAATGGAGGATGAGCTGGTGTTTGTGACCAATGGCGTTACGCAGACAGTGATTCTGGAAGCATACGGACAAAACGTGATCCGTATACGGGCTGCCCGCATCACGTCCGACACACGCCTTACGGCTGATCAGCCATACGTGGTATTCGACTCATTGGTGGTGGATCGCGGCGCTACCCTCTGCATCGCCCCGGATACGCGCCTGCTGTTTCACGATGGCGCGGAATTGATAGTGCATGGCCGTCTGGATGCACAAGGAGAACCAGGAAAATTGATTCAGATGCGCGGCGACCGCCTCGACAACGTGCTCCCGAATGTGAGCTACGATATCCTTGCCGGGCAGTGGAAAGGGATCCGCATCTCGCCGGAATCGTTCGATAATAAATTGGAATATGTGGATATGCGCTCCACTGAGCGCGGACTGCTCCTCGACTCCTGCGGCAATTTCTCACGCGTAAAGCTGGAGCTTAGAAATTCCTGGCTCCACAATTCGCAGGAGAATGTGCTTAACGCAAAATATTGCAACATCAAGGCTTACGGAGTATGTTTCTCAGAATCACCGGGGGCGGTTGTGAGCCTCACCGGCGGCGAGGCGGAGTTCGTGCAATGCACCATCGCGAACAACTACCTTTTCTCCGCCATCCGCGAACCGCTGCTCTGCCTTTATCACTGCGTACCCCCGAAACCGGGTGCTCCCATTGATTGGGACAATCCTTACCCGCTGATGAAGGCTACCTTCGAGAACTCCATCATATATGGAATAGGAAGCGACATCAACGAGGGAGACCTGAGCGGTTCTGACGTATATATGCACAATGTGGCAATGAAGGCCGGTGGCGATGATGATGATCATTTCATCAACTGTCTGTGGGAATGCGATCCGCTGTTTCTTACCGACCGCCCGCGCTACTATTTCAACTACCATGTGCATCCGGATTCACCCGTAATCGGGAAAGGAGACCCGCAATTCATCACTTCCGCAACAGCGACGGATATCGATGGTGTGAACCGTCTTGACATCTCACCCGACGGGTGTCCGACCCTTGGAGCCTACGCACAACCACAGAGTGAGGAACAATAATCAATTCCAAAGCTTTTAACACTGCGTATTTTTTGTTAAATTTGCATTTCGATTTACCTAAAGCCGACTACTTAACTAAAAACATATATGAAAGAATTCAAGAGAACCCTTATAACGACAGCGTTGCCATACGCCAACGGACCGGTACATATCGGTCATCTGGCAGGTGTTTATGTCCCGGCGGATATTTATGCCCGTTACCTCCGCCTCAAAGGTGAGGAGGTGCTGATGATCGGTGGCAGCGACGAACACGGAGTGCCTATCACCATCAAAGCGAAGAAGGAGGGTGTTACACCCCAGGATATCGTGGATCGTTATCACAACATCATCAAAGATTCATTCGAGGGTCTCGGAATCTCTTTCGATGTCTACGGACGCACCACCTCCGAGACTCATCGCAAGACAGCTTCAGATTTCTTCCGCCGCCTTTACGACAAAGGTGAATTCGTAGAGAAGACCTCCATGCAGCTTTACGATGAGCAGGCAGGTCAGTTCCTCGCCGACCGCTACGTGACCGGCACATGTCCCCACTGCGGCAACGAACACGCTTACGGCGATCAGTGCGAGGCGTGCGGAACATCGCTCAACGCCACCGACCTCATCAATCCCAAATCGGCAATCACCGGTAACACTCCGGTGCTTAAGGAGACCTCACATTGGTATCTTCCTCTTGACAAATGGCAGAAACCGTTGGAGAAATGGATTCTTGAGGAGCACAAAGAGTGGAAACCGAACGTGTACGGTCAGTGCAAATCATGGCTCGACATGGGTCTGCAGCCCCGCGCAGTGAGCCGCGACCTCGACTGGGGAATCCCGGTGCCTGTGGAGGGTGCCGACGGCAAGGTGCTTTACGTATGGTTTGACGCTCCTATCGGATACATCTCAAACACCATAGACCTTGTAGGCGACGACTACACAAAATGGTGGAAAGATCCCGATACCCGTATGCTCCACTTCATCGGAAAGGATAACATCGTGTTCCACTGCATAGTGTTCCCCGCAATGCTGATGGCTGACGGATCCTATAATCTTCCCGACAACGTTCCCGCCAACGAGTTCCTGAACCTTGAGGATGACAAGATCTCGACCTCGCGCAACTGGGCGGTGTGGTTGCATGAGTATCTCGCCGATTTCCCGGGTAAGCAGGATGTGTTGCGCTATGTACTGACAGCCAACGCTCCGGAGACAAAAGATAACAACTTCACATGGAAAGACTTCCAGGCTCGCAACAACTCAGAGCTTGTGGCCATCTTAGGAAACTTCGTGAACCGCGCGATGGTGCTCGACCATAAGTATTTCGGCGGAGAAGTGCCTGTGTGCGGCGAACTCCTCCCGATCGACGAAGAGGTAAAGAAAGAGGTTGAGGAGGCAATGAAGTCCCTCAGCGACAACCTTGACAACTTCAAGTTCCGCGAGGCTCTTAAAGATGCTATGCAGATTGCCCGCGCCGGCAACAAATATCTCGCCGACACCGAACCTTGGAAACTGTGGAAGACAGATCCGGAGCGCGTGAAGACTATCCTCAACATCGCATTGCAGATATGCGCCAATCTGGCAGTTACTTTCGAACCGTTCACTCCGTTCATGAGCGCAGACCTGTGCAAGATGCTCGGCATCGAAAAACTCACTTGGGATATGGCAGGTAAATTCGACCTCCTCCCCGCCGGAGCCAAGATTGCCGAACCTCACCTCCTCTTCGAAAAGATCGAAGATGCACCCATCGAGGCCCAGGTTCAGAAACTTCTCGACACCAAGAAAGCTAACGAGGCAGCTTCCTGGAAACCGGAAGAGGTTAAGCCCAACTGCTCTTTTGAAGACTTCGAGAAAGTAGATATCCGCGTAGGCAAGGTACTGGAATGCAATAAAGTAAAGAAATCCAAGAAGCTGCTTCAGTTCCTTATTGAAGACGGCATGGGCACACGCACCATCCTCAGCGGCATCGCACTCAGCTACGAAGACCCCTCGGTGCTTGTCGGCAAGGAGATCTGCTTCATCGCAAACTTCGAGCCCCGCAAGATGATGGGTATCGAATCGCAGGGAATGATCCTCTCGGCAGTGAACAGCGACGGCAACTTAGTGGTTGTCGGTCCCACGGGACCAGTTGCTCCCGGCGCTTGTGTCGGATAATAGAAGGCAAACATATAAATCAATACCCGATAGCGTGACTGATAGGACGCTATCGGGTATTGCTTATTACGACTTATTTTACTAAATTTGCACAATGAAGGTTTTATATGACAGCCATATATTTTCCGAACAGACTTTCGGTGGAATCTCAAGATATTTCGTGGAGTTGATGAATCATCTCCCCGCAGGCGTTGACCCTCTTCTTTCATTATGGGCAAGCGAGAACGATTATCTGCCGACACTGAAAAATGCTCCGCGCACCATTCCATTGCGTCATTTTCCTGAGCACCGCAAGCTTTATTATTTCCTGAACGGGATAGCCGACAAGAGAGCCCTTGCCAAAGGGGGTTATGATGTGTTCCATCCCACCGGATTCAGCCCTTATTTCATAGACCGCGTCAAATCTCCTGTGGTTGTGACAGTTCATGATATGATATACCACCATGGGCTTAATCCGGGGAAGCACACTCCGGAGATAATTGAAAACATGCGTAAGACAACAATGGCTGCAGATAGAGTAATCGCCATCAGTCAAGCCACCAAAGAGTCAATACTTAAGTTTTATGACATAGACGAATCAAAGATCGATGTCATATATCACGGCTTCACTCCTGTCGCTACCGCCGACACTCCCCGTCCTCCTTATCTGCCGGAAAGATATATCCTTTTTGTGGGGCACAGAGGTGGGTATAAGAATTTCGAGACACTTCTCTCAGCCTTCTCCATAATAGCCTGTAAAGATAAAAACATCCAGCTCTTATGCACCGGCAGGGGCTTCAATAAAAAGGAACTCAGCCGCATCGCGGATTTGGGACTTTCCTCAAGATGCCAATGCCGCTTTATCCCGTCGGCAGAGATGAGCGCGGTTTACGCTAATGCAGAATGTTTCGTGTTTCCTTCCAAGATGGAGGGATTCGGTATGCCGATCCTTGAATCTTTTGCCGCGAAATGCCCTGCCATCATCAGCAATGTCAGCTGTCTTCCTGAGATCGGAGGCAATGGTGCCATATATTTCAATCCGGATGATGCGGAAGAACTCGCGGAAACAATCATCAGAACCATAAACGACCGGGCATTCCGCCTTGAAAAGATATCGCTTGGAGAGAAAGAACTGAAACGTTTCTCCTGGGACAAAACAGCACTACAAACCGCCGACACTTATCTCAAGGCTATTGGAGATAACCCTAAGAGTCCAGCCACTAAACACTAAATGCAAAAACAAATTCATGGATAAGCCATTTCTCAGCATTGTCACAGTAACCCGCAACGCAGCTCCATTACTGCTCAAAACAATCCGTAATGTGGAGACACTTGATTCTCAAGATATCGAATACATCGTGGTTGATGGTGCGTCTACAGATAACAGCCATTCAGTGATTGCAGATTCCCACTGCATCGACAAGTGGATATCGGAACCTGACAAGGGTATCTATGACGCTATGAACAAGGGAGCCAGAATGGCACAAGGTGAATGGCTAATATTCATGAATGCCGGCGACACTTTCGCATCGGACAATGTGGTGTCGCGTCTCAAGGAATACGCCCTGTCGCATCCGGAGGCAGACGTGATATATGGCGACGTAATCAGATCCGGGGATTCACCTGAGGATGACATCTTGAAAACCGCTTCCGATACACTCAAGGGTCACAGACTTGCGTTCTGTCATCAAAGCGTTATATGCAAACGTGAGGATCTTTTGGAGACACCTTTCGATATATCTCACAAGTATTCGGCTGATTTCAAATTCTTCAAGACCCTTGAAAAGAAAGGAAAAAAATTTCATCATATAAACATCCCTGTCGCAAGATTCGACACATCAGGGATATCCACACAAAAGCGTTCAAAAGGTCTTGCCGACAATATGAAAGTGATTGCGGAAACCGATGGGATAATCCGGGGTTTACCGGCAATACTTCATCTTTTGCCCACTTACTTGATTTCCCGTCTAAAGGGCAAGTAATTTCTTTAGGTCCGGATAGCGTTCGAGCGCTTTGACTGTACAGTCAAGGAGCACTTTAGCCTCCTCTCCCCTGACTCCTCCTTTTGCACACTGCTTTCGGATGTAGGCAAGATGTATCTTATATGCCCTTACTGCTTGCTTCAGAGGCAGATTCCGTTTATAATATTCCACTCGACTATCGGCAAAGAATCCCAGTTTTCTTGCGTTTGCCGCCTCCTTACCCATACTCATTCCCTCAAGATGAATGATCTTGGCTTGCGGCACCGACACTACATCATAACCCGCCTTATGTATCCTGCAACACAGGTCGGTTTCCTCAAAATACATAAAGAACTCCGGGGCAAAAGCTCCTGTCTCCTTAATAACATCCGCCCGGAGCATAAGGTCCGCACCGGTTATGTATCCAACCTTTATCGGATGGTTGCTACGGTTGAATTTTGAATTCCTGCCGTACAAGATATGTTCCGGATGACGACGATGGCTCTCGCTGTACTCCCATAACACCCCGGGCAAAATCCTACGGAAGGAGTGTGCCTCCTTCATATCAGCATGATAGAGATTCCCTCCGCACGCACCGCATTTCGGATGTGTCTCCATATAATCATAGAGAATCTTGATGGCGTTGTTAATCAGCAGCGTGTCAGGATTCAGACAGAAAAGATACTTGCCATTCGCATGGCGGAAACCCTCGTTATTCGCCATGCCGAATCCCAGGTTATCATCCATCTCCAGATACTTATATGAGACGTTTGGTGACAACTCACCCAACACCGCACGGGATTCGGCAGAGGGGTCATTATCTACCACTATGATTTCATAATCAACCCCTTCTGTATGCGACACCACAGATTCAACCGCATCACATATCAACTTATCTGAATGATAGTTTACTATGACTATACTGACATCACACATATATAAGTAAGTTTTCAAAATTAGTTTATACTATCAATTTTATAAGTTTGGATTACGAGCTAATGTTCTTTTTGTTTTTGAGCGGTGTCTTTGTTTCTTTCGTTCAGTCGCATAGCCCGCTATGCTCCCTCTCTCAATAAACAAAACCTCTCGCTCAAATTCCAAAAATAACTATTAGCTAATTTCTCAAACTTACTTTTCATTTCTTCTTTTTTCGGACGTAATTCTTAAAGAGATCGGAAATCTGGTAGGAAGAGAATTTTATCAGGTGCTCGAAATGACGCGCCGTCAACGGATATTTGAGAAAGTGCTTATTGATAAGCGGAAGTTTCACACCTGACTTATGCAACATTCTTATAGCCCTGAAACATCCCCGCTCTTCCTTATTTTTCGCCTCCGCAGGAGAAAGCCTGACATCTGAAGCGTAACGAGGAAGTATATATTTCCATTTACTATTGTAGAGCTTTATTGTCTGCTGCACCCATTTTTCATCGAAGTTTCCTTTCGACAGATGGTAAGGCAACACACTGCAACACACATAGTTCTTATATTCAGGCAATAACGACAAACAGAAATCTATATCATAGCAATGGAATCCGGTGACAGCTTTCTCATCAAAAGTTCTCTTTTCCCAGACATCCTTGCGCACAAACATTACGAAGCCATCAACAACCACTACTTCGGCAAAATCCTCTCCTTCAGGTAGATGAAGATCAAAAATCTCACCACAGTCATAATGCGCAACCAACCACTCATGTCCGGTGAAAGCCCACCCCGCCGGATAATTGAAAAACACTTTTGTACCGGCAAAACCGATCACTCCGCAATCTCTTTCGCGTAGCCTATCTTCTATCTGTTTATACCAGTCTTTGGTTATAAATCCTGCATCCTGATGCAGAAAGAGAAGATTGTCATATTTAGCCTTACGCCCACCATCATTGTAAACTTGGGAGATAGATCGGGGATTGACCGTATTGTCTATCGCTATTATCTCATACACCGCATCGTTGCCGATAGTCTCGGCAATGTTGCGGCGAACATCTTCCACTAACTTGGGTTTTGTGGCACAAATAATTATAGATAAAGACATATTGGTCGGTGTTTGTCAGTTCTCAGTTGTTAGTTTCCGGTTAATTTTCAGTTAAACAGATCAATCATTAATTATTAACCGTTAATTATTAATTAACTATTAATCAGTTTCAGATATTTCTGAATTACGAGGAGAGAGATGAGGCGTTCACGCTTCCGATAATGGAATTGCTGCATCCATCTCTTCGATTCCATCGCTATTTTTTCAGCTTCGACCGGATGATTTATATAATATTTTATCTTCTCACCTACATCCGAAAAATCGGGAGAAATCTCAATA
The DNA here is from genome assembly GCA_014802175.1 of Bacteroides sp. Taxonomy (GTDB): domain Bacteria; phylum Bacteroidota; class Bacteroidia; order Bacteroidales; family Muribaculaceae; genus Lepagella. The sequence continues at coordinate 99,936 of JAAVCU010000002.1, forward strand.
TAATGTTTGCCGGGCTGAAGGCGGGAGTGCATCAGCCAGCCGTCGACCGTAGGAGGAGGCATAACCGGTACACAGTTCGATGCCATGATCCATTGCAGCGATGAGGCCATGTCAAAACCTTCAAGAGCAAGAATAAACCTATATGGGAAATGATCGGGAACGGTAACAAAGTCCGCATGCCAGCGCGACGGATGCGCAGTGTTTGTGTCGCCGAGATCAAACATCGGATTATCTGCCCACTTTTCAAAAAACTTGATTCTGGCCGGCTTGTTGAAGATATCACCTCTGAAGAAGAGCACAGGTTTCTTTTTGGTGAAAGGTATATTATCTTTGGGACGAAGCCAGTGTCTTATTGAATCAAGATTTAATATCACCGCTTTATCACCGTTCGGAGCGAACCGTCGTCGAGCTTTTATCAAAGTCGGTGATTCGGGATTCTCCCAAACATCACCTGCATGCAACCTCACAAGCGTGTCGGCAGGGAAATAGCGCAGGGTGTCGCGTGCATCGATTGCATACCTGCTATGAAATTTACCGATTCTTACATCTTTTATCGGAATCAAACCTTCCCGGTTATCCGCGTCACCTTCATCCTCTTTCAATTGGCAATAAAAGTCCCTGCGCCAACGGATATAATCAGCATCGAGCCTTTTCTCCCAACCACGCAGAATCATCTTCGCGCGAAGACGATACCACCAGCCGGGCAGAAGTTCCTTGACAACTCCTTTCAGGTAAAAAAGAAAAGCGGGCACCTTTCCGGCACGATAGTATTTCTTCAGCATAATCAGTTAAATAAATCGCTAATTTTACTACAAATTTAGCTTAAAATTTAGAAATATGGAACTTTATGAGTAAATTTGCATTATGCATAATGTAATTATCACTGCTATCGGAGCTTTACTTTTGGTTTCGTGCAGTGCAAAACAACAAAAAAATACCGATGAAATCGGAAATAACGGTTTTTCGGTACAAACAGAGGAAGCGACAGCAAATTCCGTCAGTTTCTCTGCCGACAGTGCATACGCCTACCTGAAAAAGCAGGTTGACTTCGGTCCTCGCGTTCCAAACACTCAGGCTCACCGGCTCACTGCCGATTGGCTCAGCGGTGAATTGAAGCGACATGGAGCCGAGGTGACAGAGCAACGCACCGACCTCACGGCGTTCGACGGCACTGTGCTGCACGCGCGAAACATCTTCGGCCAATTTAACCCGGATGCCACCGACCGCACGCTGCTCTTGGCTCACTACGACTGCCGTCCGTGGGCGGACGAGGATCCGGATCCGGAGAAACGCAAGCTCCCTGTTGATGGAGCCAACGACGGAGCGAGTGGCGTAGCCGTGCTTCTTGAAGTGGCACGACAACTTTCCACACTTTCCACCAACAAAGGTATCGACATCCTATTTGTTGATGCCGAAGATTGGGGCACAGAGGGCGACGATGAATCCTGGGCTATGGGGACCCGTTATTTCGCCAACAATCCAATCAAACCGGGTTACGCGCCATCACGCGCCATATTACTGGATATGGTAGGAGGGAAAGGGGCGCAATTCCCTGTTGAATATTTCTCCCAGCAGAATGCACCTGCACTCGTAAGCCAGCTCTGGAATTCGGCAAAGAGACTCGGATATGGCGCAATGTTCCCTCAAGTGATAGGGAGTGCTGTTACCGACGACCACATAGAACTCATCAAAGCCGGAATCCCGGCGGTGGACATAATTGAGTATCACCCCAACGAGGGCTTCAACCCCCATTGGCATACCTCTACTGACAACATCGACAACATCGACCCACACACCTTGAAGGCAGTAGGCGAAACAGTGATGAATGTTATAGTGAAGAGTGAGTAGTGAGTAGTGAGTAGTGAGTAGTGGTTCCGAGGTATCAGATAATTCAGATAGTTCTGAAATTTCTGATAATTCTGAAACTTCTGAAAATTCCGATAACTGAAAATAATAAAATAAAAGATATATGAATTTCATTGAAGAACTTACCTGGCGCGGCATGATTCACACCATGATGCCGGGCACTGATGAGCAGTTAGCAAAAGAGATGACTACTGCATACTTAGGTATTGACCCCACTGCCGATTCTTTGCATATCGGACACCTTTGCGGAGTGATGATGCTTCGTCATTTCCAGCGTTGCGGTCACAAACCATTGGCACTGGTGGGCGGTGCGACCGGTATGATCGGTGACCCTTCAGGTAAATCAGCCGAACGCAATCTCCTCGACGAAAAGACTCTTCGCCATAATCAGGAGGCTATCAAGAAGCAGTTGGCAAAATTTCTCGATTTCGATTCCGATGCACCTAACCGTGCGGAGATGGTTAATAATTACGACTGGACAAAAGATGTGACTTTCCTCGATTTCGCCCGCGAGATCGGTAAGCACATCACCGTCAACTATATGATGGCAAAAGACAGCGTACAGAAACGTCTTAATGGCGAGGCTCGCGATGGTCTCAGCTTCACAGAGTTCACCTACCAGCTCCTTCAGGGATTTGACTTCCTTCACCTCTATCAGGACAAGAACTGTAAGTTGCAGCTTGGCGGTTCGGATCAGTGGGGAAACATTACCACAGGTTCGGAACTCATCCGTCGCAAGCTCGGCGGTGAGGCTTTCGCTCTCACCTGCCCGCTTATCACCAAGGCTGACGGCGGCAAGTTCGGCAAAACAGAGAGTGGCAACGTATGGCTTGATCCGCGCTACACCTCTCCCTACAAGTTCTATCAGTTCTGGCTCAACGTCTCAGATGCCGATGCCGAGAAATATCTGAAGATCTTCACATTCCTCACCAAAGAGGAGATTGAGGAGTTAGTTAAGGAACACGCTGAGAATCCCGGCGCGCGTCCATTGCAGAAGCGTCTCGCAAAAGAGGTGACCACAATGGTTCATAGCGAGAAAGATTACGAAGCTGCCGTTGAAGCGTCACAGATTCTTTTCAGCAACTCAGCCGGTGAGGCTTTGAAATCGCTCGACGAACAGACACTGCTTGATATCTTCGATGGTGTTCCCCGTTTCACAATCTCTAAAAGTGAACTGGAAGCCGGTATTCCGTTGCTCGAACTTTTGGCTGTCAAGACAGGCGTATTCCCATCAAAAGGTGAAGCACGCAAGATGGTTCAAGGCGGTGGAGTAAGCCTCAACAAAGAGAAAGTTACCGACCCCGCTGCAACCATTGATGCGACAGCTCTCCTTGGCGGCAAATACCTCCACATCCAGAAAGGGAAGAAAAACCACTTCCTCATCATAGCTGAATAAATGAAAATTTCCGCTCCATTAGTTTCTATAGTCGTACCGAACTACAACTATGCACGCTATCTAAAAGAAAGGATGGATTCCATTTTTAATCAGACTTTTACTGATTATGAGATAATCCTTCTTGATGATGCGTCCACAGATAATTCGGTTGAGTTACTCACTGAGTACGCTAAAGATCCTCGTGTAAGCTCTTTAATAATAAACGACAAGAACACCGGGCTCCCTTTCCTACAATGGAAACGGGGAATTGAAGCTTCTCGGGGAAAATATGTCTGGATAGCAGAAAGCGATGACAAGGCTGACCCGGAGTTTCTCTCGGCTTGCGTCAAGGCATTAGAAAAAAAGCCGGAAGCAGTCATAGCATTTGCCGGAAGCACAATAATCGACTCGAAGGGGAATCCAATCAACCGCGACTACGACGGTTGGAACGATAAACGACACCGTAAGCGAGTTGGAAAAACATTCGTATACGACGGCACAGATTATGTCATTCACAATATGGCCTGGAAGAACTATGTTTACAACGCTAGTGACACGGTGTTCCGGCGTTCAGCATTTGATGGAGATAAAGATTATGATCTTTGCTTCAAAATGCGCAATGCCGGCGACCATCTTTTCTGGACCGTAATGATGAAAAAAGGCAAGGTTATTGAGATTTATCGCAAACTTAATTTTTACCGCCGCCACGATGTAAGCCAGACTTCTTTAGGCGAATCAAAAGGGGTTACCAATGGTCAGCTTTACAATGAAAGCACGATGGTGTTAAAATACATTCTAAATAATTTCCCTATCAACTCTTATCGTAAAGCTATCTTAGGAGGCAACATGGTAAAGATTGCAAAACGCAGCAAACTTAATCCAGAAGTTAAGGCTAAGGCAATAAGTCATATTATGCAAGAACTTGAAATTAGCCCGACCGATTATTATATAGAGAGGGCAAACAAGTTCTTATGGAATTTTATTCCCATATTAATTGCACAGCAAAGCGATAGGCTTTAGTGTTACACAAAATTAAATTTTTCAAGCGATAAAACTACAGGGCGGAAGTATGATGTTACTTTCGCCCTGTAACGTTTTAACTTGGGAATTTATGAGAATAAAGAAAAGGATAGAGCTTGAGAAGATCAAGTTCACCCGGAGTGTGCTATTGCCGGAAAACAACGATGAAAACGGAGAAAAAGATCCTGCGGAGGAGAATAAGAGCAACGCATTTGAGTTTACATTGGAAGGGGAAACTCTCGATAATCACGGACCGCAAACCGCCGCCGTTGTAACAGATGAAACCGGACGGAAACACCCGGCGATGGGTGGTTGGCCGGAGACAGAAATCACTTTCTCCGTTACCGAGGAGGATCTGCCGAGGGTGAATGCATGGTTCACCGACGACTACCACAACGTATCAGTGCCGGAGAGTGCCACACTACAGAAGAATCGCGCCTCAGCACTCCACAACGCTTTGAAATCTTATTTCACCACGGCCACCGCTTCAAACCTTTTCACCTCTCCGTTTAGATTAGGCTGGCGGTTTGTGTATCGTGATGGTTCTACCGGCAACCTCAACGATGCCGGAATACTTTACACATTTTCGACGGCGCCTCAACTCCCGATCAGCTCCGCTTCCATCTCAGGCAAGAATCTATATACCCGTGCGCAGGTGCGTAACGTCCCCTCCAGACTCAAATTAAGATTGAATCCTGATTCTGAGATCACTTTAGACCAAATTAAGGAGACGGTGGAGAAAATCGAGATTTACATCACTGAACAGACACCTCTTTATGACTCAAACGCAGAAGTGGCAGGAATCAGGACAATCACTATCGACGGCACTCCGAAACGCTGTTGGTATTATACCCGTTATGATTCCGTGACAGTTCTGAACACCACCCGCACAGCTTCCGATTTCAGACTTATATCTACAATTTTTACCGATGAAATCGGTAATTTTTCGGAATTTTCAAATGTGCCGATCGCAATCGGCGCCCTTTCCGGTTTTTCCAAACTGCCCAAACCGGACAGCACTTCCGGAACCGAACCCGCAATTCCGGCAGGGAGCATAATTACCATTATTACCGAACCCCTTCACCTTGATCAGCCCGATGCCGACAAGAGCCTGCGAAGCGTTGCCGTGCGCGGTGTATTTCCGCGCGACAAAATACGCACACGCATATTCGGATCGCAGCATCGCGAGGAGTGGCACCTGATAGCGGACGTATCCGGGCCATTCGTATCAGGGATACACGGCGCCAGATTCCGATGGTTTCGCATCGAAATCGAATATCCTCAGCGCGACGGTGATTTTGTAGACGCCATATCTTTCGGCTAATATTGTGCCGAATCTACTCTAACGCTTATTCTTGAAATAGTCGTTGTAAATCTTGATACAGAACACGATAGCGGAGCAAGTTCCGGTTATAAGGTTTGTGATCCAAAGGGGTGCATTGCCAAGCATTATTCCCTGGATGATGAAGAACACCGAGCCGAGAAACATAAGGATGAAAGTCGGCATTGCGATACCGTCTGTGTCACGCGTACGCATCGTGTATATAGCCTGAGGCATATATCCGCAAACCATGCAGATTGCAGCCAAATAACCAATTATATCTACCATCTTATCTAATTAATAATTAATGATTAATGATTAATGATTGAGCAAATCCTCTCCTACAACCTATTATACTCCATCACCTAATAACTATCACCTATAACCTAATAACTATGACCTATAACCTCCCTCTATCACCTTTTGCAGTTTTTCGCGTGGGAAGGCATCGATGAAAGAGCCTGGAGTGCAGTTAATGATTTCGACTCCGCGACTGCGGGCATACTCCTCTATAGCGAAGTAACTTCTGAACGCCACGGCAAAGCTCTCATAGATCTGATGCAGCCTGATATCCTTATAAAGGCTTTCGACGCGCTCGCGCTCTTTCTCATTATCCTTATAGAAATGCGGCTGAACACTGACCACGCGATTGCTGTCAGTTACCCATAATGTTTTGCTCCAGCTGTGATCCGCCCCTATCAACGCTATCTTGTCGTATCCCTCCATAATTCCTATCATTATGGAGGGTATCAACACATTCCTCGGACGCGGCATACCCCATCCTTTTTTATATAGCAGATGCCTTACCGATTTCCACCCATCAACCGGAGTGAGGTTGAAATACTTAACCCTGACATTCTGCGGCAGCATCTTCAACTGAGCGAATCTCTTCTGCTGCACAGGGATATAGAGCGACATCTCCCAGTCCACCTTGCCAAGCTGTTCCCAGAGTTTACCGACATTGCCCGGCATCGAAACGTCGAAGAACACCCCGTCGGCAAGCACATGAATCTTAGGACGTAACTGCACGAAATCTTCAGCGAGCGGGGCAAAATTCACAGACAGCAAGTCTGTTTTCTTCAACAATGCGCCATCCTCGTCGATAGCGGTGCGAAGTGAAGGTCCGTTACCCATCACCACCAATGTTCCTTTACTATTTCCGGATGCGGAAGGAACTGAGCGCGACATCAACGCCACCTTCAGCAGCGATGCCAAAGTAGCCGAAAACTGCGCGCCCTCGCGCTGAACCTTTTCAAGTAAACCTTTCATACTTTAAAAACAAAACTCCCGCTGTAATGTTTTAACATTCGTTTACGGAAATTTTTCCATAATTATTTACAAATATGAAATATTTTGATTAATTTTGCAGGTGACAAGAGCCGTTCGTGAAAATAATTTCAAAACCCAAATATTTTTATAAAAATTATGGCAACATTAGATCTTTCCCAGTATGGGATTAAGGATGTGAAGAACATCATTCACAATCCCTCCTACGAGGAGCTCTACAAAGATGAGACAAAAGCAGAGCTCGAAGGCTACGAAAAAGGTAAGGTAACAGACCTCGGCGCTGTTGACGTATTCACAGGCGTTTACACTGGTCGTTCTCCTAAAGATAAATATCTCGTAAAAGACGAAGTTACAGAGAACACCGTATGGTGGACAACTGAAGAGTACAAGAACGACAACAAACCTATCACAACCGAGGTTTGGGATCAGCTTCGCGAGAAAGCCGTTAAGGAGCTCAGCGACAAGACTCTTTATGTAGTAGACCTTTTCTGCGGTGCTAACGAGGCTACTCGTCTTAAAGTTCGCTTCATCATGGAGGTTGCATGGCAGGCTCACTTCGTGACCAACATGTTCATCCGTCCTACTGAGGAGGAGCTCAAAGACTTCACTCCCGACTTCGTAGTGTTCAACGCTTCCAAGGCTAAAGTTGAGAACTACAAGGAGCTCGGTTTGCACTCTGAGACTGTTGTAGCGTTCAACATCAAACAGCGCGAGCAGGTTATCATCAACACATGGTATGGTGGTGAGATGAAGAAAGGTATGTTCTCTATGATGAACTACTTCAATCCTCTCCGTGGCATCGCTTCTATGCACTGCTCTGCCAACACCAACATGGAGGAGACTTCTACAGCTATCTTCTTCGGTCTGTCAGGTACAGGTAAGACTACCCTTTCAACTGACCCGAAACGTAAACTCATCGGTGACGACGAGCACGGCTGGGACAACGACGGTGTATTCAACTACGAGGGTGGTTGCTACGCTAAGGTTATCAACCTCTCTAAGGAGAACGAGCCCGATATCTACGGCGCTATCAAACGCGACGCTCTTCTTGAGAACGTTACAGTTGATGAGAACGGTGTTTGCGACTTCGCTGACAAGAGCGTAACTGAGAACACTCGCGTTTCTTATCCTATCTATCACATCGAGAACATCGTTAAGCCCGTTTCTAAGGGTCCGGCTGCAAAACAGGTAATCTTCCTCAGCGCTGATGCGTTCGGAGTTCTTCCTCCTGTAGCTATCCTCAACAACGAGCAGGCTAAATATTACTTCCTCAGCGGCTTCACCGCTAAGCTCGCAGGTACAGAGCGTGGCATCACTGAGCCTACTCCTACTTTCTCTGCTTGCTTCGGCCAGGCATTCCTTTCACTCCACCCCACAAAATATGCTGAGGAGTTGGAGAAGAAGATGACTGCCAACGGTGCTAAAGCATACCTCGTTAACACAGGTTGGAACGGTACNGGCAAACGTATCTCAATTCCTGATACTCGCGGCATCATCGATGACATCCTCAATGGCGACATCGAGAAAGCTCCTACTAAGGTTCTTCCCTACTTCGATTTCGTTATCCCGACTGAGCTTCCCGGCGTGAACTCAGCTATCCTCGATCCGCGTGACACTTACGCAGATCCCAAGGAGTGGGATGAGAAGGCTAAGAAACTTGCTCAGATGTTTATCGACAACTTCAAGAAGTTCGAGACTAACGAGGCTGGTAAGGCTCTCGTAGCAGCAGGTCCCCACATCTAATCAGACTTCCGTCTAAAAACAGACATAGATTCTGAATGCCCGCCCTNCCGGCGGGCATTCTTTATGTTCCATAATTAANAAAAATNTAGGATTGGGAGCGAACCGCGTAACCTTATTTAATGTTAATAGATTTAAAAAAGGTTACGAATATGACATTGCTTTGGAAAACACAACACAGAGGGCTACCGAAATGCGTATCAGCGACTTTCGGCTGCCTTTTGTTGCTTTCATCGGCTAACGCTAACGCCGCTGACCCACAATCTTTGCTAACCGATTCGGTGCCTGAGGCGTGGAGTTATAAGTCATCTCATTACACCACCGTTCCTTCAGAAGACAACTGGTGGCANGGGTTTGACGACCCCGTTCTCACATATCTGATAGAATTGGGTGAGAAGAATAATTTCGACCTCTCTATGGCTATGCGCCGCATCGAGATGGCGCGCCAGACTATGGCAATCACCTCCGCCGGTTATTCCCCGACTGTCGGNTTATCGGCAGGCTGGGAAGCATCCCGTTCATCGGGAGCCCTNACTACACCCACGGAACCGGGACACAATTCACAATTTTTCAATCTCGGACTTAATTTCTCATGGGAGATAGACCTTTTCGGACGCATCCGCGAGCAGCAGAAAGGTAATAAGGCACAGCTGAATGCCTCGAAGGCNGAATANTCGGCTGCGATGATNTCGTTGTGTTCCAACATAGCTCAGGCGTATGTCAACCTCCGTCTGGCTCAAGCAAGAATTAATGTAGCTCAGCAACAGATAAACACCCAGGAGCGAATCAGCGCCATCGCNAAAGCACGCTATGAAGCCGGACTCGCNTCAAAACTCGATGTGGCGCAGTCGCTGACAGTGCTTTACACCACTCAGGCATCACTTCCCGGTCTNATAAACCAGCAGACAACTGCCATCAATTCAATCGCGTTGCTCGTGGGGTGCTATCCTGAGGAACTTTACGCACAATTGAAAGAACCTCATGTCGACCTCAATCCATTCCGCATTGTAAATATAGGCGTTCCGGCAGAGCTTATTCGCCGTCGGCCGGATATACTGNAAGCAGAATATGAATTNGCAGGATACGCCGCTCAGATCGGAATNGCCAAGAAAGATTTCCTCCCNACNTTGACACTGAACGGATCTATCGGAACTTCCGCTCACGAGGTAAAGGATCTTTTTACGAAAAACAGTTTCACATATTCCGTAGCTCCCACCCTCAGTTGGACCGTATTTGAAGGTCTTGCGCGCCAACATCGTGTGGCATACGCAAAGGAGCAGATGCTNGCCGGNATCGATAACTATAACCTCACGGTGATGAACGCCGTAATTGAAACGGAAGACGCCCTTGGCGCTTACGACACAGCACTTCGACAGATCTCACTGATGAAAAAAGTATGCGATGAAAGCGAGGAATATTTCAATCTTGCCGAAGACCGCTACAAGCGGGGACTCTCCGCATTCACCGACGTGATGAGNGCNCTTGTCAGCCTCCTCGACAACCAGAATTCATATCTCCAGACCCGCGCNTCCGCCCTCTCNTCACTNATCAAAGTCTACGCCGCCGTTGCGGGAAATCCGGGGAGTACTCTCTAAAAAACAGCAAAACTATGAAATACATCTACGCATTGGCAATGGGCGCCCTGATATTGGGTGGTTGCCACAAAAAAGAGAAAGAGACGGCACAAGTGCCGGAAATTGAGGTGNCAACCCCTGTGGTGGATTCCGTCACCCTCCACAAGACCTATCCGGGATATATCCGTGCGCTCAACAGTGCGGATATCGTTGCGCGCGTCAACGGTCAGNTNCTTNCNCANNATTANCANGAGGGNGATTANGTNACCAANGGGCANNTNCTGTTCACNATCGAGCCGTCGAAATATCGCGATGCCGTGCAGCAGGCCGAAGCTGCTTTGCAGACAGCCCGCAGCCAATACGACTACGCTTCGCGTCAGTATGAGGCCATGAAGAAGGCACTGCANGCCGACGCCGTGTCACAGATGGATGTGATNCAGGCGGAAAGCTCGATGAATACGGCAAAAGCGTCNATCCAGAACGCTTCAGCCGCCCTTGCCACCGCGCGTGAGAACTTAAGTTACTGCACTATCCACGCCACACGCTCCGGGCGCATTTCAATNGCCACTATGTCTACCGGCAACTACATAAATGGCGAAGGNGCCCCCGTGAAACTTGCCACAATCTACGACGACAGCAAGGTAAAAGCTACCTTTGAGATCGAAGCCTCCCAATACGAATCCATGATTGGAGAAGGGAATCCATTGGAGAATAAGTTATTGCGTAAGATACCTCTCTCTTTCGAGCAACCAATGCCTCACCAATACACTGCCGATCTCGTCTACACATCTCCTAACGTGCAGACAAACACCGGTACAATTACACTCGACGGACATCTCGACAATCCGGACGGTGAATTAAAGGATGGCATGTATGTGTCGGTAGACCTCCCATACGGCACTGAGCCAAAGGCAATCCTAATCAACGATGCCTCTATCGGNACCGACCAGTTGGGTAAATATGTCTANGTTGTAAACGACTCCAACAAAGTTGTCTACACCCCTATTCAAGTCGGCGAGATCTATCAGGATACCTTGCGCATCGTCACCAAAGGCCTNACACCCGAATCGCGCTATGTGACCAAAGCTATCCTCACCGTCCGCAACGGCATGGAAGTCAAACCCGTATCAGTTAATCACTAATTCACAAAGGCGATGTTTTCAAATTTCTTCATAAAGCGACCGATATTTGCCACTGTATTGGCAGTGCTGATGGTGCTGGCGGGCATCATGACCATGCGGACTCTTCCGGTGTCGCAATATCCTGACATTACACCCCCGACGGTGATGGTCAGCGCATCCTATCCCGGAGCGAATGCCACNACTGTGGCTAAAGCCATCGGAGTGCCTATCGAGCAGCAAATCAACGGTGTGGAGAATATGCTCTACATGAGCTCCACATCGAGTGATGACGGCAGTTATAANCTCACCATCACTTTCGAGAATGGCACAGATGTGGATCAGGCTGCCATCGATGTGCAGAACCGCATGAATATGGCGCAGGCTCAGTTACCTACCGCCGTGACCGAACAGGGGATCAATGTTAATAAGGAATCAAGCAACCAGGTNCTTTTCGTAGCGTTACGCAGCGATGACCCGAAGCGCTACGATGCGTTATATCTCACGAACTATGCCCAGNTGAATATCGTTGANCCGCTTTCGCGCGTGGAAGGTGTGGGTGGCGTAGATGCTTTCGGTTCGGGAGAATACAGCATGCGCGTATGGCTCGATCCATACAAGATGCGTATCCGNAACCTTACNCCGGAAGATGTAGAGAATGCGATACGCGCCCAGAATATGGAAGTTTCCGCCGGTTCGGTTGGTGCGGCACCTAATGCCGACAATGGCGATTTCAGCTACACAATCGTAGTAAACGGACAACTTACCAGCGCCGAGGAATTCGGCAACATAATCCTACGCACCGATGGCAACGGCATCCTGCGATTGAACGATGTCGCGAAAGTGGAATTGGGCAGTTCCTCCTATTCCGTAGTGTCGAAGATCAACGGTGAGGAAACAGCCCTTATCGGTATACGTCAGCTTCCTGGCGCAAACGCGCTTGATGTGGCAAAAGGCTCCATCAAGGAACTCGATCGTCTGAGCCAATATTTCCCCGAGGGTGTAAACTATCAGGTGGTGATGAATTCCACCGACTATGTGAGCAAATCTATCGATGAGGTGCTCGTGACTTTCGTGGAGACTTCACTTATAGTAATGCTCGTGATTCTTATATTCCTGCAGAACTGGCGCGCGGTGATAATACCGATGCTTACGATTCCGGTGTCGCTCATTGCCACATTCGCAGTGATGAAAATATTGGGATTCTCAATCAATACGCTTACACTGTTCGGTCTGGTGCTTGCCATCGCCATTGTGGTCGACGACGCCATTGTGGTGGTGGAAGACTGTTCGCGACTTGTCGATGAAGGGAAACTGAACCGGATTCAGGCTGCCGAGCAAGCCATGAAGGAACTTACCGGTCCGGTTGTGGGTGAGGTTCTCGTATTGCTCTCCGTGTTCATCCCTACAGCTTTCGTCAGCGGAATCACAGGTTCGCTTTACAAACAATTCGCACTCACCATAGCTGTCTCCACGGCATTCTCCGGATTTAACGCACTTACCCTGACTCCGGCACTCTGCGCACTCTTCCTCAAACCGCGCAAACCTGCCAAGTTCTTCTTGTATCGCTGGTTCAATGCAGGATGGGCGAAAGTGGAGGCTCTTTATGACCGCACTGTCGGAAAGATGCTGAAGCACGCCAAACTCTCGCTTCTCGTCTATCTGGCAATTGCCGGAGTGGCGTTCTGGGGTTTCACCTCCTGGCCTACAAGCTATATCCCGGAGGAGGATATGGGTTATTTCATGACCTCCATTCAGTTGCCGACCGGTGCTTCGCTTGAGCGCACCGAAGAATTTGCCGATCAACTTTCCGCCAGCATACTTAAGGATGTGCCGGGAGTGAAAGATGTGATGAGTGTGGCAGGCACGTCATTCATGGGAGGAAGCGGATCCAACTGCGCATCTTTCTTCGTAATGCTGAAACCATGGAGCGAACGCAAAGGGAAAGATATGTCGATCGATGCCATTATACAGAAAGTGAATGAGATCTCGGCGAAGTTCCCTGAAGCTATCACTTTCTCTCTGAATCCTCCGGCTATCCCGGGATTGGGTATGACCTCCGGTCTGGAGATGCAGCTGCTGGATATCAATAACCTCGGTTCAGCCGAACTTGCCAAAGCCCTTGACGAAGTGAAGGTGGCGGCTACCAAAGATAACCGCATAGCTTCGGTCACCACCACCTATCAGGGTGAGGTGCCGCAATATCAACTGGTGTTCGACCGCGACCGCGCTATGATGCAGGGGATATCGATCGACGACATAAACTCTACACTCTCAGCCTACCTCGGTGATTCGTACGTTAATGATTTCTTCGATTTCGGCAGAAGTTTCCAGGTTACGGTGAAAGGTAATCCCGCCTCGCGCGCCGACATTGAGGATATTCACCGCCTGAGTGTGCGCAATGCCGACGGCGAGATGGTGCCATTCTCCACTTTCACAAAGATTGAGCAAGTGATGGGCACACCGACCGTGAACCGCTACAATATGTATCAGACCGCTTCGCTCACTGCATCTCCCGCAAAGGGTGTCAGCTCATCGGAGGGTATTGCCGCAATGGAGGAGATTGTGAAAGACACTCTTGGCAAGAATTACGGTTATGCATGGACCGGACAGGCTTATCAGGAAACGCAGTCGGGTGTGACGATATCATTTGTGTTCATCTTCGCGATCATAATGACAATCCTTGTGCTCGCAGCGCAATATGAGAGCTGGACCGACCCTATAGCCGTAGTGCTCAGTATGCCGGTCGCCATCCTGGGAACGATCCTCGGTTGCCTCGTGATGAACCAGAGCATAAGCATCTACACTCAGATCGGTTTGATCCTGCTCCTGGGTATGTCGGCTAAGAACGCTATCCTTATCGTGGAATATGCCATGGACTTCCGGAAAGCGGGCGCTCCGATTCTCAAGGCGGCGCAGGAAGCCGGACAGATCCGCTTCCGCCCGATCATGATGACCGCCCTGGCGTTTGTGTTCGGTGTGATGCCGATGATGTTCGCGACCGGACCGGGAGCAAACAGCCGCATCGAGATCGGTACGGCAGTGGTGTTCGGTATGGCGATGAACGCATTTATCGGAACTCTGTTCGTGCCCAACTTCTGGGTGCTCATGCAGACCATCCAGGAGAAATATCTCTCGAAAATCATAAAACCACCGAAGAATCTGCTCAAACAGTCCTCTTCTGCCTCTCAACAGGCACAGAATAGCGATACAATCTAAATTTACACTCAAATAATTTTATCCGATATGTTTTATTTGTTAAATTTGTGGTTGATTAAGTAAAAACGACTTAATAACTAATATATTGAACAGGTTCAAACAGATAAAAAATCTACTGAATAGTTCAATCATTAATTATTAACCATTAATCATTAATTACTTACTAATTACCACATGACACAAAACGGATTCTTTGAGAAATATTTCATAAATCCCTTTATCGGGAAATACTCAGACTTCAAGGGAGAGGAAAGCCGACGCTCGGCGTTTCTCTCCCTTGGCGCGTGGTTCATAGTCACCCTCGGCTTAGCCGGGGTGCTTCTGGGATTGGTGGGATTGCTCGGGCCGGATGTTGGATTCATCTGTATTGATGTGATCGGATGCATCTGGATAGTCGGATCTATCTGCCCTATGGCGGCACTGGTGTCGCGTGTCAACAACGGATCGGGCGACAAAACCATCGGGCATATCGTTTTCCTCAATATCGACAAACTGCTCTGCGCCATCTGCTTCCTCTTCCTCGTGCTCGGCATATTGATGACCGTCACAACCCTCAACAGCGGAGAACTTGACCCGTTTCACCGCGGACGTGGTGAAGTTAAGTCCAACCCATTGCTTGAGCAAGAAGAGATAGTGGAGGAACCGATCTTTACATATCAGGACAACACACCCGCCGCAGTAGAAGAGATAGATGACGAAGTGGAGGAAGAGGCCGATTCCGCTCAGATTATCGACGAATCCTTCGACCCTGTAATCGGCTCAATCACCGCCGCCGCAGACTCCGCCGCAATCCTTGATAATTAATGATTAATGATTAATAGTTAATGATGAAGTCACTAACTAATAACTAATCCTTAACACTTAATCAAAGATTGTGGCGCGAACGCAGTGAGCGCTCCAACCCGTCCCTAAAACTTAAACCCTAAAACCTATATGCTTAAAAAACTGCTTTTCATTGCGGCCTTGGCCTGCGCCTTCGGGGCAAGCGCCAATGTCGACTGGGAGAACCCGGCGAAGTTCGCCGAAGGGCGACTCCCGCATCGCGCCACTCTCTATCCATACCCCTCCGCTACGGAGGCCCTCAAGGGAGACTTCGCGCAATCCCCCTGGTTCGAAAGCCTTAACGGCAAATGGAAATTCCACTATGCCGCCAAACCTGCCGATCGCCCTGCGGACTTCTACCGCACCGACTACGATGTGAGCCAATGGGAGGAGATCACTGTGCCGGGAAACTGGGAAACACAAGGATTCGGCTATCCGATCTATGTGAACACCCGTTATATCTTCCCCGCCAATCCTCCTTACACCATGCACCACGACAACCCGGTGGGCAGCTATCGCCGTTCATTCAACATCCCCTCCTCATGGAGCGGCAGAAAAGTCTTCCTGCATTTCGGCGGAGCCACATCAGGAATGTATGTGTGGATCAACGGCAAACAGGTAGGCTACGTACAGGGAGCAAAGAATCCGGCAGAATTTGACATAACACCCTACATCCACGAGGGGAGTAACGAGGTAGCTTGCGAAGTTTATCGCTGGACCGACGGCTCCTATCTCGAAGATCAGGATTTCTGGCGCCTGTCAGGACTTGAGAGAGATGTCTTCCTCTATTCTACCGCCGACACCCGCATCGCTGATATTTTTGCCCGTGCCGGTCTCGACAAGGGGTATCGCAACGGTGAGCTGACCGCCGACATCACGCTTCAGAACTATGAAAGCACCGCACAAAACGCGAAACTCGACGCAGTGCTCTATGACGCTGCCGGCAAGAAGATCTGGAGCGGTTCAAAGAGCGTGACAATGCAACCTTCCGCTCTTACGGAGGTCGCTTTTGAATCGCCGGCGTTGAAGAATATCCGCAAGTGGAGCGCAGAGACTCCCGACCTCTATACACTCGTGGTCTCCCTGACCTCTTCGCAAGGAAAGAATATCGAATCCACATCGGTTAAAGTAGGATTCCGCAAGGTTGAGATACACGACGGCCAGCTGATGGTGAACGGAAAACCTATCGAGGTTCACGGAGTGAATCTTCACGAACACCACGAACTCACCGGTCACGCCGTGGACCGCGAGACAATGCTGAAGGATATCCGCGTAATGAAGCAGAATAACATCAACGCAATCCGCACAAGCCACTATCCGCAGTCGCCGATGATGTACGATTTATGCGATGAATACGGACTTTATGTTGTGGATGAGGCCAACGTGGAGATTCACGGAATGGGTGTGGTTCACAACCGTCCGGACACCACCAACCACCCCGCCTATCATCCGGATTGGAACGGTGCCATCATGGATCGCGAGATGGCGCTTGTGGAGCGCGATAAGAACCACCCATCCGTAATTGTGTGGAGTCTCGGCAACGAGGCGGGCAACGGTGAGAACTTCAAGGATGCCTACCGATGGATCAAGGGGCGCGACAACACTCGCCCCGTGCAGTTCGAGCAGGCTGACGAAACTTGGAACACTGACATTGTCTGCCCGATGTATCCCTCTATCGATTACATGAAGGAGTACGCTTCGCGTAAGAATGCCGACCGCCCATTCATCATGTGCGAATACGCCCACGCCATGGGTAACTCTACCGGTAACTTCCAGGAATATTTCGACATCATCCGCTCAAGCCCGCAGATGCAGGGTGGATTTATCTGGGACTGGGTTGATCAGGGCTTCCTACGCACCGACGAGAACGGTCATAAATACTGGGCTTACGGCGGCGATTTCGGCGCACAGCATTATGACAACGACGACAATTTCTGCATCAATGGTCTTGTGAATCCCGACCGCACACCGCATCCGGGACTCTATGAGGTCAAGAAGGTATATCAGGATATCCGTTTCTCGGGCGATCCCCGTAAGGGCAAGGTCACTGTCGAGAACCATTTCAACCAGCGCGATCTCTCGAACTATGATCTCAACTGGCGACTCCTCCGCAACGGAGAGGTGATCCGCTCCGGCAAACTTGAAGGTGTGAACCCGGCTCCGAGCACAAACACAGAGGCTAAACTTCAGGCGTTCGGCGTGGACCTCAACGATGGAAATGAGTATTATTTCCAGATCTTCGCCAATGTGAAGAATGGAGATGAGATTATACCTTCGGGTCATGAGCAGGCGCGTGAGGAATTCGAACTGTCTGCTCCGCGTAATTACACCCCGACTGCAAGCAACGTGAAACCCACTGTTACCGAACTTGCCGACGGCTGGAGAGTCACTGCCGGAGATGTTGTGATTGTGTTCAAAAAAGATGGATGGCTCAAGAGCTATAAGGCAGATGGCAGGGATCTCATTTCAAAGGGCATCCAACCCTCTTTCTGGCGCGCCGCCACCGACAATGACTGGGGCGACGGCTCTTACCGCAAGTCTAACGCATGGCGCTTCGCATTTGAAAATTCTACGGTGAAATCGGCAAATTTGACAGAAGACGGCAATGAAATCAAGGTTACATCCCTGCGTAATATGCCCGACGTGAATTGCGATCTCCGCACCACCTACACTGTCTACGGAAACGGTACATTAGGCGTTACTGAGGAGCTGATCACACGCGCAGACTCCTACATCCCCGAGCTGATGCGCTTCGGAACATCAATCCGCATTCCCAAGAAATATGACAATTTCCGTTGGTATGGTCGCGGACCCTGGGAGAACTATTCCGACCGCCGTCATTCATCATTCGTAGGAATACACGAAGGGAAGGTTGCCGACCAATATTTCCATTATATACGTCCACAGGAATCGGGCAACAAAACCGACGTGCGCTGGGCGGAACTTACCGATAATGAAGGCTTCGGAATTCGTGTGGAGGGAGAGGGACTCCTCAACGTGAGTGCGCTTGACGTTACTCCCGGCATGCTCGACCCCGGCATGGAGAAACACAATATGCACCAGAACAGCATCTGGCCCGACCGCTGGAGTGTTTACCTCAACGTAGATCTCGGACAACGCGGACTCGGCGGAGACAACAGCTGGGGCGCAACTCCTCACCANCCCTACCGTCTGTTCCCCAAAGATTTCAAATACACTTACTATCTCTCGCCAATCCGGAACGCGAAATGAGAAATACGTAATTAAATATTCTTATTAATTAAAGAGAGAGCCTGCTTCNNATNNGAAGCAGGCTCTCTCCATTAATTATTAATTATTAATTATTAACCATTAATTAATAATGCTCCTCACTTTTTCTGCTATCGCATCAACGACGCGACAGACAAGACTGCGGGGAATCCAAAGCACATCCTCTTCGCTGCGTTGCGGACGAGGAAGATAACCCGACCGCTCCACGTATGCGCCCGGATCTGTGGAACCGATAAATTCCAGACGCTTCCGCTTTCCTCCGCCGGTCAATGCCACCATCGGAGCTTTCCTGACACCTTCGCGGTGACGACCAGGTGTGAACCGCAACGCATATACCCCCGACCCCGGATCGACGGTACTTCGAACCGCACGCCGCCAATCGCTCATACGGAACCCCATCAACCTTAGGAAATCTTCGGGCAACTCCACCTCCCCGCGACCGGGTTCCACCCAATCCACATCAGCGTCCAGCTCAAGCCATTCGTCGATCTCACCCCACTCGGCAGCCAGAATCACCTCCTCCGCAGCTCCCGGAGCGAGCATCCTGATAAGTTCCGACACTGAAGCCGATTCATAACCTGCCGACATCTTGTCGACAAGAATTTCTTCGTTTTCATCGATACTTTTCAGCACTTGCCCCAGGATTTCATCCATCGTTATAACCATACCTCTAACGTTTTCCTCCCTCCGTTTTCAACAAGAGAATCTTGCGATGGCGAAACCAATCGCTATGCTCTATGATATGGATAACTGCGGGGTTATCTGTGGTGAATGTAGCCGGCGACACCCCATACCCCGTCACCGTCCCTCCCGTAAAATGCACCCTGACCGTGGTGCGCCCGGCGGTAAACAGAGCATTCCACTCCATCATACCGTTTACTCCATAAGTCTTCTTCATAACAATTAGTAATTAGGATTTAGTAATTAGCAATTAAGGACTCTACACCGCTAACTCTCCGGAATACGGCTTCCAGACAAGAAGATCGGAGCCGTCGGATGACACGGTCATCACAGCTTGCCAAGTCTGACCGGTGCGGGCAGTGGGCGAGATTCCCGGACAATCGGCTGTGAGGTAATACACATCGCCGTCCATGGCATTCTCCGGGGCCTTTTCATTGCTCCACAACTGGAAGGTGAACGCATCGGCCGTCGGCGTGTTTCCGTCGCCATCAATCCAGATATGACAGCTCCCCTTGAGTGCCAACGCATCCCAGATCAGGATTCCATTGCGAGTGGCCTCCTCTCCCTCCACGCGGTCGCTGAAACTGTGCTCAGCAGAATAGACATAATGCACAAGACGGTTCTCACCTATCAATGCGCCCGAATTGCTCCAGCCCAGACGGTCAAGTGTCGGTTCGCGCTTGATCTCGATATCGCCGAACACGGTGTGGAAATTAGTCACGGTCCACCCCACACTGTTCACCTTCGTTGAGATCTGGATTTCAGGATGCTTCGAAAAATCGATGCATTGAATCTGCTCCAGAAGATTCTTACCGGCAAGGAGCAATGCGGTTTTCGGCACATCCTCTCCAGTGAAGAACATCTTGGCGAGGGCTATAACATCCTCCACTGTCCATTTACCCTTGTGCATGAGTTCACGCTTGAACTGCCAGCGCAAACCCTCCGTGCAATACACATACTGCAAACCCATGCGGGGCACATTCATCTTGAATTTGCCGGCACGCCCTGCCCACAACGTGCGGTTTCCGCGAACCTTGAAGTTGGCGATGGCCTGCTCGGCGATGATAGCCTTCGAGAAAGGAATACGCTTGCGCTGCGATTCGAAATAATCCGACACCACCTGGTTCATACCCCTCTTCTGAAGATATACTTTCGTAGGCTGAGGCACAATCAGATCGGGATCAACCTCCTTCTGTGTCTCATAGAGGGAGTTGGCGAGGATCACAATTTTTGTACCCGCAGGAATCTTGGGAATACATGAGAACTCATCCTCTCTCTGCGATTTAAGTCCGTTGACTGCACGCACCACCGGATTATTGGTGGTGGGGTCTACCGCTACCACAAAAAGCATCAGCTCCTTGCCTGGTGTACGGGCATCGCCGGCCGCATTGTAACCATCCACACCCTTTACAAGCAAAGTGGTGTAAGGACGCGGAAGATTCTGATCCTGAGCCAACAGAGGGAGAGTGACCTGCATCTTGGTCTGCTCGGGCATATCCTCCGCCACGGTGATCTGGCTTCTCGCCTCATCGATCATATAATGATCCACCTCCGGACTGTTTACCTTCACACGCTTTGCGCGCAACATCAGATTCATCAGCGGAGTGTCGTCGGAATTGAAGCGGAAAAGCTCCTCATCTATATCCGGTTCCACAAAACTGCCGGCGGCGATTCCCCCTGTGGCTTCAGCTGCTGTTGACACTGTGGCTGCCATGCCGGGAGCCTGCGTTTCCTTACCGGACGTGCCGGTTGTTAAGTTTGCCATAATTTCTTAATTTTTAAATGATTATTTAGTTAGATTCGTACCAGAAATGATGTTCATGCATTTCTTGCCAAGTCGAAGATGGAAGCTATTCTCTCGGCACTCCGACGGGCATTCGAACCGCCGAGATGCGGAATACCGTCGCTCTCCACCGGATGCATATATTTCTCATCGATCTGAAGATTTCTGCCGGCGATCTCCCCTGCCTCACGAGCCTCAGCCACTGCCCGCTCAAACTGCAATCCGCGAAGCGCAATCTCAAGCATCTCCACCGTCAGCTCCCCGTCGCGCCATCCCTCGCCAATCTCCTGAAGCAGATTTATCCCCTTCTCGACATCGGTCAGCTCCAGCCCCTTACCCTTCGCAAAAGCCTCAGAAGCAATCCGGAACTCATCCGTAATCCCACAAGGTACCTCCTCATTCTCTGATAATCCCTCCTCACCACTCTCTAAGGAGTCCTCCTCACTACTCACTACTCCCTCCTCACTACTCTCTAAGGCGCTCTCCTCTACGCCAACGGGCAACTCATCCTGTACAGTCGCCTCCTCTTTCTTCTTTCTGAAATTCAACATTGCTAATAAATATTTAAGTAAGTGATACAAATTTGTCGAAGTGGTCGATTCGAGGCATTTTACTTATTTCCAACTCTTTCAATCCCCTTGCGACGTTGCAAAATTAGAACTTATTCATAGCCCGCGAGTATTATTTATTTACAATGTTAATATTTTTATTTGCATTTTATAAACATTGTCATTATCTTTGCACCCGAAAAGTTATTTACTCAAGTTTCGCAAGCAAATCTGAGGTTAATGTCTCAAACCATAAGGAACCATTAAAACTATCTTATACAGTAATATTAGAGCATTGGGTCAATAAGTTATTAAAACCATTAAACCTTTCGGTTTATTTGCATCGGCAGTCACGGTCGAAGACCGTGATGGTTTTAATAAAAACAGGATTAATATTTAAAACTGCAACGATGGTTACAAATGGTTATAATAGTTTGATGCTTAATAAATAAATACTTGAGAAACTTAAGTTATTTACAAATTTATTTCACTATTACTATTATGAAGAAGAAAGGTTCTGTTGTTGAATTCACCCAACAACGCAATGAGGAATTGCTGTCTGCATTCCGCGAACAGTTATCATTTTTAGGAGAACTCCCCTTGGAGCAGATTTTTACCCGCGCCTCTTTGTCGCCGGCCTCACGATTCTGGGTCAGCGAAAGGCGCGCCATGGTCGTGATGTCGCACATGATGAAAGGAGACCAGCTCCTTTCCATGAATCAGAAACGCCGCGAGATGTTTTACGAAATCTTTCGCCGCGTGAAGGAGCTGCTCCGCCTTGAGCCTTCGCTGACACTCACAGAGGCATCCTTCCGCGCAGTCAATTCTCCAGCCCCGGAATTCTACCTTACACCCAAATCCGCCCGCGTACTCATCTACCGCCTCCGCGCATAACTGCACTTCCAATGACTATCAGAGAAATCTTAACTGAAAATGACCTTCGGCAGAAGCGCATCAGTGCGCGGTTCGACCCTTTGAGTGGAGAAGGTTCCGTCGGCGAGCGCTTCAAAGCCCTAAAACCGGGCACTTCGGAGGCGGTCTGGCTTCCCGTCTCAATGAAAGGGAAGAGTCTGACCAAAGGAAACTATGAGTTTCTGAGATCGCTACACGATTTCCCCTACTGGGCTGCGCGGTTCGTATTTGTGAAGCGCAAGGGGGGCGGCGACGATGTGCCTTTTGTGCTTAACCGCCCGCAACGCAAATTCGTAGAGACCCTGGAACGGATGCGTATAAATGGCGACCCAATCCGTCTGATCCTGCTTAAGGCCCGTCAATGGGGTGGCTCTACCTGTTCACAATTATATATGGCTTGGCTGCAGCTCATTCATGAACGCAGTCTCAATTCCCTCATCATCGCGCACCAAGGGGTGGGTTCCGATGAAATCAAGGATATGTTCGACCGTATGATCGAGGCATATCCCGAGAATATGCTGTCGATGGAGAGTGGCGACCAGCCCGGGAAGACACAGAAGGAGAAAGGTGTCAAGAAACGTGAGAAGAAGATGGAGCGTGTAGGGCGTTCAGGAGCAATCTATCGCGTGCCGGCAAGAAATTGCAAAATCAAGATCGGCTCTGCCGAACGCCCCGATTCCTGCCGTGGTGGTGACTATAATCTCGTGCATTGTTCTGAGGTTGGTATATGGCGCAAGACCAATGGCAAATCGCCGGAAGATATATTGCGGTCAGCTTGCTCGGGAGTATTACTGTCTCCGATGACGATGATTGTGTATGAATCCACCGCCAACGGCACCGGCAATTTCTTTCATCGCGAGTATGAGGCGGCAAAACGGGGACTATCGCAGTTCAAACCGCTTTTCATATCCTGGTTCGATATTGACCAGTATTCCATTCCATTCAATTCCGATGCAGAGAAGGAGGCCTTTGCCGGGAAACTTATGGAGGGACGGTTCTCTTCGGTGCCCTCCTCGTCGCGCGCGCAACCCGGCGAGTATTTATGGTGGCTTTGGGAGAAGGGCGCCACACTCGAAGCCATCAACTGGTATATTGCCGAACGTTCGAAATATTCTGAGCATGGGCTGATGGCGGCGGAGTATCCTTCCGACGATGTGGAGGCATTCGTTCATTCCGGCTCCAAAGTGTTCGACAAATACAAAGTCGAGGCATTACGCAG
This sequence comes from Bacteroides sp., assembly GCA_014802175.1. GTDB lineage: Bacteria > Bacteroidota > Bacteroidia > Bacteroidales > Muribaculaceae > Lepagella. The sequence continues at coordinate 123,670 of JAAVCU010000002.1, forward strand.
AGATTGCACAGATCCAAAAAAGATCGGTGAAATCGATGAAAACGGCTTCTCTCCACTCCAATCGGGAGGATGGCGCATCTGGGAACTCCCCGACGATTCAGAGGGGAGGATCGAAAGCCGTTATGTGGTGGTGGTTGATGTCGGAGGTCGCTCTGCCAAGGCCGATTGGAGCGTGATTGTGGTGTTCGACAGGATGCCGTTGGTGCGAGGCGAACGGCCGAGGGTTGTAGCGCAATGGCGAGGACACACCGATTTCGATTTGCTTACCGAACGAGCAGCCTTTGCCGGAAAATTCTACTACGACGCGCTCCTTGTGATTGAAAGCAACACTCTCGAAACCCACGACCGTGATCGAGATGTCGACGGCGACCAATCATCGTTTATCCTGAACCGTCTTCGCGACAATTATCCGAATCTGTATGCCCGTCAGCAAAGTGAGGAGGCCGTGATCCGCGGCATGCCATTGCGCTATGGTTTCCACACCAACGTAGCGACAAAACCGATGATCATTGCCACATTGGTCAAGATTATCCGCGAAGGGATGTATGTGGAGCGGGATCAGGATTGCATCGATGAGTTTCTCAACTACGAACGCCGCCAGAACGGGAGCTACGGAGCCATAGCCGGATGCCACGACGACCTGCTGATGACGCGCGCCATAGGGCTGCACATCATCTACCACGAAATGGAGACTCCTGCCCGCCCGCTCCCGCAAACCCCACGTCGCATCCAACCCGCCAACCGACGCACTCCCCACTCCCTCGCCTGCTGGTAGTTCGGGCAATTAGTAATTAGAAATTAGAAATTAGAAGTTAGTAATTAGAAATTAACGATTCTGATATCGAGAGGCCACTATTATAGCTATTTCGCCATTTCAGCTATAATAGCTCCTGATAACAAAAAATCTACACTAACACTGAATCGCTCACGTTAATAAAACATGGAGAATATTTTAAAAGGTAAGAAAGTCGCGCTCATCGATATGGATGGCGTGATCTACGATTCAATGAAATATCACACCAAGGCATGGAAAAGACTCATGGACGAACAAGGAGTGCCTTGCAGCGAAGAAGACATATACCTCAACGAAGGTATGACCGGACCGGCCGTCATAAACCTGCTCTACAACCGGGCATTCGGACACGGCATCAGTCGGGAGAAAGCCGATGAGATGTATGCTTTGAAAACGAAATATTTCCGCGAAATCGGTTTCAACGACCCAATGCCGGGCACTGACCGGATGCTCAAAGCTCTGGAGCGCCATGGAATACGTCGCATACTCGTGACCGGCTCTTCGCAAGCATCGCTGATTGAAAACATCAACAACGATTACCCAGGTGCATTCATGCCCGGCGACCGTGTAACCGCCCTTGACGTGACTCACGGCAAACCGGATCCCGAACCCTACCTCAAAGGGTTGGCCATAGCCGGAGTGAAACCGGAAGAAGCGATCGTGATCGAAAACGCACCGTTAGGTGTCCGCGCCGGCAAAGGGGCCGGAGTCTTTACGATTGCTGTCACCACCGGACCTATTCCCGCAGAAGCATTCGAACGCGAAGGAGCCGACAGCATCTTCCCCTCAATGCCGGCTTTTGCCAATTATCTCGACTCCCTTTCTGACAAGTAATCCCCTATAATTAATAGATTATCTGCTAACAGGCCTTCCGCTGAACAGCTCAATCATTAATTATTAATCATTAATTATTAATTATTTCGTGGATACCCGAATCACAGTCACTCACGATCTGCTGGCGGCTCTTGAACAGGAGTTGCAGCAGGTCGATTTCTCATCACTTTTCCTTCTCACCGACACAAATGTGGAGCGATGCGTATTACCTTTAATCGAGCCTCTGCTGAAAAAATACAACACTCCGGTGATCGTGATCGAAGCCGGCGAGGAGCATAAAAACATCGATTCACTAACCCGCATCTGGCAAGCGCTGTCGGAGGGTGGAGCCACGCGCTCTTCGCTTCTGGTAAATCTTGGGGGTGGCGTGATAACAGACATCGGCGGATTTGCAGCCGCCACTTTCAAGCGCGGCATACGCTATGTGAACATACCCACGACTGTGCTTGGGACCGTCGATGCCTCCGTTGGAGGAAAAACAGCAGTGGACTTCATGGGTCTGAAAAATGAAATCGGAGCATTCCACAAACCAATAGCGGTGATTTTGTCACCGCAACCACTCTCCACGTTACCCCGGACGGAGGTACTGAGCGGATTTGCCGAAATCGTGAAAAATTCTCTGATTTCATCGGAAGAATTTTATAATCGCACACTCCTCACAGACCCCTGCGAAGAGCCTGAAAAACTATTTTCTCTTATCGAGGAATCGGTCAGATTCAAGGAGCGGATTACAATAGAGGATCCGACAGAGAAAGGATTACGAAAGATACTAAATTTCGGACACACCGCCGGCCACGCATTCGAATCGTGGATGCTTAAGCGAGCAACTCCGGTAACACACGGTGAGGCTGTGGCGAATGGAATGTTAGTGGCGATAATCCTCAGCCATCTCCACTCCTCGCTTCCCTCCGAACAGATACATATCTATTCGCAAAACATCCTTAAAAGATATTACCGCCCGATACCGTTCGGCTGCAAGGATCAGGATGAACTTATCCGGTTAATGAGCCACGACAAAAAGAACCGTACACCCGGCGAAGTCAACTTCGTGCTGCTCGAAGCCGTCGGCTCTCCGATCATAGACCGCCCCCTAACGCCCGCCGACATCCGCGTCGCCCTCGACATCTACTCCGACCTCCGCTAACCGGCAACAAAAAAAATTTTCCGGGAGTGATGAACCTTTTTAGAAGGAGGGATGTTTTAATATCGTAAATCGCAAAGTAATCAAATACTATAAGCGTTCTGAAAAAGTTGTTATTGTTGTTTTAATTGAAGAAATTTGGTCGACGTGAGTCGACCTTTTTCTATTTATGTAAGTAAAAAACATTAAGTTCCTGTAATTTCTTTGGCTTATTAAGAAATTTTCATTGATTATTCACTAACTTTGCAACATGGCTCGTGATCTTATCAGCAGATATATCTGGCTCGTCGATACTCTCAACCGCTATGGCAAACTGACGCGTGAGGAGATCGACCGACTCTGGATGCGCTCATCGTTAGGTGACGGCGCACCCATACCTCCTCGCACATTCTTCCATTACCGACGCGCCATCGAAGAGAATTTCCATATCGACATCCTCTGCAACCGCCGGGGCGAATATTACATCGATCAAGGCAACGACGACAATAACCGCCTTTTCACCAACTGGCTCCTCGACTCTTATGCCGTGAGTTCGGCACTGAAGGACTCCCAGGCTCCTGCCGGTCACGTGTTGGTGGAAGATGTTCCCTCCGCCCGTGAGTTCCTCCCCATGGTTCTGGAGGCTATCGGTGCCAAAGAGAAACTGAAATTCACTTACGCCGGCTTCAATCGTTCGCGGGCGGAAGCCGACATCATTTTCCATCCATATTTCGTAAAGCGATACAAGCAACGCTGGTATATGGTGGGCTGGCGCGAGAAATCGAAAGATATCCGCACTTACGCTCTCGACCGCGTGAAGGCAATGGTGATGGTGAGCGAACAGTTCGAGATGCCGTCTGACCTCGATCCGGTGGCGTTCTTCGAGAACACTATCGGAATCACCCTATCCAAAGCTTCGCCCCGCGCGGTGAAGATTCGCACCACTCCCCAGCAGGCCAAGTATTTCCGCGCACTTCCTTTCCACCACACGCAGCAGGAGGAGATCCACGACAATTACTCTATATTCACATATAAACTGAAACTGAACTACGAACTGGTTCATGAGCTTCTCAGCTTCGGAGCTACCGTAACCGTGCTTGCACCGAAGGAGCTGCGGCTCATGATCACTGATGAGCTGCGCTCTTCTCTCTCCAATTATGAGGAGCAGGTCTCATCTCAAGAATAACTGACGAAATGAACACTGATCAACTTAAAAAGCATATCCTCCCGGCTGAGGCATCCGTAAAAGATGCCCTCGATGCCATCAATGCCCTGTCCGGCGGCAGGATGATCCTCTTTGTCACGGATGCCGACGGAATGATCCTCGGAGCTGTCACAGACGGCGACATCCGACGCGCTCTGCTGCGCGGCGTGAACGTTGCCGACAACGTAAAACTTGCGATGAACTCGAGGTTTACGGCTCTGACTGAAGATGACAATCCGGCTGAGGTGGTCGCAATAGGGAAACGCCGGCATCTGCGGCTGATACCGGTTACGCACGCCGGTAAACTTACCGATATTCTTGACCTCGACAACATCACCGCCCTCCTTCCGATGGACGCGGTGCTGATGGCAGGCGGACGTGGCGAACGCCTGCGCCCGCTTACCTTAACGACACCGAAACCGCTGCTGAAGGTTGGTGACAAACCTATCATTGACCGCAACGTCGAACGTCTGGAGAAATATGGTGTAAAGAACATTTTCGTCACCATCAACTACCTCGGCGAAATGATCGAGGAGCATTTCAACAAACGTAATGCCGAGACTCCGGCACACTATTCTGTGGTGAGATGTGTTCGCGAGCCCAAGCGTCTCGGCACCCTGGGCAGTCTGGCGTTGGTGGAAGGATTACAGAACGACACAGTGCTGGTGATGAATTCCGACCTGCTGACATCCATAGACTTCGACAAGATGTGGCGACACCACACCTCTACCGGTGCGGCACTGACCGTAGGCACGGTCCCATACACCGTCTCAGTGCCATACGCCATCATGCGAACCGATGGTTCGCGGATTCTGGGTCTTGAAGAGAAACCCACTTACAACTATTTCGCCAACGGCGGTGTTTATATGATGAAACGTGAGTTGCTCGCCGACATTCCCCGTGGGGAATACCTCGACGCTCCCGACTTCATTGAGAAACAGATAGCGCGCGGACTCCGCGTGGAATCTTTCCCAATCGAAGGCCGCTGGATCGACATCGGCTCTCCCGACGACTTCCGCGCCGCCAACGAGCTCCTCGCGCAAAGCCGCGAATAGTGAGGAGAGTGAGTAGTGAATAGTGAGTAGAGAATAGTGAATAGTGATTAGAGATTAGTGAGGAGTGAGGAGTGAGGAGCGAGCAATTAATTATTAATCATTAATTATTAATTAAAAAAAGAGATGGCAGATTCAAACTTCATAGATTACGTAAAGATCCTTTGCCGAAGCGGCAAGGGAGGCGCCGGCTCGCGCCATTTTCATCGGGCCAAGTATATTCCCAAAGGGGGACCCGA
>JAAVCU010000003.1 GCA_014802175.1 Bacteroides sp.
AGTTCAACCATCGTCTTGATATAGACGTAAGTCTTACCTGTACCGGTCTCCATCTCAACATCAAGGTTGACAGCACCTAAACCGTCAATCTTGCTCAAGGATTGGGAAAGCGGCACACCGGCGGCAGTCTGAACGGAGTGCAAATTATCGAGGAGCTGTTTCGATGAAAGCTCAACATCCGCATTACGGTAGCCGTCATCGTCTCCATCAAAGCGGATTAAGTCAGAGTTTCGCGTCCCGAGATCTCGACGATACTTCGAGGGGTCACGGTTGGGCTGACCTATGAATATGGCGGTTGTGTTATCTACCGCCTCCGTCTGATAGCCCTGTATCTTAAACTTAAATTTCATCACTTAGAATGTTTAAATTGACGATGAAGCAAAAATTCTCCAACTGCCGTCAGATTCACTTCGTTGAATATATCCTTTATTCAAAAGTTGACGCAATTGCTTATTTACCGCTGCTACTGAAATATCGGCAGCTGCTGCAAGCCCTTCAATTGTAATATCCGGGTTATATTGCATTGATTTCAATAACTTTGGAGTAGACGAACTTCTAAATACAATCTTTTGTCCGTCATACCACCATACGTTAGGTGAAGTTTCTGCGATGAAATCAATATTATATTTCAATTCTTCTGTCACAAGGCTTTTGAAATATCTTAGAAAATGTCTGATTTGTTTTATATCAGCATTAGCACCGACTGATGGTAACAGACCAGTCTCAACGTCACTTTGATGTAAAGCTTCAATATATTTATGCTTATTCCGACTACGTACAACTATCATTGGCCAGTTATGACGAGCCAGAATATAGTTAACCATTAGTCGAGCAATTCTGCCGTTACCATCTTCAAACGGATGAATTCTGATATACCGGTAGTGAAACAATGCCGCTAATTCTATTGGAGTATATTTACCAGATTTTTCCGCATCATTGTACCAGTCAACCAATAATGTCATTAACGCCGGGGTCTCTTCCGGCGAAGCGTATTCAAAGCGATCTCCATATCGGGTGATTACACTATTGGGTCGATTCTTGTATTGACCTGCATGAACGGTGTAGCTCGTTGTAATACCTCCAGGTAATTGACGATAAACTGTATAATCCTCTCGAAGTATAGTTTTATGAAGTTGTCTGATAAAATTTTGAGTTAGTGGCTGTTCTTTAAGATGCGCTTCTTCAGACATCATCTTTACTCCCACTTGGCTGGCCTTCATATCAACAAAATCCTTCAAATCACCTTCTCCCACAACTTTACCAAAAAGAAGCAATAATTCTGTCTGACCGTAAGTCAGAGTATTACCTTCAATATGATTGCTGTTGTAGTTATAGTCAACTGAAAAGCGCTGACTCAATAAATATTGCTTCCTTTCACTCAAAGGTTGCAACGATTGCCATGTAGTATATAGATTCTGAAGTTTATCCATTTTATCAATTTTTACGTTTAAAGGTATATGCCATATACCTTTAAACGTATTTTATTGTTCTTTTCTTGCAACTATATCCATGTTTTTAATTTTACAGACGCGTCTGCAAAATTAGTCTGATCAATGATATCATTAATTCACTACAGTACTTTGTGGATAGTGTCGGGAGAATAATGCTTGAAAATCTGCTCGAAGTTATCGAGGACGTTATCGTTAGCGGCAGAAGCATCGCGCATTACGAAGTATTGAGGCTTCATCTTGGCGATTTCGGTAACGGTGGACTCGTTCACATCGGTGTCGAACGTAGCGACAAGATAAGTGCCGTCAACGAAGAACACCTTTTTGCCATTGACTTCTTTTTCTTCAATCTTTGCCGAAAGTTCAATACCAAGTTCCGGCATTACTTGGAAAAGTAAATCAAGCGGAGTTCGGTCGGACTTCACATTATCAACCGATTTGAATAGGTCACTTTCGTTAAAATCTTCGGGAGTGTAGAACACATCCTCCATATTCGACGAGTCAAGTTTGAGCACACGGAAACCGACGTCTGGTAGGGACGCGATTCTTCGCGTCCGCGCCGAATTATCGGAATCATCAAACAAATCCGACTGGTTGGTATTCTCCTTGTCTTCGCGGACGCGATTAATCGCGTCCCTACAGATCTGCTCCCCGGCACGGCGGATGCGCTCTTCTCCGATTTGGCAAATGTTCTCATAACCAGCCTTACGCGCTTCGCTCTTCTCATCTGTCACTTCGGGAAGCTGCACCATAATGAATTTGCGTTTTCCTCCGTCCTCAGCATTGAGTTTCATGACGGCGTGTGCGGTTGTTGCACTCCCGCTGAAGAAGTCAAGAATCGTAGAAGATTGAGTGGATGCTATTTCAAGCATTTTAGCAACAAGCTCGTATGGTTTAGGAGTATCAAAAACCTGTATACCATCAAACAATTCCTTTATAACAGAGGCAGCTTGACGAGTCGTACCATATTTTTGTCCTTCCCAAAGATTTTCCGGAGTGCGTCCTTTTTGATCTGATAAATATATTTTTCTGATTATTCCTGTATTATCCTTCTTGAATATTATTTCACCAGACGCAATTTTTTCTGATACAGACTCTTCTGACCATCGCCATCCATTTGCAGGAGGAGGAATTATATTTCCATTAGGGGCAACTATATTGAAACATAATGTTTTTCGATAATTTGGACTTCGTACATCACCACTTCTCCATAATCCTTTAGGATCGTTATCGGGATTTGAATAGTTAACATTGTCCTCTTCGGTTCTTTGAAAATAAAATTCGTGAAGATTATTTTTATATTTCGAGAAGCACAATGTATGATTATATTGACGAGAAAAATGACGCTCGTCATTTTTACTCTGCTGTGTATGCTTCCAAATTATATCTGAAATAAAGTTGTTCTCACCGAATATCTCCGAACATATTTTTTTTAAATTTTCGACTTCGTTATCATCAATAGAAATGAAGATCACTCCATCATCAGAAAGTAAGTCGCGAGCGACTTTCAGTCGAGGATATATCATGTTGAGCCAGTCGGTATGAAAGCGACCATTGCTCTCCGTGTTACGCTGCATGGGGTCAGCGGTAAGGTTACCTTCTTCATCGCGGACGCGATTAATCGCGTCCCTACGCCAGTCTGCATAATCCTGAGCGAAATCGTCGTTATAGACGAAGTCATTGCCTGTATTATAAGGAGGGTCAATATAGATCATCTTGATTTTACCAAGATAGTTCTCGCGGAGAACCTTAAGCACATCAAGATTGTCTCCCTCGATATAAAGATTTTCTGTATTCCAAAAATCCTTTGAGGCATCCACGTCAGGACGCAGTGTCATATCCGTAGGAGTATTGGCAAGACGCGAAGCGGCACGCTTATCTGGCCACGTGAACTGATAACGCTCTTCAGAAGAATCAATAATTTCATCAGATAACTCTTCCTTAAGTTTATCAAAGTCGATTTTTAATCGGGGGGGGGTATTATATTTCCCTTTTACTTCAGTAACGCAATAGGGGAACAACGCGGCTATCTTTGCCACGTTTCCATCTACAGCACTGCGAGATGACATTCTGAGTTTATCCATATTTAAAATTTAATTTGAAAAACAATCCTTAGTCCAATTTTCAACATTCGTATCAACATAATTCATAATGTTGTCGAATGCCATCTGGTTACGAATTATATGTTCGTGATAACGCGATTGCCAGCACGGTAGGGACGCGATTCTTCGCGTCCACAGTGTCCTTGTGACACCGGCCTTGAATGATCCAATGATCGTTGCCAACCTGTTGTTGTGATGTTTATCGATGCATTCATCCCCATGTTCCGGCGACTTCAGACATCCGGTATTTACCGACTGGTCCGTCGCCGCAGAATGCGACTGGTCGGTCGCGGCGGACGCGATAATCGCGTCCCTACAGAGATGACCATATGTATATGATTGGGCATCACCACATGATTTAATAACTCGACATCCACATAATGTGAGGGAATGCTCTGTATGTTTTCTTCTACAATTTTGCCTGATTCTGACGCGATGAATCGCGTCCCAACGATTCTTCCGAATAAATGTCGCTTCTCATGCGAACATATCGTCACGAAGTAGATACCACCGCTGTAGTCATGCCATTTGGCTCGGAATTGATGTCTGTCAGCCATTCAGTCCTCCTTTCAATCGTTTGAGTTCGATAAATAGTTCTCGCTTGCGGCGTGGCTGTTTGGTAGCGTTCATAAGACGTTTCAATGCAGCAATCTGACGTTCAATTTTGGCGCGTTCTTCGTCAACCTTGATTTGTTCAGAAAGAGTTTTGTCCTCTTCGACTGAGAATTGTCCGATTGAGGATACATTGTTTTCCCAAACAGCATAAAGATTAAGACCTGACAGTCTTAAAGAGCTGCGCCTTTGGCTGCGTTTTTTAACCTCGGTTGATTGTGGCAGTCCTAACATTGGTAGATTTCAGATTTCAGTGATTAGATTTCAGTTTATTGCTACTGGTTTTTGCAGTGGCAGTTAGAAGTTTAATCAATTCAGTACAGTCTTGTTCGATAGAATCATATTCCGTTTTTGAGAGATAATCGGTTTCACATAGAAGATCTAACCAATATTTTGTCTCAGTACATTCTTTCAATGAAATGTAGATTTTTGAAGTAAAGTCCTTCATACTTATCCCACAAATAGCCTCAGCAAGATTCGCACCAATGGAAGTGCCACTCCGTAAAAGTTGCTTTGATAGCACAAATTCTCGCTTTTCTTCACTTAAATATTTGTACAGCCTTACAATCCTAATTGCAAACGCTTTAGCTTTTATGAATGTAATCGAATTCTGTGACATATCTAATATCTAAAATCTACAATCTGCAATCTATTATCTAATTATTAAAAAGCAAATTAGCTCAAAATCGTCGAGACCTTTTACTTCATTGCCAAAGAGTGAGCCGCTGTCACCATCGAGATTTCCATTTACTATTCCAATTGCGTACAGATTGAGTTAAATGTCGGCCTATAGGTCTATCATGATTCAAGATGCGAATATACCAATTATTTTCAATCATTGCAACTATTGCTCCGAAACATACGCAGAAATTCCGATTCTGAAGCACAAAGCAAACAGGATCGGAATTTCTGTATTGAAGTTGTTTAAATTAATTTTTATTAAGATTTACGAGATATTTTTGAGAGGATCTCTAAAAATTGGCGTATCAGTCTTTGAGCTGTGTGCGCTCGAAGTGAGCTTTCTCAAGCTGATCGGCGCAATACTTAGCGTCGACCACAAACTTCTTCTCTTTCGATGAGGGGGTCTCATACATGGCGTCGACCATGATGGTCTCTACGATAGATCGAAGTCCGCGAGCTCCAAGCTTATACTCGATAGCTTTGTCGGCAATGAGGTTCAAGGCGTCTTCCGTGAATTCGAGCTCTACCCCATCCATGGCGAACAGTTTCTTATACTGTCGGGTGATGGCGTTCTTGGGCTCAGTCAATATACGGAGCAATGCCTCCTTGTCGAGTGGCTCAAGACTGGTGAGAACCGGCAAACGTCCTATAATCTCCGGAATCAAGCCGAAGCTTTTAAGATCCTGCGGCATTACATATTTCATGAGATTCTCGCGCTGCTGCTTCTTCGACCGTTCGTCGTGACCATAACCCACAACATGAGTGTTGAGTCGCGATGCGATCTTACGCTCGATTCCATCGAACGCACCGCCACAGATGAAAAGAATATTCTTGGTGTCGACCGGTATGAGCTTCTGCTCCGGATGCTTTCTGCCTCCGTTTGGCGGAACGAGCACGGTGCTTCCTTCCAATAATTTCAGAAGACCCTGCTGAACACCTTCGCCACTGACATCGCGCGTGATCGACGGGTTGTCGCTCTTGCGAGCAATTTTATCAATCTCATCTATGAATACGATTCCTCGCTGAGCCTTCTCAACATCGTAATCACAAGTCTGCAACAATCTTGTCAGCAACGACTCAATATCCTCTCCTACATAGCCCGCTTCCGTAAGTACCGTTGCATCTACAATGGTAAACGGAACGTCGAGCAATCTTGCGATAGTCTTTGCAAGCAAGGTTTTACCCGTACCTGTCGGACCCACAAGTATGATGTTGGATTTCTCGACATCCACATCGTCGTCCGACACCTGCGAGTTTATACGCTTATAATGGTTATATACGGCAACCGAAAGATATTTCTTGGCTTCCTCCTGACCGATAATATACTGATCAAGAAATTCGTGAATCTCTTTCGGCTTGGGTATTTCGTTCTTTTTAGACTCAGACTTTTTCTTTCCGCTTGTTGATGCCTTCAACTGCGAATCGCGTGCCTGGTCTATGAAGGCTATGCAGTCAGTGCAGAGATTCAATCCGTCGAGCACCTTAACAACAGGCGTCAACGCCGAATCTACATTTCCGCACATCATACATGTCAATCCATTTCTTTTTCCAGCCATTTTTTATGTTTGACTTTGAAGTTGACGAAGTTGTTTTAAAACAACTTCGATTATACAACTTCCAAATTATTTTGCTTCCTTACGCGGATTTACGAGCACCTTGTCGATCATGCCGTATTCCTTAGCCTCGCCGGCAATCATCCAGTAGTCGCGATCTGAATCCGCCTCTACTTTCTCGAAGGGCTGACCTGAATGCTCAGAGATAATCTTGTAAAGCTCCTCTTTCAATTTGAGGATCTCACGTGCAGTGATCTCGATATCAGATGCCTGTCCCTGAATGCCACCCATAGGCTGATGGATCATGACACGTGAGTGAGGAAGTGCATAACGTTTGCCATGCTCACCTGCCACGAGCAACACTGCCGCCATCGACGCAGCCATACCTGTACAGATAGTTGACACGTCAGAGCTGATATATTGCATTGTATCGTAGATACCCAGACCTGCATATACAGATCCGCCGGGTGAGTTGATATACAATGCTATATCCTTCTCAGGATCCACTGAGTCGAGATAAAGGAGCTGAGCCTGAATAATGTTGGCGCTCTGGTCTGAAACCTGTGTTCCGAGGAAGATGATGCGATCCATCATCAAACGTGAGAATACATCCATCTGAGTCACGTTAAGCTGACGCTCCTCAAGGATATAGGGGTTCATATAATCAGAAGTGGGCACCATCACACCACCTGCTGTCTTCTCCATCTGGCGAGCGTATGAATCAAGAGTGTTTGAACTCATTCCAAGATGATTCACCGCGAAATTTCTAAAATCGTTTTTCATACTTTTATAAAATGACATATATCTGCACGGCATGATCGTCGTGCAGATATACGTAAAACAAATATTGTGCCAATTCCGTTTAGTTGCGGAAGAGATCGTTGAACTCTTCTACGCTTACCTCTTTGTTTTCGAGGTTAACGAGTGCGCGCACGCCATTGAAGAGCTTGCTGTCTACTGTCTGGTTGTAGATCTGGTTACGTGCTTTCTGATCCTTGAGGATGTCGGAAGCGTAACGGTCGAGAGTGTCAGCGGGAACGCTGTTCATGCCGTACTGAGCGAACTGGCTCTGGGCGATGCGGCGTGCAGTGTTCATCAGATCCTCCTCCTCAACCTTGATATCGAGTTCAGAAGCGATAGCCTCTTTCTCAAGCTCCCACTGGAGTTCGGGAAGAAGACGGGTGTACTCCTCGTCAATGTTCTCGTCGTTGAGTGCCTCATTCTGGCTCTTCAAGAAGTCTTTAAGGATCTCTGTGGGGAGATTGAGCTCACCGATAGCATCCTGGATAGCCTTACGTGCATCGATTGTGAAACGATAGTCAGAATCGTTTGCAAGACCCTCCTCAAGAGCCTTCTTAAGCTCTGCACGGAATTCCTCTTCGCTCTTCACCTTGTCGGGACCGAACACCATATCGAAGAATTCCTGATTGTATTCTGCCGGTTTGAGAACGATGATCTCCTTGATATCAAAGTTGAAGTCGCCCTTGTGAGAGTCAACCTCACCTTTGTCGATATTAAGCATGGACGACATCTCAGTGGCGTTACCGTCGCAAGTTGCAGCGGGATTGAATTTAACAACATCACCTACTTTCTTGCCGAGGAAGAGATTACGCTGCTCCTCGCTCTTGAAATACTGCGGAGCTACGATAGCGCTCTCCACAACTACTCCACCCTCTTTGGGCTGACCATTCTCATCAAGCTCGGTGATAACACCTTTAACGAGTGCGGTTGCGTCAACCTCATCGCCGGGCTCCTGCTTGCCATAACGGCGTGTGAGCTGCTCGGCCTGATTGTTGATCATATCCTCTGTTACCTTGATTGTGTAGTAAGGCACGGTGAGGTCCTTGTTTACCTTTGTCTCAAATTCGGGTGCGATACCTACTTTGAATTTCAGAGTGAATTCGTTAGCGTTGATATCGAAGTCGTTGCCCTGCTGAGGAACGGGGTTACCGAGAACGTGAAGCTTGTTCTCCTTGATATAATCAAACACAGCGTTACCCACCTCTTTGTTGATGATATCATACTTGACAGCAGTGCCATATTTCTTCTGAATGAGGCCGGCAGGAACGTGCCCGGGACGGAATCCGGGCTCTGCATGGTTCTTACCAATCTCTTTCAATTGTTTCTTTACTTTGTCTGCATAATCCTTTTCTTCGAGTGTGACGGTGATTTCGCCGTTCACATCGTCGATCTTGGCATAATCTACTTTCATTTCTATATATTAATTAATTTATTTTCCTTTCAAGCCACAAAATTACTAAATAATTACTTGCTTTCCAAATTGACGACTAAGGAAGTTGTACAAAGATCATCCGCAAGCTTACTTCTCGTAGAATTTCGTGAATACCTTAACGCTGTCTATGTAATCCGAAAGACCCGCCGTCTCACGAGCCGAGTGCATAGCCCAGATCGCCGCTCCCATATCCACACCACGGATATCAAACTGCGACGAGGAGATGTTTCCTAACGTGGAGCCACCTGCCACATCCGCATGATTTACGAAATACTGGCACTCCACCCCCGCTTCCTTGCAAAGCTGCGAGAAAACGGCCGAGCCCTGAGCGTCTGTCATATATTTGCAGTTGGCATTTATCTTGATTACCGGTCCACCTCCAATCACTGGGTGATTCGTGGGGTCATATTTCTCGTTGTAATTAGGATGCCATGCGTGAGCATTGTCGGCTGAAATCATGAATGAATTGGCAATGGCGCGATAGATATTCTGCTCGTCACCTCCATCCATGATCTTTACAATCCTCTCCATTGCATCGCGAAGCACCGGTGAGGCTGCTCCCTGCTTGGTGCCGGAACCGGTCTCCTCATTGTCAAATATCGCCAGCACCCTTGTTGCATTCGATTTCTCCGTGGTAGCCAACAATGCCTCCAGTCCGGCAAATGCCATGGAAAGATCATCGATACGCGCCGACTGGAAATACTCCTCAGTGGCTCCTACCACTCCTGCCGGTTCTGCCGGATAAAGACACAATTCAGAATCCAATATCGTCCGGGGATCGATCTCAAGATGATAAGCCACTAAAGATCTCACCACTCCCCCCTGCTCTTTATATGCAGCAAGTTCTTCGGGCGAGAAATAACCGATCACGGGTTTCATATCTTTCTGCACCGACAACGGATTCCCTTCATTGACACCACGATTGAAATGAATGGCAAGGTGCGGGATTGTAGCCACAGGTCTCTTAAGATCCACAAGCAATGTACGCGGATGAAGCGCATCCTCACCTGCCACCATCACTCTTCCGGAGATCGACAAGGGGCGATCGAACCATGTGTAAAGAATACCACCGCCATACTTCTCGACATTCAAGGAAACAACGCCTCCATCACCATATATCTCGGCATTGGGCTTTAATTTGAAACAAGGGCTGTCGCTGTGTGCGGATATGATATGGAAACCGCCACTGACAACATCATCGCCAACGATGAATGCAAATATGGAGCTGTCGTTTTTCTTGAAATAATATTTGCCGCCGCACTCAAGCGACCACACATTTTCCTGAAACAACTCAATGAAACCGTTTTCCAACAAACGAGTCTCGATCTCCGCCACCGCCATAAAATTGCAGGTGCTTTTGTCCAGGCTATCCAACAGACGCTTGCATAAAGCATTATCTGAATTTGTCTTGTTCATCCTTTATAACGTATATGATTTAAGGCGCGCATAACATTACACAATGTCTGCGACCAATATCCTTCAAAATTTTCCTTGCACTCGGCGAAAGCTCCGCCGGCATTCTCCCCTTCTGAATCTTTCACTACAGAGATGAAGTTGTATAACGGCTGGAAAATATCAGCCAACGACTCGGAGACGGATGCCGCCACCGGTGTGTCGCTGTACTTCATATCCTCCTCGAATGTCTCAAGGAAAGTGTCATTCTCCCCCATCAGTATCTCTACATTACGCCTCACACTCTCGTAGAAGTCCTCATCAACATAAGTGGGGAAATATTCGAATTCAAGCCCGGGTGCAACTTCCTCTGCCTCTATATCTGAAAACTCAAGATATATCCGAGGAAGATAATCAAGCATCTCCTTCACGAATTCCTCTTGTTCGCTCTCCTGACAGTTCTCAACAGCAGCGCAATATTTTGCACATAATGCTGTCAGATTCATCAAACGGGCATTTATCTCATTTTCTTTCATTACTTATTGATACAAATTGTTCCTATGAATATAATCATAAACCCCCGCAGGCACGAAAAAGTTGACATTTTTGCCTTCTTTAACCGATTGCCTTATGAATGTCGATGAGATCAGCGCCTGTGGAGCATTGCGCATCACCCTTACAGTTCCGGGCAGCGATGAGTCATCGATTTCGTATCCGGGGCGCGGATAGATTAGTATCTCAAATTCAGCTGCAATTTCATCACAGTTGCGCCAGCGATCGAATTCTATCCAATTGTCAGATCCTATTATGAGAATAAAAGTGTGTTCGGGATATTTCTCCCTAAGCATTGTGAGCGTACGGTAAGTGTACGAGGGCTTGGGGAGGTGCTGCTCGAAACGGCTCACACGCACATTGCTGCACTCCGCTGCTACAATCTCCGCCATTTCGCACCTAACCTCCTCGGACGATAACGAACCGTCATCCTTAAACGGATTCTGCGGACTCACCATCAGCCACACCTCGTCGAGTGTTTCCCATTGCGAAGCATAGTTGGCTATCATGGCATGACCGGAATGTATCGGATCGAAACTTCCTCCGAATATACCTATTCTCATATTGTCTCCAATTGCTTGGCGTAATTATCCGGAATACTAATCAGCTATAGCCTTTTTTATCGCAGACTCAACCTCCTCTGTGGCAGTTGAGAGATCTTCATTCACCACGCGGGCATCGAACTGCGGAGCGAAACTCATCTCATACTCAGCTTTCTCCAGACGCTTGCGGATCGATTCTTCCGAATCTGTGGAGCGGACACGCAACCTACGCTCCAGTTCTTCCAACGACGGGGGTAATATGAAAAGCGACAGTGCTAACTGTCCGTAACGTTTCTTGACGTTCAACGCCCCTTTGACGTCTATGTCCATGATAAGATTATGACCGCTTTCTATCACGCGCTCAACTTCCGAAACCAGCGTGCCATAACAGGTGCCGGCATAAACCTCCTCCCATTCCACGAATTCTCCATTATCCACTTTCTCCTTGAATTCTTCAGGCGTAAGGAAATAATACTCTTTCCCGTGAACTTCGCAACCGCGCGGTGCCCGACTCGTGGCTGAAACCGAAAAACCGAGTTTGAGCTCGGGTTTCTTCATCAGTTCGGCAATGATGGTTGACTTCCCTGTTCCAGACGGAGCTGACAAGATGATAATCTTTCCCTTCTTCATATTACAATACGTTTAGAACCTGCTCCTTGATCTGCTCAAGATTATCTTTCATCCTGACCACAATTTTCTGCATCTCGGCATGATTGGATTTAGAACCGAGAGTATTAATCTCGCGTCCCATCTCCTGGGCGATAAATCCAAGTTTCTTACCTTGTCCCTCTTTTGCAAATTCCTCACCACCCATTGTTTCAAGGAAATAATTGAGATGCGCACGCAAACGAAGTTTCTCTTCATTCACATCAAGCTTCTCGATATAGAAAATCATCTCCTGTTCGAGTCGGCCGGCATCATATTCAATCGAGGTCAGTCTCGACAACTGTTCTTCAAGTCGAGCCTTTATGCGCGGCACACGCTCCTCTTCAAACGGAGCAACCTGATCAAGCAGTTCTTCGATAGCCTTGATCTTGGAAACGAAGAAGTCATAAAGTTTCCTCCCCTCCTGCACCCGGAATTCATCAAGATGCTTCACAGCCTCATGCAACGCATCTGTCAAAGCGTTCCGATCCGCTTCATCGGCAGTTGCAGCCTCAATTTTCATGGCATCCGGCATACGCATAAGGAGTGAATACCAGTCGGCCGGATTCGGCAGATTCAACTCCGCACCCATCTTCTCGAACTGTTCTTTGTATACTGCCAGCAACGGAGTGTTGATTGTAGAAGTGGCCTGCACTCCGATATTCTCCACGTTTACTGACATCTCGATCTTTCCCCGCTCAAGTTTCCCTGCCACATAATTGCGCATTTCGATCTCAAACTCACGGAAAGCTGACGGCACTCTTACCGACAGATCAAATTGCTTACTGTTAAGCGATTTCAGTTCTACTGTGATTTTCTTGGAAGAGGAAGAGGAACAACCGCGGCCGAAGCCGGTCATTGACTTTATCATATATTATCCTTATTATCCTTTATTTACAAAAGATTCCGGGCATCAAGCATAGGAGCAGGCTTCACCCTGTGAAGTTATTTAACCAACTTCTATACTTGATATCGCAAATTTAACATTTTTTTCTTATAGAAAAAATAAATCAGCTTCTAAAACTTATAAGTTAGCATCGCAGAGAGCGACATTGTGGAAGATACGCGGTCGGGCCAGTCGCGATAATGGGTGGAACGCACTTTATTCACGTATGAGAGAGTGCCGTATAATTTCTTGTAAAGCTGATAATCGAATCGGACTTCTGTAACATTAAATGAAGCTACAGACTTATCCCCCATCACATTCAGCGTGTGAAAATCTTCCTCCGCGAGGTTTGTGCCCGGCTTGTACCCTTTCCATGTGAAAAGACGGTAGAATTCGTGGGACACAGAAAGCGACGATCTTTTCTTTCCCCACACGATGTTCGCTCCCCCTTTCAAAGAGAATCCGGAAGCGAAATTATAGTTGCGTTCATCGGTCCAGTAATGATCGCTAAGAATTGAGCCCAACAGGATGGCATTGGCGTGAGCATAGAAATCGAAGATGTAACGCTTGCGCTGCACATCGCGAAACAGAAAACCGACACCCACACTGGCCGGCACTCCTAATTTATACGGAACTTTGTCGATATTTGTTATCGTATCGCTGTCATAGAAATCGAAATGCTGGTAAAGACCGATACTTCCGGAAGAGTTTTTATGATCAAGCACCTCGCGTGAAAGCAATCGTCCTTTGATATTCAGTTGTGAAAGTATAGGCTGATACTTCATACCCTGCAGTTTTGCACGAACCACAAAATAATCGTAAGGTTTGGTGGATTTAGCCTCGAACCTGTCGCCATATTCAAGATCTAACTGCACCACACCTCCCGGATAAGGCGATCGCATACGCCCCTGGAATGTCATGACCTCAACACCTGCCGATACTTGCAACGCAATATTTGGAGTTCCGAACATTCGGCCGGATGTAGGCCGGTGTTTCCATGCCTGACCGGTGATCAACCGGTTGATACCTCTCATCGGGGAAAGGATGAACACAGCCAGCTCTCTTTCGAAACGATCCGCGCCATGTGTTCGGTCATCTATCAGCGCATCTGATGCCCTGAACAGGGTCTCTCCTATTACCGCTCCTCCGATCGGAGTGGCTATAACATCGTTGGTCGACGGATATTCACATTCCATAAACAACTCCCACAACGCACTCCCCGATATTGCGAAGAGTTCCGATTGCCAATAGTTGAACCCATTGGCACGTCCTGCCGTATAGTAGAGACTTCCGTTGTAGGGATGAAGGAATGTGTTGGTGCCTAACTGATCGTTATCCCAGATGAAACCATGCTTGAAATTCTCTTTGATTGTCTTGAAACTGATATACGACCAATCTCCGTGCTGCACAAAGCGGTCGAAAGCCCAGAGTCCGGTATTGAAGCCGATCACCTCCGCCCCCGCGCGCCAGAAATGCTTCTTGCCATAATATGCCAGATCGGCGGAATCAGGCGGAAGCTGCTCTACCATACGGTATTTGATAGGCATCTGCGCGGTGATCGGGATGTCATTTATCAATAAAATTACACCGAACATCGCAAAAAACACGATTTTTCGGAATATGTCAGATAATAGTGGTCTCAAAATTTTATGTATAAAACAGTAGAACAAAGCAATACCTATGTTTGCTAAACGCCATAAGTAATTATTAAGTTCACTATAAATACAATTAAGGCATCATTCTGCATGAGCGAAATGATGCCTTAATTGTATTTATGTAATATGTGTTACTTTACATTTAGATCGCTGAGCACCTGATCGATGTGTGCCTCGGCTTTCTTTACAGTAGCCTCGTAATCCTCTTTGCTCTTCATATCCTCACGAACCTCAACATAGAATTTGATCTTAGGTTCTGTGCCTGAAGGACGGATTGAAACCTTATCGCCCGCCTCGGTGAAGAACTGGAGCACGTTGGATGTTGTCGGGAAATCAAGCTTGGTGATTTCTCCGTTCTTGAGATCCTTGCAGTTGAGATCAAGATAATCCTTGATGCAGGTCACAGGACTTCCGGCCAACTCTTTGGGAGGATTCTCGCGGAAATTCTTCATCATGGCCTGAATCTCCTCTGCACCACTCTTTCCAGGACGAACCACACTCACACCTCTTTCACGAGAGAAGCCGTAAGTAGCGTAGATGTCAACAAGAAGCTCATAGAGGTTCATACCCTTGTCGGCAGCCCAAGCGGCAGCCTCGGCGATAAGGGAGTTGGCTGAGATTGAATCCTTATCGCGAACAAATGTCTCGGCAAGGAAACCATAGCTCTCTTCACCACCTCCGATGTAACGGCCGGTAGCCTCCATGTTGCGCATTACGTCGGCGATCCATTTGAAACCGGTGTAGCAATCGAAGCATTTGATGCCGTTGGCATCTGCGATACGCTTAACGGTCTCTGTAGTTACGATTGTCTTAACGCAATATTCGTTGCCGTTGAGGAGTTTCTTCTCTACATTCTGAGTGATGATGTAATAGAGAAGAAGCATCACGAGCTGATTACCATTTACGAGCTGATACTCACCTTTCTTATCGCGGACAACAAGACCGATGCGGTCTGCATCAGGATCGGAAGCGAGTACGAGATCAGCGCCGACCTCTTTTGCTTTGGCAACACCCATTGTCATAGCCTCGGGGTTCTCAGGGTTCGGAGATACAACTGTGGGGAAGTCTCCGCTCTGGATATCCTGCTCGGGAACGTGGATAACGTTCTCGAAGCCCCAGAGTTTAAGAGAATCGAACATCAGACGTGAACCGGTTCCGTGAATCGGAGTGTAAACGATCTTCATGTCGCTGTGACGTTTGTCGGCCTCAGGATCAAGGCTGAGAGAATGAATGTCGGCAAGATACTGCTCATCGAGATCCTTACCTATTTCCTGAATGAGATCCTTGTTCGGCTCGAACTTGATCTGATCTACGGATGTGATGGCGTTAACATATTCGATTGTTTTCACATCGTGGGGAGCAATCATCTGAGCGCCATCGCTCCAGTATGCCTTATAGCCGTTATACTCTTTCGGGTTGTGGCTTGCAGTGACCATAACACCGCTCTGGCAACCGAGTTTACGGATAGCGTAGGAAACCTCCGGTGTGGGGCAAGGACCATCGAAAAGATAAACCTTGATGCCGTTTGCTGAGAATATGTCTGCTGTCAGTTCAGCAAACTTGCGTGAATTGTTACGCACGTCATGACCTACGGCAACTGCAATCTGTGGAAGATCCTTGAAACAGTCTTTCAGATAATTGGCAAGACCCTGGGTGGCAGCTCCTACAGTGTAGCGGTTCATACGGTTTGTGCCCGCGCCCATGATGCCACGCAAACCACCAGTACCAAATTCGAGATCCTTGTAGAAAGATTCGATGAGTTCTGTCTTATCGTCAGCATCCACCATCTTCTTGACCTCGACACGTGTCTCCTCGTCATATTGGGGACCCATCCACTTCTCGGCGCGCTCGGTAACGCTCTTGAGCAATTCTTCGTTATTCATATCTTTTATACTTTTTTCTGCCGTGGCTGAACTTTGTTCAAGCCACAGTTCGGGTTATATAATTATGTTTCTATATATACAACGCAAAAATACAAAAAATTTCCTTACCTTTAACACGTTTTATTTTTTCAATCGCTATTCTTACACTATTCTTAGCTAATCTATCGGAAATTATTACTATTTTTGTAGACTGATAACGACTGTATTTTTGAAAGACGCTAAAAAACGCGACAATATGGCAAAGACATCCTGGAGACCGGGAACAATGATATATCCGCTGCCGGCAGTGCTGGTAACTTGCGGAGCCTCGCCCGAGGAATGGAATATGCTCACTGTGGCTTGGACCGGAACGATCTGTTCCGATCCCGCTATGTGTTACATCTCCGTGCGCCCCGAACGCCACTCTTATCCGCTGATCAAAAAGAATATGGAGTTCACCATAAATCTGACCACAGCCGATATGGCGCGCGCCACAGACTGGGCTGGCGTACGCTCCGGAGCGGACTACAACAAGTGGAAAGAGACCGGACTCACTCCCCTTCCCGGTGAGAAAGTGGCCTCGCCGACAATCGAGGAGTCACCGCTGTCGATCGAGTGCCGAGTGAAGCAGATTGTGGCTTTAGGAACTCACGATATGTTTATTGCCGAAGTGCTCAACGTGAGGGCTGACGAGCGCTACATCGATCCCGCGACAGGACGCTTCTCGCTTGAAAGTTCCGGCATAATGGCTTACAGCCACGGACACTACTTTGAACTTGGCAAACTAATCGGTAAATTTGGATTCTCAGTGCAGAAAAATAAATAAATATGGGAAATATAGATGATTACAATATGGATCAGGATAGCATTGATCCGAAACTTATAAAGAAGATACGAAGAAACCAGACCGTGGTCAAATGGCTGTGGGTATCCTTTCTTAGCCTCGGAGCATTCATTTTTCTGTTTCTGCTCCTGATATACAACGGTGTGATCGGTTATATGCCCCCGATCGAAGAGCTTGAGGATCCGCACGATAAACTTGCATCGCTCGTTTTCGCCTCAGACGGCACAACCGAGTTGGGCCGCTACTATTTCGGAGCGGGCAACCGTGTTTATACCGACTATGATGCCGTGTCGCCATACGTGATCAATGCGCTCGTCGCAACCGAGGATGTCCGCTTCAACGAACATTCCGGTATAGACTTCAAAGCGCTCGGACGAACCATGATCAAGACCGTGCTTATGGGCGACAAATCTTCCGGTGGTGCATCAACCATCACTCAGCAGCTTGCAAAACAGCTTTATTCTCAGCCTACAGGCAATATTTTCAAGCGCGCAATCCAGAAACCTATCGAATGGATGATCGCTGTGAAGCTCGAAAGATTCTATACCAAAGATGAGATCATCAATATGTATCTCAACCGTTTCGACTTCCTGAATAATGCCGTGGGTATCAAAACAGCCGCAAATGTATACTTCGGCAAAGAGCCGGGTGATCTCAAGGCTGAAGAGGCTGCATTGCTTGTGGGAATGCTCAAGAACCCGAGCTACTACAATCCTCTGCGCCATGAGGAGCGCGCCACAAATCGCCGAAACACCGTGATTGACCAGATGGTGAAAGCCGATTTCCTCACAGAGGAGGAGGGTGATTCACTAAAAGCTCTCCCTTTGACACTTGATTATCACAAAGTGGATCATAAGGAGGGAGGAGCACCTTATCTGCGCGAGGAGATACGCCGACTGATGACTGCAAAAAAACCGGTGGCACCTAAGCGCTCCGATTATAAATCGCTGATGGCATACCGCATCGCATGGGGTAATTACAACAGCGATTCCACACAATGGGAGGAGAACCCGCTTTATGGCTGGATACTTAAAAATCCTAAACCGGATGGATCATACTATGACCTCTACACCGACGGTTTGAGAATCTACACCACCATCGACACCCGGATGCAAAGCTACGCCGAGGAAGCAATCTATCAACATCTCGGCGGGTACCTGCAACCGGCTTTCGAGAATGAGAAAAAAGGTCAGCGCACAGGTCCCTACACCTCCAATTCCTCCGAGTTGAGCTATGAGGGCGTGCAGAAACTTATCCGCAATGCCGTTAAACAGACCGAGCGCTACCGCCTGATGAAGCAGGCCGGACAAAGCGAGGATGAGATCGACAAGGCTTTCCACACTCCATACGAAATGGATGTGTTCGCATATATTAAGGAGACACGAAAGGAGAATGGCAAGAGCATGACCAAGATCGTGCCGGGCACGAAGACAGTAACTATGTCACCCTACGATTCACTCCTATATATGAAGACTGTGCTCCGCACCGGTCTTATGAGCATGGATCCTGTCACCGGCAATGTGAAGGCATACGTAGGAGGTCCCGACTTCGCCCACTTCCAATACGATATGGTAAGCCGCGGTAAGCGACAGATCGGTTCTACGGCGAAGCCCTTCCTCTACACATTGGCAATGGAGCAGGATTTCACACCATGTTCCATGCTTTCCAACACTCAGCCGGTATTCGGCAACTGGGCGCCGAGAAACTCCGGCAGTGCGCGTGTAGGTGAAATGGTAGACCTACGCTGGGCTCTCACCAACTCCAACAACTGGATTTCAGCCCGCCTCGTAAATGCACTCACTCCGGTAAGCCTTGCCAACAAGATGCGTATGTTTGGTATCACCGGTTTTATCGACCCCACACTCCCACTGGCGCTGGGAACCGTGGATGTACCGGTCGGACAGATGGTGGCAGCTTACACCACTTTCGCCAACAAAGGTATCCGCGTAGACCCCGTATTCGTTACCCGCATCGAGGATAATCAAGGTAACCTTATATATTCGGCAGTGCCCCACCGCACGGAGGTCACTTCAGAAGATGCCTACTATAAGATACTGTCAATGCTGCTTAATGTAGTCGACAGTGGAACGGGTGCCAGCCTGCGCTCACGCTATAACATCTCCGCGGAGATGGGTGGAAAGACAGGTACCACTAACTCCAACTCCGACTCCTGGTTCATGGGCTTCACACCGCAGCTTGTAACCGGAGTGTGGGTCGGCGGTGAAGAGCGCTACATCCACTTCAACTCTATGGCGTTCGGACAAGGTGCGAGAGCGGCATTGCCTATCTACGGATTATATATGCAGAAAGTGTATGCAGATCCGAAACTCCCCTACCGTCAGGATGCCCGTTTCAAGTTCCCGGATGATTACAATGCCTGCGCCGGAGAGCTCTCCACATACTCCGGAGGAGAAACTGTGGAAGAGGAAGCAGTGGAAGGCATTTTTGAGTAAATATCCCCTTCCGCAGGCTTAATCACGTCCAATTAAAGAAATTTTTCATTATTCAGCGCAAAATATTTGTGCGAGATGAAATTTATATCTATATTTACCGCAAAATATAATCACAATATAATTTCATAAGTAAGTGTTCAAAATTGTTTAATGCAAAAATCACTTAATTGGTAATACTTACTTAACGAAATTGTAAAACTTAACCACCATGGCAAAGGTATTACAAATTAGAGATCTTACCCTCCGCGACGGTCAGCAGTCGCTGTTCGCCACTCGTATGAAACAGGAGAATATCGACAAACTTCTCCCCCTCTACCGTGAGGCTAAATTTTATATTATGGAGGTCTGGGGCGGTGCCGTTCCCGACTCTGTGATGCGTTATCTCGGTGAATCACCCTGGGATCGTCTGCGTGCATGCTCAAAAGAGATGAAAGGTATCTCTCTTCTCTCTGCTCTCTCTCGCGGTCGTAACCTCTTCGGATATGTTCCTTATCCCGACTATGTGCTCGAAGGTTTCTATAAGAAAGCTATCGAAAACGGTCTTAACGTCATGCGTATATTCGACGCCCTGAATGATATCGACAACATCAAGGAGTCAGTGAAGATGATCAACGCACTCGACGGAATCGCCGATACTGCTGTCTGCTATACAGTAGACCCCAAAGACGAACCCGTTGAGGCTCCCAAGAAAAAAGGATTCTTCGCTAAACTTTTCGGAAGCAAGGAAACTCCCGTTGTTCACGAGAAGATCTTTACAGATGAATATTTCGTGAATAAGGCCAAGGAGATGGAATCTTTAGGAGCCAAGATGATTACACTTAAAGATATGGCAGGTCTCGTAAACCCGTCACGCATCTTCTCTCTCATGCCCAAGCTGAAACAGGCGTTGAAAGTGCCTGTTGATTTCCACACCCATTGCACACCCGGTTACGGTCTTGCATCGGTGCTCACTGCAATCATCAAGGGCGTTGACATCGTTGACACCAACATCTGGTGGTTCGGTGGTGGTTCTGCCGCTCCTGCAATTGAGCTTGTATGGATCTTCTGCCAGAAACTCGGCATCGAGATGGCTGTGAATATGGACGCTGTTGCCAAGATCCGTAAGGAACTCGTTGAAGCCCGCAGAGCTTTGGCAGACTTCGACCTCAACAAAGATAAATGGCCGAACGATTTCGACGAGTATTATGCCAAGATGCCTGCAGAGATCAATGCAGAATTTGATCGTGCCATCGAAGCAGCAACAGAGAACAACGAAGCGGCTCTTCTTGATGCTTGCCACAAGATCGAGGCATACTTCGGATTCCCGAAACCCAACGAACTCGTTAAGAATGCAGAGGTGCCCGGCGGTATGTACTCCAACATGGTTGCCAATCTCCGCGCTCTCAAGGCAGAGGACGTTCTCGACGAAGCAATGGCCCTTATCCCGAAGGTGCGTCGTGATGCAGGTTTGGTGCCTCTGGTTACACCTACCAGCCAGATCGTAGGTTCTCAGGCAGTGGCTCTTGCCCTCGACCGTCGCAAAGGTGCGGCCGACTACTCAAACAAGAACAATCAGTTCATCTCACTCGTAAAGGGTGAATACGGTCACACACCGGTTGCGATCGACCCCGCATTCCGCGAGCAGATCACAGGAGTTGCTGAGGAGCGTCCTTACGACACATCTTCATTCCGCGAGCCCAACAATCCGGAACTTCCCGAATTCGGTGGAGTGAAATTGGCTCAGGACGAAGAAGAGTTCCTTCTCCTCGAACTTCTCCCCTCTGTGGCCAACACATTCCTCAAAAACAAGCGTAAAGCAGAATTCGAGGCTAAACAGGCAGCCAATAACCCTGCCGAAGCTGAGAAAGCACCCGAGGCCAAAGCTGAGGCTGCCCCCCAGGAAGAGATCACCGGTCGCGTGTTCTGCGCACCGATGGGTGGCACAATCATCGAACTTCTCGCCAAACCGGGTCAGACAGTCAAAATGGGCGATCTCCTTCTCGTTTACGAAGCAATGAAGATGGAAAATGACCTCGCAACCGACATCGAAGGCACCATCAAACGCTTCCTCGTTAAAGAGGGCGACGTAATCGCTACAAACCAGCCCCTCGTAGAATTCGAGTAAAAAAATACAGGGAATTACCCCTTACAGATAAAATGGAGTCGCTTCACAACGGCTCCATTTTATCTTTTCATTTTGTCATGTCGGAAAAAAGTGTTAACTTTGCAAGCCATTTGACGGGATCGCGACCTGTCAAGAATAACTATTAACAAATTAACTGCAGTATTACTACAATGAAAAAAGACATTCATCCCAAAGAATACCGCGAGGTAGTATTCAAAGATATGTCTAACGACGAGATTTTCATCACCCGTTCTACGGTTGCATCTCGTGAGACTATCGAAATCGACGGCAAAGAGTATCCTCTTGTAAAACTTGAGATCACCAGTGCTTCTCACCCCTTCTTCACAGGAAAGCAGAAGCTCGTCGATACAGCTGGACGTGTGGACAAATTCCGCAACCGTTACGGCAACCGCACAAAGAAATAATTCAACCGTGCATAAAAAAAGAGTTCTGAATTTCTTCGGAACTCTTTTTTTATGCACGGTTGATAAATTCAGGCTATTGATAATTTCAGAGATTGGGGTTAATCTCACTCCAATCTGAGATGGGAGGCATGATACCAAGCTCAATCACCTCATCGCGAAGTTCACAAAGATGTTTGTAGCTCTTATCCAACTCCCTCTCCTCTTCAGGAGTGCCGCTAACCGGCTGGACTGTGACTCCATTCTTGTCAATGGTTGTCTCCATAGCCATCATGATATGACTGAATCGGTCATTGTTCACGTATGTGCCCACTGGCCAACGGAACATCGGACCTCCCATGGCAGCCTCTATCATCTCTATCGAGAGATATGCCGGACTCTGGAATGAACTTCTGCCACGAAGCTCGATAATTCTCTTTCCACCCTGGATCACTCGCTGCTTAAGATCCTCCCAAGCCTCTTTGGTAAGTGGCTCAGTCCCGATAAAGTCTACCAGCGGTTTACCGTTTACCTTGGCCGTAGATGCAAACACAGCCATCTGCTCACCGTGACCGCCATACGTGCGGCAGTTAACTATATTATCCGGGTCAACATTTAGCTGCTTTGAAAGCTCATTGCGCAGACGCGTACTGTCGAGCGCTGCAAGCGTAGAGACCTGACTCGGTTTCAGACCACTGTAAAGCAGAGTAATCAGACCAGTTATATCAGCCGGATTGAATATCACCACGATATGCTTTACGTCGGGGCAATACTTCCTGACATTCTTACCGAACTCCTCGGCGATCTCTGCATTTCCTTTCAGAAGATCCTCGCGAGTCATACCGGCTTTACGCGCGGCACCTCCGGAATTGACAATGTATTTGGCATCCTTCAATGCCTCCGCTATGTCGGTGGTAAACGTAAGATTAAGGCCTTCAAAACCGCATTGTTTAAGCTCCTCAGCCACACCTTCCAGTCCGGGACCATAAGGGTCATACAGACAGATATTCGGAGTCAGACCCTTCATTATGGCAGTTTGCGCCATATTGCTACCGATCATGCCGGCAGCTCCAATAATGACAAGCTTGTCATTCGATAGGTAATTCATAATATTAATAATTTAAATCTCTATTGCCTTACATCAAACTCTTACTCATCCCTCTCCTCCACTCTTAATATTCAACAAACTCCTAAACACCATAGTTCAAAAATTAATGTCCGCTAACCCAAACCGGATAGCGGACATTAATTTATCAGAATTACCATATAAAGCCTGATAGAGAAAACTCCATTACAAGCTGAATTTCTCTCGATTATTTCCCATTGATAAGTTTAGCGAGAGTATCGAAGAAAGAGGGATTCTCACCAACGGTAACATTCGCAATCTTACCCTCGGGGCTAACTATAACCTTTGTCGGGAAACCTGTCACACCATAGTCTGCGAGGATATTGGTGCCTTCCGGATTGTATACATTCACCCACGGAAGCTGATATTTCTCAACACCCTTGCGCCAGTTTGCCTCCGGTTCGTTGCAATCCACACCTATGATCTCAAGCTCAGGCTGATACTGCTCGTAAGCATCCTTGAGTTTAGGGAAACCTTTGATGCACCATCCGCACCAGCTTCCCCAGAAATCAATGATGACCCATTTACCGCGATAATCGGAAAGTTTGATATCCTTACCTTCGAGATTCTTCAACGTGAAATCGGGCGCATCATAAGTGCCTGACTGCATAGCCTCCAACTTACGTTCAGCAGCGAGCTCGCGCTCCACACTGTTTTTCTGCACCTCCACCATCGGATAAAGAATCGAAGACTTCAATGCTTCAGGAATGGCATTATAAGCAGCTAAGAAATCATCGCCCTCAAGATTGAGCACAGCATACAGCGAAGCGGGATTGTCAGGGTTCGCCGCGATATAATTCTTGAACATCTCGGCATATTCGTTACGTTTAGCCTCCATGGCGCTCTGATTCACCGGCTGGGTGGTGGCGAGTGTGCGATATTCCTCTACTATGACATCGCCTCGGTTCTTAAGATCCGATATAGCTGTCATCAGCGGCGTTCCCGAAGCTGTATATTTCAATGGGTCGAGGGAGGTAACATCAACCTCCACGTTTTCGCCCGGTTGAGCATAGACCAAAACAGCGCGACGCTCTACAGGGATAATAAACTGCACAGGCTCCTCGATCTTGAAATCGATATTCAATACACCGTTCACCAACTTCACTGAATCTACTGCCGGTTTCGAACGTTCTGAAGCCGGTTTTGTCTGCTCATTGATAAGCTGACGATAAACGGTGTAATAACCATCCTGCGTACCGGCAGGCATCTTAACCGTAACATCAGCCATAGTCATGCCTGATGCTCCCAAAGCCACAAGTGTGGCAGCCAATATTCTTTTCATTGTTATCTTATTTTATCTTATTTTATACATTAGAATTCTATTCTTTAGACAATCTGGAGCGCAGAAGGTTTACAAACTCGTAATTCTTCATACCCCACTTCGGTGCGAGGACACGTGCCGGTGGAGAACTTGCCAGAAAACGCTCTATCGCAATGTTACGTGGCACTAATTTAATAATTCTTATGCACAACTCAATGTAATCCTCAACATTAAACAGACTCACTGTCAATTCTCCGTCTGCCATCATTCGTGCCAACGGTGTGGAGCTCAACACCTGTAGATGGTGCAGCTTGATCGATTCAATCGGTAAGGCAACAGCCCTGCGCACTGTGGTCAGCACCATCTCTTCATCCTCTCCGGGCAAACCGGCTATAAGATGTAAACCTACAGAGATACCTGCACTGTGCAATCGCTCCACCGCATCTTCTACATCTCGCCATTTATGCCCCCGGTTTATCACCTTCAGAGTTGAATCATGACTCGTTTCAGCCCCGATTTCCACAATCACCGGCTTCTCCCGATTAAGTCTTGACAACATCGAGACTACATCGTCGGGTAATGTATCCGGTCGCGTACCGATGATCAGTCCAACCACGCCATCTACACCCAATGCCTCGCGATACATTCGCTCCAGCTCCGACACAGGTCTGCCGAATGTATTACTGAAAGATTGAAAATAGGCAAGATACTTCATCTTTGGGTATTTCCTTGCAAAAAACCTCTTCCCCTCTTCCAATTGCGACACAATATCGCCGTGATTGAAACAATAACCGGGGGTGAACGATGTGTTGTCACAATAGATGCAACCCCCTCTACCGATTGTGCCATCGCGATTCGGGCAAGAGAAACCGGCATTCACCGAAATCTTCTGCACCTTCTCACCGGGAAATTTTTCCCGCATATATTCCGCAAAATCCTTATACATTGTCATGCCATTGAATGCGCATCAGATCAGCGACAGCTAATAAAGCCATCGCCTCCACTACTGCCACACCGCGCACCGCCACACAGGGATCATGACGCCCCTTTGGGTCAATCACCACCCTATCGCCGGCTGCATCGATTGTTTCAACCTGCTGCATCAACGTTGGTGTCGGCTTGAAGTAGACCTTAAAGTTAACAGGCATACCATTCGATATTCCTCCTTGAATGCCACCGGAATGATTCGCATTGAAACTCACCTTCCCGGTTGCCGCGTCAATAAAGGACACATCAAGGCTCTGACTACCCAACATTTCAGCTGCTTTAGCACCATCGCCATACTCAAAAGCCTTGACAGCATTTATCGACATCATGGCAGCAGCCAATCGCGATGAGAGCTTATCGAACACAGGCTCACCAACACCTACGGGCAACCCTTCTATCAATCCGCTTACAATCGCGCCGGTGCTGTCTCCTTTTGAAGCAGTGTCTGCAATATTATTTGTTTCGATCAACCCGGCGCTAACCTTGATCCCGAAAGTTTCGAGCCATTGACGGCATATTGCTCCCCCTACAACCCAGTTGACCGTTTCACGCGCACTGGCTCTCCCTCCTCCCCGGAAATCATGCACACCATATTTCTTATAATAAGTGTAATCAGCATGATTCGGACGGAACTTCTCCTGATAACCTGCATAATCTGCGGAATGTGCATCGCAATTGCGGATTATGAAACCGATCGGAGAACCCAATGTCAACCCCTCATCCGTTATACCCGACAAGATCTCAACCTTATCAGGCTCCCTGCGGGCGGAAGTGTTAGGCTGCCGCCCCGGAGCGCGACGGTCAAGCTCCTCCTGCACACGCTGCCGGTCTATCTGTACGCGCGAGGGCATTCCGTCAAGAATGCCCCCCATCGCAGGCCCGTGACTTTCACCGAAAGTAGTAAGCCTTATATATTTTCCGAATGTGTTCATCAGAAATGTTATTCATTGAAGTTGTTTAAACAACTTCATTGTCTATCTGGAAATTCAGTCGCTACGATTTATTTACCCATAGTCACCAAAAGCTCCTCATTATTACGCGTCATCTCCATCTGCTTCTTGATAAACTCCATAGCCTCAAGTGAATTCATATCTGCAAGATAATTACGCAAGATCCACATGCGGTTGAGCGTTTCATTGTTAAGCAACAGATCGTCGCGACGTGTGGAAGAAGAGATGATATCCACAGCCGGGAAGATGCGCTTGTTGGAGAGTTTGCGATCGAGCTGAAGCTCCATATTGCCGGTTCCTTTGAACTCCTCGAAGATAACCTCATCCATCTTTGATGAAGTCTCGGTGAGTGCGGTAGCAATAATTGTCAGTGAACCGCCATTCTCTATGTTACGCGCTGCTCCGAAGAAACGTTTCGGCTTCTGGAGGGCATTAGCGTCAACACCACCCGAAAGAATCTTACCCGAAGCCGGGCTCACTGTGTTGTAGGCACGAGCAAGACGTGTGATCGAGTCAAGCATTATCACCACATCATGTCCGCTTTCCACCAGACGCTTCGCTTTCTCAAGCACGATACCCGCAATCTTCACATGACGCTCTGCCGGTTCATCGAAAGTAGAGGCGATCACCTCAGCATTCACGCTGCGGGCCATATCCGTTACCTCCTCCGGTCGCTCATCGATAAGGAGCATGATGATATAAGTTTCCGGATGATTTGCAGCTATAGCGTTGGCAATATCTTTAAGGAGGATAGTCTTACCGGTTTTAGGGGGCGCTACAATCAAGGCACGCTGACCCTTACCGATAGGCGCGAACATATCCACCACACGGGTTGATATATTACCCGATCTGCCTCCTGTAAGATTGAATTTCTCATCGGGGAAGAGAGGCACGAGGTGCTCGAACGGCACACGATCGCGAATCACATCGGGAGAGAGACCATTGATAGTATCGATCTTGCAAAGCGGAAAATATTTCTCACCCTGACGGGGAGGACGTATCCCACCCTCTACCACATCACCGGTCTTAAGACCAAAATCTTTGATCTGTTGCTGAGATACATAGATATCATCCGGACTGCCAAGATAGTTGTAGTCACTTGAACGGAGGAATCCATAACCATCGGGCATAACTTCCAGCACTCCCATTGAAGTCAGAATACCGTTGAAGTCGAAGCTTGTTTCCGGTTGACGCTGCATATTCTGGTTCTGCTTTTCGAGCATACGCTGCTGCATGCGCTGCTTTTTGGTCAGATGCTTCTGTTGTTTTTGATTCAATGGTTTTACAGGTGCCGGATCAGCTATTATAATAGGTGCAACGGCGGCAGCCTTCTCTGCCTCCTCGATCTCGCGCTGGGAACGGGGCACAAAAGTCCGCTTTTTTGCAACGGAGAAGAAAGAATCGAGCGAAGGTTTCTCTTTCTTTACTGTCACCATCTTTTCCTCCTCTGCACTCTTTACTTCCTCAGGAGCAATCCCCTCTTCCTTAACATCATTCACCGGAGCTGCAGGTTTCTCTTCCTCAATCACTGCCGGAAGCATCTCCGGCTCCGCTGCCTCTGTTTTCACCTTAGGCTTGGGACCTCTGCGTTTAGGTTGCTCCTTAACTTCTGCGGCCGACGAGGGTTGCTCTGCTACCGGTTCGGCGTCAGATGCAACTTCCGGTGTAGGTTCTGCCGGAGCTACCGGCTCCTCGACTTTTACCTTCGGCTTACGACCGCGTTTCTTGGGAGCGGGTGCTTCTGCCTCTACGGGAGCGTTGTCTGTCTTAGCCGGAGCTTCATTTGCGGCTATATCCGCGCTCTTCTCTGACTCCTGTGTTTCGGCAGATGGTGCTGCATCTGCTGTTTCAGGCTTCTGAGCCTTCTTTGCGCGAGGCTTCCTCTCCTTCGGTGCTTTTTCTTTTCTTGATTTACCTGCGCCCTTTGCCACTGCTTCCTTGGCGTGAGCTTCCGACTCACTGTCAATAACATAATAAGCCATCTCCTGCTGGTCAGCGGAAGCGGTCTTTTTCATTCCCATGGATGATGCAAGCTCTCGCAATTGCTCAGGCGCCATGTTCATTAAATCGTCGTAACTATACATAAGAATTTTATGTCCTGCTTTCCATTTCCATCAGACGCAAGGCACATAATATCGAAACTCACCCCGGAGTTCAACCTCACCGATAAATGGAAATATCATTTTTTATTGGAATTTATCCACTTCGCACTATCTGAACCCTTCGCGGCGTGCTGCGGATATTTGATTATTTTAAAATGTTTAAGCTAAAATATAAACTCAATGATTTCTGTGCATTTATGCAGTTCCATTGAGACTTAGCAATATGTTCAAAAATTCATGGGCTATAGTAGAGTGAGAACCCTTACTTTCTGCAAAGTTAAATAATACTTTTTTAATTTGCAAAAATTTGAGCACAATATTGCAGTCCTTTCATCGTAAACCGCAATCTTCCCTCTCCTGCCTTCCAACTTTTACCTACTATGGTCTGCGACCCGGCTTTTTTCTCATACACGTCGGTGATCTCAACTGCAATATCCCGTGTGGCTCCATAACGCGATGAGAAGCGATAAATAATCCAGAAGGGATCGGGCGACAACGCGATAGTCTGCAATGGAAGAAAATCTTCGGCAGGTAATAACTCTTCAGCTGCCCATTCTAAAACGCGCTCCTCGCTCTGAAGGTTCACTATTGTTGTTGAAATCGCTTTTTTCACACCTTTCCACCTCTGTTCAATCGCTGGCAGAAGTTCATTGCGGATATAATTGCGGCGATAATCAGACGTAAGGTTTGATGAGTCTGTGATGTAATTCACCCCCACCTCTTCAAGATATTCCTCAATCTCTTTACGTGTGAAATCAAGCAACGGACGCATCACTCTGCCGTTATCCTTCAGCATCCCCTTCATACCTTTCACTCCTGACCCCCTAAAGAGATTGAGCAACAGGGTCTCCACATTGTCATCGGCATTGTGCCCTACGGCTACCCTATCGAAGCCGGATTCTGCAAGCAACCTGAAGAAATACGCATAACGCAAGTCGCGACAGGCCATCTCCACCGAGACTCCCGGCTTGCCGCATTGAGCCTCCACATCAAAATCCACTACCGAAAATGGAAGTCCCAACGACGAGCACAAAGCCTCGACATGACGCTGGTCGCGCATGCTCTCCTCTCTTCTGAGATGAAAATTACAGTGAACAACCTTCAACTGCAATCCCACACTATGCAGCGCATAAAGCAACGCACAACTGTCGGCGCCACCACTGACACCAACTATCACACGCCTAACATTCAGTTTGTTTACAATGCTCTTAACGCCCGCCTCAATCTTTGCGGAGATTTTCTGTTTTCTTTTCACGGATACAAAATTAACGAAAAGTGTTAAAAACATAAAACAAAATCGCCACAATGTTGTTTTAATGATAAACCCTTATTATGTTGATGAGATGCTAAGTCATAAAAAAGGGTGAATGATTAAAACAAACCTGAAATTTAACAATAAAAACACCAAAGAATCATGGCAAAGAAATGGATTTGCACAGTATGTGGTTACATAGCTGAAGGTGAGGTAGCTCCCGAGAAATGCCCCCAGTGTAATGCTCCTCAGTCTAAATTCAAAGAGATGAACGAGGACGAACTTCTCAACTTCGTTACAGAGCATGAGATCGGCGTTGCCAAAGGCACAGACGAAGAGATGATCAAAGATCTTAACAATCATTTCCTCGGCGAATGCACAGAGGTTGGTATGTATCTGGCTATGTCACGTCAGGCTGACCGCGAAGGCTATCCTGAAATTGCAGACGCATTCAAACGTTACGCTTGGGAAGAGGCTGAGCACGCAGCTAAGTTTGCAGAACTCCTCGGCGATATGGTTTGGGACACTAAGACAAACCTTGAGAAACGTATGCACGCTGAGGCAGGTGCTAACGCTGACAAGATGCGCATCGCCAAGAATGCTAAAGCTCAGAACCTTGACGCTATCCACGACACTGTTCACGAGATGGCTAAGGATGAGGCTCGCCACGGTCGCGGCTTCGCAGGTCTTTACAAACGCTACTTCGAGAAATAAAAAAAGAGCCGTGCATGGTGCTTTAACGCACATAGCAACAATATCGGAAAGACTGTATCTCATAAAGATACGGTCTTTCTCTTTTTATACTCACTTATTTTTATTAAATTTGCAGTGAAATGGGAAGAATATTAGCTATAGATTACGGCAGGAAGCGCTGCGGCGTAGCCGTTACCGATCCACTGCAGATTATCGCAAATGGTCTGCCAACTGTGCCGACACATGAACTCATGAACTTTCTAAAGCGATATTGCGCTGAAGAGCAGGTGGAAACGATCATTGTCGGAGAGCCGCGACAGATGGACGGCACACCTTCCGAATCAGAAAGATATATAGCGCCGTTTCTCAGACAACTCAGTCGCGAGATGCCTGACATGAAGGTGATGCGCCGCGATGAACGATTCACCTCCGTCATAGCCCACCGCGAGATGCTCGCCGCAGGGTTCCGAAAGACGCAACGTCAGGAGAAAGGGCGTGCCGATGAAATGTCGGCCGTTATAATCCTCACCGAATATTTAGAAAACAAATAAAACATATATGGTATTACCAGTATATCTCTACGGTCACCCCGTGCTCCGCAAAGAGGCGGAGGATATCGAGCCCGACTATCCCGGTCTCGAAAAACTCATCAAGGATATGTGGGAGACTATGTATTTCACCGAGGGTGTCGGACTGGCCGCACCCCAGATCGGTAAATCCATCAGTCTCATCGTCATTGATGGCTCTGTATTAGGAGAGGATTTCCCCGAATGCAAGGATTCCAAGATGTGCCTTATCAACCCCGAACTTGAGGTTATCGAAGACATGGAACCTGTGAGCCGCAATGAAGGTTGTCTATCATTGCCCGGAATGTCGGAAAATGTTAAGCGTATAGAGCACGTGCGCCTCAACTGGCTTGACGAAAATTTCGTAGAACACGAAAAAGAGTTTACCGGTTTCCTCGCCCGAATCATCCAGCATGAATTCGACCATCTGCTCGGCACGGTTTACACAGACCGCATCTCCCCCATCCGCAAACAGATGGTGCGCAACAAACTCAACAACCTCGCCCGCGGAAAAGTGAAATGCGACTATCGCACAGTTTCCGCTAAAAAATAAACTGATAACTGAAACCACAAAATAAATGGCCGACGATAAAAAAATCATATTCTCGATGGTAGGTGTGAGCAAAATCATACCCCCACAGCGACAGATTCTTAAAAACATATACCTTTCGTTCTTCTATGGTGCCAAGATCGGCATCATAGGTCTTAACGGATCCGGTAAATCCACACTTCTGAAGATAATAGCCGGTCTCGACAAGAGCTACCAGGGAAACGTTGTGTTCTCTCCCGGTTACAGCGTGGGATACCTTGAGCAGGAGCCGAAACTTGATCCTGAAAAGACAGTGAAAGAGGTTGTGCAGGAAGGTGTGCAGCCAATTATGGATCTCCTCAAGGAATACGACGAGGTCAACAACGCCTTTGCTGATCCCGCAGTTCTGGAAGATCCCGAGGCTATGGATAAACTCATTGCCCGTCAGGCTGAGATTCAGGATAAGCTTGATGCCACAGATGCCTGGAATATCGATAACAAGCTCGAACGCGCAATGGACGCCCTTCGCTGCCCGCCCGACGACAAGAAGATCGCCGTGCTTTCAGGAGGTGAACGCCGCCGCGTGGCATTGTGCCGCCTTCTGCTTCAGCAACCCGACATCCTGCTTCTTGACGAGCCTAC
This sequence comes from Bacteroides sp., assembly GCA_014802175.1. Classification (GTDB taxonomy): domain Bacteria; phylum Bacteroidota; class Bacteroidia; order Bacteroidales; family Muribaculaceae; genus Lepagella. The sequence continues at coordinate 32,074 of JAAVCU010000003.1, forward strand.
CAACCACCTTGATGCAGAGTCTATCGACTGGCTTGAACAGCATCTTCAGCAATATCCCGGGACCGTTATCGCCGTCACACACGACCGTTACTTCCTCGACCACGTTGCCGGCTGGATTCTTGAACTCGACCGCGGTGAAGGTATTCCATGGAAAGGTAACTATTCATCCTGGCTCGACCAGAAGACACAGCGAATGGCGCAAGAGGAGAAACAGGCAAGCAAACGTCGCAAAACCCTAGAGCGCGAGCTCGAATGGGTGCGCATGGCTCCCAAAGCTCGTCAGGCTAAAGGTAAGGCTCGTCTGTCGAGCTATGACCGCCTGATGAATGAGGACCAGAAAGAGCGTGAGGAAAAACTCGAAATCTATATCCCGAACGGCCCGCGCTTGGGAAATAAGGTTATCGAAGCCAAGCATCTTGCCAAAGCTTACGACGACAAGGCTCTCTTCACTGATCTTAACTTCATGCTTCCGCCTAACGGTATTGTAGGCGTAATCGGACCTAACGGTGCCGGTAAGACAACTCTTTTCCGCCTGATCATGGGTCAGGAGAAGCAGGATGCCGGTGAATTTGAAGTGGGAGAAACAGTAAAAATAGCTTACGTAGACCAGAACCACAAGGACCTGTCGCCCGACAAGAGTGTGTATGAGGTTATCTCGCAAGGTGTTGAATCTTTCCGCATGGGAGGCAGAGACATGAATGCACGAGCATATCTCAGCAAATTCAACTTCACGGGAGCTGACCAGGAGAAGAAGATCGGAGTACTCTCCGGCGGAGAGCGCAACCGTCTGCATCTGGCCATGGCATTGAAAGAGGAGGGAAACGTGCTGCTGCTCGATGAGCCAACGAATGATATCGACGTCAATACGCTCCGTGCGCTTGAAGAGGGTCTGGAGAACTTCGCCGGCTGTGCGGTGGTTGTAAGCCACGACCGTTGGTTCCTCGACCGAATCGCAACCCATATCCTGGCGTTTGAAGGCGACAGTCAGGTTACATATTTTGAAGGTTCATACTCGGAATACGAAGAATTCAAGAAGAAACGCGACGGCGGAGTGGAAACACCCCACCGCATCCGCTACAAAAAACTTACCAAATAATATGGAAAAGAAAAGAATTGCAATTGTCGGTTACGGCAATATCGGTCGCTTCACTCTTGAGGCAGTAGAAACTTCGCCGGATTTTGAGATTGCCGGTATTATCCGCCGTAATCCCGCCGATCGCGGTGACATCCCTGCCGACATCCCGGTTGTGGGTTCTATCAAAGAACTTAAGGATGTTGATGTGGCAATCCTCGCCACTCCCACACGAAGCGTAGAAGAGCATGCCAACGAAATACTCTCCATGGGTATCAACACCGTGGATTCATTCGATATTCACACTCAGATTCCTGCACTCCGTAAGCGTCTTGACGCTAAAGCGAAGGAAGGGAATGCAGTGTCGGTGCTTTCCGCCGGTTGGGATCCTGGCAGCGACTCGGTGGTACGCGCTCTTTTGGAGGCTATCGCCCCCAAAGGTATCACTTACACTAACTTCGGTCCCGGAATGAGCATGGGTCACACCGTAGCCGTGAAATCCAAAGAGGGTGTCAAAGATGCGCTGTCCATGACCATTCCTTTGGGCACAGGCATTCATCGCCGTATGGTGTATGTGGAGCTTCTTCCCGGATATGAGCTTGCAACAGTAGCTCAATCCATCAAGGAAGATCCCTATTTCGCTTCGGACGAGACTCACGTAATGGCTGTGGAAAGTGTAGACGCATTGAAAGATATGGGACACGGCGTAAACATGGTGCGTAAAGGTGTTTCCGGAAAGACTCACAGCCAGCGTTTTGAGTTTGACATGGCTATCAACAACCCCGCCCTCACCGCTCAGATCCTTGTGGCTTGCGCCCGCGCCACATTCCGTCTGCAACCCGGCTGCTACACCATGATCGAGATTCCCGTCATCGACCTTCTGCCGGGCGATCGCGATTTATGGATTCACCTCGTCTAAGACTCATCCAAACTTATATATAAGAAACAGACAGGGAGCGGTGATTGCCACTCCCTGTCTGTTTCTTATATATCTTATACGGATTACAAGACACGACCTTATTTTCCGTTCAGCTCCTCAAGTTTGACTGCAAGAAGTGGGCGCCAATCGGAATTTGAGGGCACATAAAGTCCATGTATGCCCACCGACTCAGCCCCTTCGATGTTTCGCTGACTGTCGTCTACAAACAATGTTTCCTCCGGGAGCATATTGTCACGACGCAATGCTTCAAGATAGATCTCTTTCCCAGGTTTATATAAGCCCATCTCATAACTCAGAAACAACGAATCGAAATAATCCGAAATGGGCTTTTCGTCGGTGCTGAGTGCCGGACTGTCGGTCAATCCCATCATGAAAGGATTCGTGTTCGACAACAAACCAAGATGATACTGCTTTCTCAACTCTTCAAGAGCATGCAACTTGTAAACCGGAGTTTCTTTGAAAAAACCTCTCCAGCAATCTGCCGCCTCCTCGATCGGAACTGTGTCTCTTCCCGTCAGTTCCGCCATTTTACTACAGAACTCCTCTTTTGAAATATCTCCCTTCTCCAGTTCGAGGAAACATCCCTGCTGCTCATATTTACCCAGATAGCGGTCGGTGTCAACACCTGCCGCACGGAAACGTGCTATGGCCTGATCGGTATCCTGCGTGAATACCACACCTCCCATATCAAACAATATATTCTTAATCATATAATTTCTACTTAAAACACGATCCTGCCCTTTTTAGCCTGCTCAAGCATCTTCTTACCGGGCACCAGATAAACCTCCAGCCGGCGGTTCTTCTCGCGGTTCTCAAGCGAATTATTCTCCTCTAACGGCATATCATCGCTGTATGCATACGAGAAAAGATAGCGCGTATCGCAACCTTCATCTACAAACCAATCAAAAAGTGCCGTGGAGCGCTCTTCCGTGATATGCTCGCGATATTTCTCCGAACCGGTGTTGTCCGTGTGCATCACAAGTAGCACGCGATACATATCCGGCTCTTTAAGGTATCGCTTGAGAGGTGCGAGCAGATGCGCGGCATCCTTCCGCACCTCCACTTCGTTTGGCGCGAAAAGTTTTGATGCCGGAATCGTAACGAGTAAAACCTCCTTGTTACGATAAGTCTCCACCATTGAGGAATTGCGCGAATTATACTCCTTATTGTAAAGTCGCGTCCTACCCTCTTTCTCCTGAAACTTGCGGATTAGGTCGGCACTCTTGGCATCAAGCTCCACGCTATTGATCATCTCGCTGAACGACAACTCGTCGAGAGCATCAATGCGCGGCAATACAGATTGAGCCGCGCCTGCCTGCGAAACAGACAGCAATCCTGCCAACACACAACCCTTAAAAAATATCTTCAATCGATTCCTCATACTGCAATTCTCCTCTAACGATAAGGTCGATATCCTGCGGATCCATCAGAACCTCTCCATCTTTCTTGATCTCCTTAGCCACGAAAGCGGTAAGTTTCTCAACATCAAGTTCCTCTTCGTCCGTAACACCGGCATCGATCTTAAGATAGCCATTACGCTCATACCAATCCCAGATGATATCAATAACATAAAGGATCTCATCATCTGAATATTTCTCGCTTACCTCCTGCGGAAGTGTTTCGCGGATGAATTTAATGGCGTCATCCTCGTCATATTTCATTAATTCACTCATTCCAAATAATTTTAAATTTCCTCAAGACTGTGTTGAGTACGAAAGCGCGAAATTTCAAAATCGCGAAAGCGCGAAGCCTCTTCACTACTCTCCCTTCACATTCAGATCCACCAGTCCCTCGGGTAAGCTTGTATTTATAATTCCGTTCTCCTGATCTATATCCACGATGAAATCATCGACAATAGGAATATAAACCTCCTCATCGTCCGGAGTGCGAACCACAAACAACTCATTTTCCGTGCTGCTGTCGATTGACTCAAGCACTCCGATTTCACCGAGATCCTTATCCACTACGCGATAACCTTCAAGGTCATCGCCTAAAAGCAACTCCTCTCCCATATAATCCTCTACATCCTTACGGGGCGCGAAAATCAGATTATTGACCAATTCATCGGCCTCCTCTACCGAATCCACCCCTTCGAGCTTAATCAGGTAAGATGATGCACCTTTCGGACGTATTGATTCTGCATAGAAAGGAACCGGAATACCATCTGTCTCGATAATCAGCGGATTACCCTCCTCCACATATTCCGGATCTATATTAAGCACGGCATTCAGCTCCCCCTTAAGCGCATGGGTCTTCTGGAACTTGCCGATCTCTATCAATTCTTTTTTCTCAATCATAAATTCAACATCTAATCATCTATTCTAATGATTTTAGCACCCAAACGGTTCAAACGCTGGTCGATGTTTTCATATCCGCGATCTATCTGTCCGATATTCTGGATCTTGCTTGTGCCCTTAGCTCCCATAGCGGCGATCAGCATCGCGATACCCGCACGGATATCAGGGGAAACCATATCCGTAGCTTTTAATGAATTGAATTTCCCCGAGCCAATGACCACCGCACGGTGAGGATCGCAAAGGATGATTCTGGCACCCATGTCAAGCAGCTTATCCACGAAGAAGAGTCTGCTCTCGAACATCTTCTGATGTATCAGCACACTTCCCCTCGCCTGCGTGCAGACCACAAGGAATATACTGATAAGATCAGGGGAAAAACCGGGCCATGGTGCATCGGCAATCGTAAGTGTCGACCCATCTATGAAATTCTCGATCTCATAAATCTCCTCCTGGTTGATGCGTATGTCGTCACCTTCGATTTCAAGGTGAATACCGATTCGTTCAAACATCTCGGGCATCAGTCCGAGATCTTTGACACCTACATTCTTCAGCAACAGGTTTGAGCCGGTCATGGCAGCCATTCCGATGAAGCTGCCAACCTCAATCATGTCCGGGAGCAGCTTATGTTCCGCTCCTCCAAGCTCCTTGCAACCATGGATAGTCAATAGGTTGGAGCCGATGCCATCTATCTTCGCCCCCATGCGCACAAGCATACGGCACAACTGCTGGATGTAAGGTTCACAGGCCGCATTGTAGATTGTGGTGGTTCCCTCGGCAAGCACAGCTGCCATTATGATGTTGGCTGTGCCCGTGATCGAAGCCTCATCAAGAAGCATATACTCACCCTTCAGACCGGCTGGTGCCGATATCTTATATAACCTTTCGTCTGACACATACTCGAAGGTTGCACCCAATTTCTGCAAACCGAGGAAATGAGTGTCAAGACGCCGACGTCCAATCTTATCTCCACCCGGCTTAGGAAGTACAGCCATTCCGAAACGTGCCACAAGCGGTCCGAGAATCATAACCGAACCGCGCAAAGATGCTGCTTTCTTACGATATTCCGGTGTGTTGATATAGTTGATATCTATATCATCTGCCTGAAATTCACATGTCGACTCATCCAGATAATTCACCTTTACCCCTAACTCTGCCAACAGATTGATGAGATTGGTGACATCAAGGATTCGCGGGAGATTTGATATCACAACCTTCTCAGAAGTGAGTAATGTTGCACATATAACCTCCAGAGCCTCATTTTTAGCTCCGCGCGGACTTATCTCTCCGGTGAGACGATGCCCACCCTCTACAATGAAACTGCTCATTTTTTCTTCTTTTTGCCCTTCGGCTGGTTAACGGGAGTTGCCTCTTTGAACTCATGCAGTAGATAAGTGGCGGGATCGAGGTCTATCCGCCCCTCTGAATATTCCCTGAGATCCTTTAAGATCTTGGCATCATCCACACCCTCTTTATTATGAATCAACATCAGTTTCTTCATGTGGTGCGCTATCATGGAAATCAACAGATCTTTCTCCTCGCCCGGTTCCATATCAGCCACAACCTCAATCATGCGCTCTATGCTCTTACCGTAATGGCGATAACGCATCGGGCCGGCGGTGTAGGGAATCTTATAGGGCTTCGGATTCATACGTTCCTTAGTGATTACGTCACAAGGGAAATCTATGTCGAGCTGGAAATTTGAAATAATGTTCACCTGATCCCATATCTGAGAATAATCATTCTTCTCTTTCACAAGTTCAGGGAAAAGGTTCGCCATTATCTCCACTACGCCGTAAGCGCATCTGGTGCGCTCTTCACGATCCTCGATCGACAAACAATAGTCCACCATCTGCTGGACATTTCTACCGAATTCCGGCAAAACTATCGGTTTTAAATCCGTATTATATTGAATCATATACAATCTATCTTTATCTTACAAAGATAATAAATATTTTTAGATTTTCGCTTTTGGAGTGGTGGTTTGATACTCCTTTAAATATTCGGGCACCGAATATGCGATATCCAGAAAATCTCCCTCACGAAACGCCTTCTCCGATAATGCCANCATATCTTTTGCCATCGGGTCGAGACCATCCATCCAATGGGCGTTGGGTGATTTGATAACNTCCTTTGCNTTTTCGGCACCATCTCCCATGAACCAGACCTCTTTCTCGGAAAGTAATCCGGAGTATGAATCCTCATCAAGAATCATGGGACCCGGACCTTCCACTGCATTTAAAGCAAAGTCATACGCCCCTGTGAAGACCTCCATACGNCGTGCGTCTATCATTGGNGCAAGTATCTCTTCTCCGGTGAAGTTCATATTNCGGAACATAGCCTTCACCGCAAGTATCTTCAGTGTGCTGACACCAATCAAGGGCACACCCAGNCTGAACGCCAGNCCCTTTGCCAGCGACAGACCGATGCGAAGCCCTGTGTAGGAACCGGGACCAATGCTTACAGCCACGGCATCCAGCGTCCATTCCTTACGTTTTACCTCCGCCATGGCTTTCTCTACAAATGGCGCCAACAGCTCGGCATGCTTCATTCCATCCTTATTTTCCAGATCAAACTCCAACACACCGTCGCGTGTCAGTGCCACGGAACATATCTTTCCGGATGTTTCAATATTTATTATCGTTGCCATATTCTTTTATTTTCAATTTGATATCTGCAGCCTTACAGATTCCTCGTGAATCTCAGCAATTATCCTCTTTACAAATTCTTCATCCAACCCCAATTGCGCCGACATTCCGACCCGGTTTCTTATCAGATCCTTGTATCGTTCCGGCTGCACCACCGACATTCCGTGCTCACGTTTATATTGCCCAATCTCGCGCGCCACATCCATTCGCCGGGCAAGTATCTCAAGCAGATCATTGTCGATTGCATCGAGTCGTCGGCGCAAATCATCGAGACTCTCGGTGGTGTCGTTCTTATCGCGGATTATGAGTGAGTCGAGAATCTCACCGAGTGCTTCCGGAGTGAGCTGCTGCTCTTTGTCGCTTAACGCCTCTTCCGGATTGCAATGACTCTCTATAATCAAGCCATCGAATTTCATATCAAGAGCCTGTTGCGACAATTGTCCGATCAACTCCCGCTTTCCTCCGATATGACTCGGATCGCATATCACCGGCAATTCAGGCATACGCCTCTTGAGTTCTATCGGAATCCTCCATTCCGGCGGATTGCGATAGATGTGTTTGCCATAAGAGCTAAAACCACGATGGATCGCTCCTATCCTCTCTATCCCAGCACCCTTTATCCGCTCAATCGCGCCTATCCATAATTCCAAATCAGGATTAACAGGATTTTTCACCAATACAGCAATCGAATCTCTTACATTCTGAGGATACTGCGAGATTGCATCCGCTATCTCCTGCACAGCAAACGGATTGGCGGAAGTTCGAGCACCAATCCACAACACATCGATTCCGGCATCTATCGCCTCCTGAGTGTGACGCGCATTGGCCACCTCCGTGGCAACAAGCATGCCGGTTTCCCTCTTTACTTTCGACAACCATTTAAGGGCCTCGCTCCCTATCCCCTCAAAACCTCCGGGTTTGGTGCGCGGTTTCCACACACCGGCGCGGAATATCTTGACCCCGATAGAGTTTAGCCTATGGGCAGTATCTAACACTTGCGCTTCGTTCTCGGCACTGCAGGGACCTGCCAGCACGAGCGGCTGCGCTTTCAATATTTTCGATTTAAAAAGCTCCATACGGTTTTAATCCTTTTTCAATGACTGCGCCGCGGATTCAGCACACCTCATTCCGTCGATTGCCGCAGAAACGATTCCTCCGGCATACCCGGCACCCTCACCTGCGGGATAAAGACCTTTCACACCAATGTGCTCAAGCGTCTCCTTATCACGTGGCATCCTTACGGGCGAGGATGTTCTGGATTCCAGTCCCAACAACATTGCTTCGTTTGTCAGAAATCCGGGGCATTTACGTCCGAAGTCTTTAAATCCTTCCCTTAACCTCCATGATATAAACGGAGGAAACAACCTGTTGAAATCTACAGGATGCACACCGGGTGCGTATGTGGTGGATGGCAGCGATGTCGAGACTTTTCCATCAGTGAAGTCTTTCATTCGCTGAGCCGGCGCATTGATACTGTTATCCGCCTCTTCATAGAATTTATGTTCGAGATCTTCCTGCAACTGCAATATCTCCAAAGCCCCGAACTCTTCATATTCGGGGAAATCGCCGGGACGTATCTCGACAACCATGCCGGAATTAGCTTTCTCCCCGGCACGCGCTGATGCCGACATGCCGTTCACTACCAACTCCCCTGCTGCACTTCCTGCCGGAACCACCACGCCGCCGGGACACATACAGAACGAATAAACGCCGCGCCCTTCAACCTGCGTAACATAATTATATTCCGCCGCGGGGAGATACTTTCCTCTCCCCTCCGGCGAATGATATTGCAATTTGTCGATCAATGACTGCGGATGTTCCAATCGCACTCCGACAGCGATCCCCTTCGGCTCCATTCCGACTCCGGAGGAATACAGAGTGCGCACCGTGTCATGTGCAGAATGACCGATGGCCAGAATCACAGCGTCTCCATCAATTCTTTCATCTTTGACGGTTTCAACCCCGATTACCTTGTCATCTTCCATCACCACTCCCTTTACTTGCGTATGGAAATGCACCTCACCGCCACAACGCAATATCGTTTCGCGTATGTTTCTTATCACGTCGGGCAAACGGTCACTGCCGATATGCGGATGCGCATCTATCAATATATCTTCCAATGCACCATGTTGCACTAACAGTTGTAATACCTCCTCGACATTTCCACGTTTCTTGCTTCGGGTGTAAAGTTTGCCATCGCTGTAAGCTCCGGCACCACCCTCTCCGAAACAATAGTTCGACTCCGGATTTATCTCTTTCTTACGACTTATGTTGGCAATATCCAGCCTACGTTCTCCGACGCAGCTTCCACGCTCCAATACGATAGGGCGCATATCATGTCTGATACACTCCAATGCGGCAAATAGCCCTGCCGGACCGGCTCCAACGATTACAATCTTGGGCGCATCTTCCGTAACAGGATGAAACGCTANCGGATTCACGGTCGGAGCAATCTCCCGATCTTTGCCGGTAGCCACTCTAACCGTGAGATTTATTATCACGTTACGCTTACGCGCATCTATCGACCGTTTCACAATCCGCCAGTCGTGAAGATCCGATTCCTTTATCTTCAAAGTCTTGACCAGCGCCTTCTCAAGCAGGTTCTTCTCCCACGCCTCTTTCGGCGATAGCCTCAGCTGTATATCTTCTATCATCTTCTATCATCGACAATATTATGAACTACAAATATACTCATAATTTAACAAATTCACATAATTTTCGTTTAGATAATATAGACTAAAGAGTAATTATAATGAAAAATATAGGAGTTCTTTTCGATTTGGATGGCGTTCTCATTGACAGTGAGACCGAATACACCCGAATCTGGGGAGAAGTGCACAGACGCTACCCTACCGGCGTGGAGGATCTTCCCCACAAGATCAAGGGGATGACCCTCGATAATATTATCGCCACTTATTTTAATGACCGCGAGGATAAGCAGCAGCTTCGCGATACTCTTCACGAGCTTGAAAACCAAATGACCTACGAATGGCTCCCCGGAGCCAAGGAATTTATTGAATGGCTCATTTCCGAAAATATCCCCCGCGCTCTGGTCACAAGCAGCGACAATGAAAAGATGGCTCACCTTCGTGAGCAGCTTCCGGAACTCGAATCAATGATGACCACGATTGTCACCGCCGATAAAATCTCAAAGTCAAAACCTGACCCTGAGGGCTACCTCCTGGCAGCAAAATTAATCGGCATACCNCCACAACACTGCGCGGTGGTGGAAGACTCCCTTCAAGGGGTAAAAGCCGGNCGCGCTTCNGGCGCATTCGTTATCGGAATGGAGGGGACACTACCGGCTGAAACCATAGCCCCCTATAGCGATATCGTCATCAGCAATTTCAAGGAATTGGATAAAAATATCATTCTCAATCTTGATAAGAGAAATGCATAATTTATTGGTATAATTATACATTTATGCAATTCTNANCTATTGAATATTTATTGTATATTTATAATAATCTAAAAATAAAATGAATACAGCGCCACTCGCCGAACGACTGCGACCACAGTCGTTGAATGACTACATCGGGCAGACTCATCTCGTTGGTGAGGAGGGCATCATACGCCGCATGATAGAGACAGGCCGTGTAAATTCTTTTATTTTATGGGGTCCTCCGGGTGTAGGTAAAACCACACTCGCACGTATCATAGCAGCGCAGACCGATGTCCCNTTTTACACCCTGAGCGCCGTGACTTCCGGCGTAAAAGAGGTGCGTGAAGTGCTCGCAAGATGCGAGGCCGATGCGCGCTCTATGTTTGTCAAGGGACGTCCTATTTTGTTCATTGACGAGATTCATCGATTCAATAAATCACAACAGGATTCATTGCTCGGAGCGGTAGAAAAAGGTACGGTAACTCTCATTGGAGCCACTACCGAAAATCCCTCTTTTGAGGTAATCCGTCCTCTCCTTTCGCGTGCACAAGTTTACACACTAAAGCCTCTCGANGAGACAGACCTTGANACACTCCTTGAGCGCGCATTATCCACTGACGAGCAGCTAAAGAAACGCACTTTCGATATCCGCAGCAAACAAGCTTTATTCCGCTTTGCCGGTGGTGATGCAAGAAAGNTGCTGAACATTCTCGACCTCATAGAGCAGTCAACGCCTGATNGTGACACCGTCGTTATTGATGACGANATTGTCACCTCCAGANTGCAACAGAANCCNGCTGCTTACGACCGCAATGGAGAGATGCATTACGACATNATATCTGCATTCATTAAGTCAATAAGAGGCAGTGATCCGGACGCAGCTGTCTACTGGCTCGCAAGGATGGTGGCAGGTGGTGAAGANCCGGCTTTCATTGCAAGAAGGCTCGTGATTCTGGCTGCAGAAGATATCGGTTTGGCAAATCCGAATGCATTACTTCTTGCCAATGCAACCTTCGACGCGCTTAACAAGATCGGGTGGCCGGAGGGCAGAATCATACTATCGGAATGCGCCATATATCTCGCNAATTCTCCCAAAAGCAATTCAGCATATATGGCAATAAACTCTGCNCTGGAGATCGCAGAGAGCACCGGAAATTTACCCGTACCGCTCCATTTGCGCAACGCCCCCACAAAATTAATGGCAAATTTAGGCTACGGCGAAGGGTATAAATATGCGCATAATTATACAGGAAATTATGTAAAGCAGCAATACCTTCCCGACGGCCTTGTAGGGCATAAATTCTGGCATCCCGGCGACAACCCCTCCGAAGCCAAGATGCAGCAACGTCGCGACTCCCTCAACACCGCCCCGTAGGAGAGAGAGGAAGAGAGAGAAAGANAGAGAAGAGAAGAAGAGAANAAGGACGAAGAGAGAAGAGGAAGAGGAAGAGAAGAGGAGAAGAAGAAGAGAAGANGAAAGAGAGAAAGAGAAAGAAAAGAAAGAGAAAGAANAAGGAGAAAGAAAAAAAATTAGAGCAGTCAAAGTTTAGCATCAGAGATCGTGGTCCGAACGCAGTGAGGACATCTAAAGCAATAAAATCAAAGGGCGCCGATTTGGCGCCCTTTGATTTTATTGCTTTATTATTTCGGGAGGAGGGANTTATTTCCCGGGAATGAAAGTCTCGAAGGTCGAATCGTCATAATAAACCGTGATCTGGACAACTTTTCGCGGATTTTTACGCATTTTATCTATTTCGCGTTGTAATTCCACACTTTTTAAATCGCCCGTATTTCCTTTTGTAATAACGGCTTGAGCCCCATTTTGACCCTCATTTAAGCCTCTGAGATTTGCAGATTTAAATTTTTCCGACTCATTGCCCGGATTTTTTATTGGCTGAGCGAATAAATTATCCTCCTCATCATCCCCGACAGCTTCGTCAGGGAGAGGCTCAAGCATCGAGCCCTCACCAAAGAGCAACCAAAGCACTGAGAGCCTCGGAAACGCTGAGTGGATCTGCCCGATGATCACATCTGANATCTTCTTATTTCTTCCGGTCAACAGCTGCGATAGGCTGGGGCGAGGAATGCCACAGGTGTCGGCAAACTGGGAGTTCGTCAGACCCATCTCATCCATGAACACTTTTAGACGAATTGCTACGCTGTCTTCCATTTTAGGTGCTATTCTATTTTACAAATTCACATTGCAAAGGTAACTATTTATTTGCAAATTGCAAATTTTAAATAGCAAATTTTAAAATTTTATTTTCTAATTAGTGATGTTTGAGATTGTAATTTACAATTCACAACTCCACACAAAATTCCTACATAATACTTTGAGTAGCAACATCTAAATATTCTATATCAATAACTTAACCACATTTAAATACTCATCGATCCAACCAAGGTTACTTTAGCACCGTATTTCTTGATGCAACCCATAGCTATTTTTNCTANTTAATTGATATANTATNNTTTANATCCTTTGTTATTAAGTGTTAAACGGAATTTATTACAATTCTACATNGTTTAAATAAGCAAATTTACATCCNANAATACCANCTTTACGAATCTAAACTACCCCTGAGTGTATCCAATTTAAAATTCACATTCGTACTAAATTTGCAATTTACAATTCGTAATTCAATTTCCTGAACTTGATATTGTAAATCGAACATTGCGATCAAATATTCATTACCACCACATCCCATTTTGACCAATTTACAATTTAGTATTCCTCTGCCCTATTGCACGTTAATTTTACATTCAGATTTTTCTGCGACCATTTTACCTCATAGTGCCATATTTCCGACCAATTTATCGTATTATTAATCTCGCAGAAACCTCAGAGGCTTAAATCCAAATAAAAATGTGGATAAACGGCTATTCTATAAGCCATTTACCCACATTTGCAAATTTTAATTTTACTATTGCAAATAGATAATTTTTCGGTTTTCAGTTATCTTTCGTACTCAGATTCCCCCATTTCATCAAAAACATAGTCTATGAAATTGTTATATGGCATCTGAGTCTCGAAATATGATACGATATTCTTAACAACATCGCGCGACTTCATGAAAGCATCCCCTACCGGAGCAAGCACTGTGTAATCACGAGGCTTGATGAGGTCTATATACTCCCAGTCTTTTGGAAAGCCCTTGGGCGCGGTTTTAACGCGATCGAAGCCAACCTCAGGATAACGCTCCTTAAACTCCGGATTCTCTATAATCTCCAGATATTCCTCCACGTTATCATATATCTCCTTGCGAATTGCCTTAAGCACAGGAGCCGGAGGACACCAGCAACCCCCTCCTAACAACGAGTTACCAGGCTCTAAATGAATGTAATAGCCGCATCTTATGCTCTTCTTTCCTCCGGGACATATAAATATCCCGATATGTGTCTTATAAGGGGTCTTATCGGCCGAAAAACGGGTATCACGGTAGATCCGATATGTGCAATCAGCAGGAGTCAGATTGGCAATACGTGGGTCAGCAACGGCAAGACCGTTGATTACCTTTTGTGTAAAATCCTCTACAAAAGACTTCACTTCCAGATACTTATCTTTATTCGCATTAAACCATTCCCGATTGTTATTAGCCTTCAGCTCCTTTAAAAATGAATATACTCGTTTCATTGCGCAGTAATTATATTCTTATTAATTGATAATCCTTATTAATCAAGCATCATGGAGATAGCACCGCCCAATGGAGGCAACTCCATCACCTCCTCTACGATCGGATCTGAATCCGGTCGGCGGAAAAGAATCTCAGCAATATCCCTCTCTGTCATCAGAACCTGACGCTTTTCTTTGTCGGAAAGCTTATCGGTAAGATCCACTCTTTCTACAAGTCCATTTTTGCATTTATATTGCATAAAACGCGGATCGGATCCCTCTTTCGCGAGAATCGAATATTTTAGATCGCGCCTCTCTCCGGCTTGAAATTTTAAAATCTCATAAACATTCAAAATTCGTGCCATTCCGTAAACTTCGGAATGAGCAACGGGGAAATATCCCCTCTCCATCTCACCGACAGCTCCGGCCGCCGGTGCCTCGGGGAGTGCCGCACCGAAGAATGGTTGCCATAGCCCCGTGGCGCTTTCTGCACGCACAGGGTATTTCATTACGGTAAGGCCGCACTCCTCAAAATCACGTTTTATTGTCTCAAGCATTTTATAGCCGGATTCATCATCATCTGATACCATATAATAAAGCCTGCCATTCTTCTCCTCCTTATCTTCATACAGTAATGCAACGGCAGTAATCTTGTTTTCAGCATCTCTTACGGCATACAATCTACCGTCTGATACCAGACACTCCCTGACCGCAGTGGAGCAATCTTCAACACTATGGATAAGTTGCATTCCATCGCGATTTTGTTCTCTCGAATTGATAAATATGCATACATCATTTATGAGAGACTCATCAATTTTTGTAATGTTATCAGCATTTGATATTGTATCCGATTTAGATACAAAAATTACATTTAGTGTATCAAATCGTTTACATTTCAAATCCTGCAATTCTTTGGGATCATTTTGTATTGAGTTGTCAAATTCGCGTTTGAAATTATGATTGGAAACATAATGTTGCTGCACCTTATAGAATGCATCTACAAATCCTCTATCTTTGTAATATTTCTGCAAACCGTCATTAGCAGGTATCAGGAAAAGGAAAGAATATTTATCCCTGTTAACCCTTTTCGCAAAACGCTCCATCAGCGCTCCCATAATCCCTTTACGTTGGTAATCCGGAGCAGTAGAGAGTCCGCAAAGATATATACCTTTTATCGAATTTTTAGCATTCCCGAACTTATAAGGCACACCCATTAGCGCGGCAACAACTTTATCGTCACGCACCTCATATTCCACCATATCCGGATTGAAATAGGCATCAAATATCAGATCCACGTATTCGTCGGAATCATGAAAATTCTCTTTCCATAACTCCTTCATTTGGTCCTTTACAAAACTGTTTTCACTCATAATTCCATTAACAAATGAATTCTCAATAATGTATAATTATAAAAATTCACAAAAGGCAAATTTTAATATTTATACATTTATATTATTTCAATATACAATTTTACAAAATTAAAATATGCAAAATTATTACTTTAAAAACAACTCCCGCAAGAGCAAAGTTCATGAACATTTCACCCCGTCTTGACCTTATAATATTGAAGTTGTTTAAACTAATTTAACGAAAATATACAGCTTATGTCAAAGCGAAAACCAATAACATTAGACACCGTGGTTCGTGGCATCATAGCTCTTGCCATAATCGGGGTCTGCATCTGGCTTATACATATCCTCAGCGGCGTGCTGCTACCCTTCTGCGTAGCTTGCCTGATAGCCTATATCCTTGATCCCGTGGTCGACTTCCAGCAACGCACGCTGCGTCTGCGTCATCGTGTTATACCGGTATTTCTTACCCTGATAGAAGCGGCTGTAATATTCGGGGGTATAGCCTATTTCATTGTACCCTCAGCCATAGATGAATTCAGTCAGCTGCAGCTCCTCGTCAAGAACACCTCACCGGAAGATCTGATTCCATCTTTTATTCCCGTGTCATTGCGCGAATATCTTCTAAACTATCTCAGCGTTGACAACCTCTTGCAATCGATGAATGGCACGAGGCTCGAAGCTGTGCTAAACAAGAGTACCGACGTGCTGACTGCAACCGTTGATTTTCTCCTTCACACCATCGAATGGCTACTCACATTCATATACGTCATATTCATCCTTATCGATTACAAGCGTATAATGCGCGGTTTCAGGCTCGCTGTGCCACCGAAATTCCGCAAACGAACCTACCCTATTCTCGACAACATAAAGACGAATATGGACGTTTATTTTCGCAGCCAGGCAGTGATTGCAGCGTGTGCCGCCGTATTCTACTGCATAGGCTTCTCTATCGTGGGTCTGCCAATGGCAATTGTGATGGGAATAATCGTAGGGGTGCTCTACATGATACCTTATTTTCAATATATAACCCTCATTCCCGTGGCCATTATCTGCTTTGTCACATCCCAGACAGGATCATTTGAGTTTTGGCCGGAATTCGGTAAATGCCTTGCCGTTTACGTTGTGAGTCAATGTATTTGCGATTATATACTCACCCCAAAGATCATGGGAAAGACACTCGGCATGAACCCGGCAATAATACTTCTTTCCCTTTCAGTCTGGGGGACGCTGCTTGGCATCATCGGCATGATCATAGCCCTGCCGGTTACCGCGCTCCTGATATCTTATTACAAGCAATATGTACTTGCTCCCGATACAGATAGCCAATAACCGGACTTTCGATAATCTACGACAAAAGGGCGAAACCTTAGCGCGGTTTCGCCCTTTTGTATTATTGTTATATCTGATAAGTAAGTGTTCAAAATTAATTTATACTATATTGGAGCTTATTTTTTAGGCGATTTTGACGCGGAGCGAAGGAGAATACTTGCGTATTCGACTGAGCTACAAGTTAAAAGCGGTAAAAAAGAAGCCCAAGATAGTATAAAAGATGACCGAATCACTTAATATCGTTTAATTTTGAATACTTACTTATTAGAAGTGACTTGAGCCGTCGAAGCAGTGTGTACACAGCTTGCACTTCGGCAGTCCGATGCTTTCCACCAATGTTTCAAGCGGATTGAATTTCAGACTTGTCAAGCCGAAACGCTGACGAATCTTCTCCACCAATGCCTCATACTGCGGCGAGCCGGTCTTGGCGTATAGATCGAGGTTCTTATTCGGGTCTCCCTCAAGCTCTTCGATGATTCTGCGGGTCAGCAACTCCATATCTGATTTTGAAGAGGTGAATCCAAGATAGCGGCAACCGTAGATCAATGGCGGACAAGCGATTCGCATGTGCACCTCTTTCGCGCCGTTGGCGTAGAGCTCCGATACGTTGTCGTTCAACTGCGTACCCCTCACAATCGAGTCGTCGCAGAATAACGCTCTCTTACCTTTGAGCATAGCGCGGTTGGGAACAAGCTTCATTTTTGCTACAAGATCGCGCATCGACTGATTAGCTGGTGTAAAGGAACGAGGCCATGTCGGCGTATATTTCGATATGCAACGGCGGTAAGGAACTCCATGACCGGCGGAATAACCTAATGCCATACCCACCCCGGAATCGGGGATTCCGCATGCGCAATCCACCTCTGTCTCATCACTTTTGCCCATAGCCTCACCTGATGCAAAACGAGAATCCTCCACATTCACACCCTCATAGGAAGAGGTCGGGAAACCGTAATAAACCCAGAGAAAGCTACAGATCTGCATCTCTTCCAAAGGCTCGCTGAGCACCTCGACTCCATCTGCATTAAACTTTACAATCTCTCCAGGACCAAGGTCACGCATGATTTTGTAATCCAGATTCGGGAAAGCCGTAGTCTCGGAAGTGGCAGCAATCGCGCCCTCCTTCTCTCCCAAGATGATGGGGGTGCGTCCGAGCTTGTCGCGGGCAGCAACGATACCGTCTTCCGTAAGAATCAGCATTGAGCAGGAGCCCTTGATTTTGGCATAGACATTGCGGATACCTTCAACAAAATCCTTACCTTGATTGATCAACAACGCCACCAACTCCGTCTGGTTAGTGCGTCCTGAACTAAGTTCCCCAAAATGCACTCCCGCTTCGAGCAGCTCCTTCTCAAGCTCATCGAGATTGGTTATGTAAGCCACAGTGACTATGGCAAACTTTCCAAGATGCGAGTTGATTATGATGGGTTGCGGATCAGTATCGCTGATCACGCCAATACCTTCATTTCCTTGAAACTTATCGAGTACTGCCTCGAATTTAGTACGGAAATAAGTGCGTTCAAGACTGTGAATTGAACGGCAGAATCGATGTTCCGCCTTGTCATAAGTAGCCATTCCGGCTCTGCGCGTACCAAGATGCGAGTTGTAATCAACTCCATAGAACAGATCTGTGCGGCACGCTTTCTTGCTTGCGACTCCGAAGAATCCTCCCATAATTGTAGAAACTAATATTTAAAGCGCAAAATTAGTAAAAAAATAACGATGCAGCATAAATATCCTCAATAAAGTTTTCTACAATCCGAATATAAAACCACTATTTTACGTTAAAACAATATGGATGAAAGAAGTTTTTTCGACAACCTCGCCCCCACATGGGACGATAACGAAGTGTTGTCCACTCCCGAGAAGGTGAGATATGTACTCGATTTTATTGACCTCAAACCCGGACAAAGTGTGCTTGATCTCGGCACCGGCACCGGCGTGCTGTTACCATTCCTTGCCGAACGCATCGGCGACGAAGGTAAAATAACGGCTGTGGATTATTCCGAAGGGATGTTATCGCGCGCCATAGAGAAATTCAGCGCGCTAACTCCGAAACCTGAGTTTCTGAGTATTGATTTTGAGAATGAGACAATACCGGGGGAATACGACCATATACTGCTTTATTCTGTCTATCCGCATCTGCATACCCCCTTTGAGACAATAAAATGGTTACGGGCAGTAAATCTTGCGGAAAACGGTGTTATTACCGTTGCGTTCCCCACTGGGCCCGATTTCATCAATAATATTCACCGCGAACGACACTCCGACAGCGACATTCTTCCCCCGGCTGAAGTACTCGCAACCACCATGCGCAACCACGGGCTTGACGCCCATGTTGCGAAAGCAGACGAAACTTGTTACATCATTAACATCTACAAAAATGGGGTAACCCTATGACCATCAATTATAGAGCAATAAAAAAGAGTCGCACTTCATAACGTGCGACTCTTTTTTATTGATTTGGATGTGTATAAAACCTTATTCGGTAATGGTCACGAGCTTGTACTCTTTCGATCCGACACCGATAGCGGCAGCATGATCCACGGTGTGTGTGCCCATGCGTGAATTGATACGCTCTACAAGATCATCCTTGCCCGGATCCGTGCTATTGAACACCATGTCCAGACACGCCTGATCCAACGCAACCGGGTCAAGCGAAGCCAGCACACCGAAATCCGACATCTTCGGCTCTGCAGGGTTACCGTTGCAATCACAATCCACCGACAGACGGTTTGCCACATTGATGTAAAGGATATTCTTGCCGAAATGATCCGCCACAGCCTTGGCAGCCTCAGCCATAGACTCGCAGAAATCTTTCTGCTCGGCAGTATTACCCCAGATCTGAGCAGGATCAGCAGTTTTTCCACCGGTATGAATCCAAGTCTTTCCGGCCGACGAGCCTATGCCGATTGAAATATTCTTCAGTGCGCCACCGAATCCTGCCATCTGATGCCCCTTGAAGTGTGACAATACAACCACAAAATCATAGTTATTAATATGATTTCCCACATAATTCTTATTCTGGAGATGCCCCTCGGGAATACCTACTGTCAAGACTGTATCCCCCTCAGCATCCATAATATCCACTCCGGCAAGATCCACGAAACCATGCTCCTTGGCTGTCTGATAATGCTTCTCAGTCTCATTACGATTGCCGGCATAGGCAGTGTTACACTCGATGAAAGTACCGTTCACCAACTTCACGAGATCAGCGATAAGAGCTGTATCAAGATGATTCGACTTATTTGACTCACCAGTTGAAATCTTCACACCAACTCTCCCCTCCGCCTTACGGCCAAGAGCCTCATAAACCTTCACAAGACTTTCGGGAGTGATATCCTTGATATAATACACGGTGGGGATTGAATCCGCAGCCTCCACGGCATCCTCCTCAGCAGCATTTGCCTTGCTGCCATTGCAGCTTGCCAAACCTCCGACCAAGAGGGCGGCACTAAGGGCAAACATGTAGAACTTCTTCTTCATAAGAGATATTATTGTTGTTTATTTCCAAAGTAACATATCTTTGCGATTGCAAAGATAATAAATTCTTTCATTCTTGCCAAGTTAAGACCCCAACTCCGGCTTATCCGGAAATTGTGAAATTATTTTCCTAAATTCCGGTAATCTGTACTCAAGCGAATCTTGGAAATATATTGTCACATCCATCTGACACTCCCTTCCTTCAATATCTTTTTTTAATATCCACTTTGTCAAATATCGGTCTGCCGGCGGATTTTCAGGAACCGAATGATCAATTATCCCTTCTGCTATCCAGACACTATCCGACACACAATCAAGCTTATATTCACCCAACGATTTCAACCACAATTTTTCACGTACTTTCAGCGTATCGACATAATCAGGTTCTTCATCCACAAGACACACATCATAGAAACTTGCTCCGGTTGAAACCACCAATGTTGTGTCCGCATTATAAAACTCGTTATAGTGCGCGCCCATCATCGACTCTCCACTTTGAAAAAAACCTACCCCACCCGGAAGCAAGACATAAAAACCATGCCGACCATTGTAATAGAACGATTGCTTATCCACGCGTGAGAAACATTTGTAGAACCCTCTTGTTGAATCTGCATCCGAACGAAACGCCACAGCATCCTTAACCCCCGATAGCGAATCCGCCTGAAAATACCACTCCTCCATCCTACCATCCGGCAATCTCTTCTCAAACCGATTCCCGGAAACTTTAGCATTACATACTGCAATGAACCCAAGCAATCCAAGAGTACAAACGACACAAAATTGCAACTTACCTGTTCTCCTCATATCCTCAATCTTTTTATAGTGCTGAAAAATATAATACTCACAAATTTAACAATAATTTTCAATCTATCATCATAAATTTCCCAATCGGTTTATTGACTGTTAATCTTTTATTGTCCATATATTTGTTTTTGTTGCAGCTAATCCCTCCTTCTCCATTGTCATGATAAAGAGTCACGGTTTCCGCTGAGGCTAATATTGTCCCCAATCCCAATGCTATGAAGAGTCCGATCGCTTTTATCAGATTATTTCTTAGAAGACTCATTTTGAATTTTAGATTGATCTGATTCAAATTCTCCATTATTATTTGACGATCCGGTCTTTATCCGAGAGGGCTTTTTAATGCTATCGGGTTTTGACGGCAAAATACCTTGTGTCGGTTTTTGGGCAGACGAATTCTGAGAAGCCTGCGCAGAGGTTGCCATTGTCTGTTGCGATTCCTGTGCGACAGCAGGCTTTCCCTCCAGATTCTCCTTTCCCGGATGAGTAGGAGCCTCCGGTTCAGTCGGCTTCTCGGTCTTACTACCTGAGCCACCTCCCGCTCCTGAGGATACTGCTGCAGATCTGGATGTCGTCTCTTTAGTCGGTTGCAGATCACCACTTCGGGGTGAAGCCTGAGACTCGTTAATCTCAAAGCCAAAATATTCCTCGTCCCCGGATTTAGGGTCTTCCTTTATTTCATCTTTTAAACGATCAAGCTTCTCCTGCAATTCCTGTTTGTTATCAGATTTCGGTTTGAAAACATTATAGCATAGCACCATGGTTGCCACTGCCACTGCCCCCACCAAGAAGCCGATTAAGCCACCTTTTCCCTTGTTTACTGATGGACTCACCTTTTCATTCTTACCGGCATTCCCTTTATTCACCACTGGTTTCGGAACCTCCACCGGAGTTACGTCCTCAACAACAGCCATTCTCGCTGGCGAAACTAGTTCTCTTATCACATCCAGGATATGGATAACGAACGCCGTATGGTTATCCTTGTTATCTTCCGTTACGGATCTAAGAATCTGAACCTTGTTTTCATCATCTCCACCTTTCTCTGAGAATATATTGCGTAAAGATTCTCCATTTTCCATCTCCGGCTCCTCCAGCATTCCGTCGGAACACATATAGAAATAATCTCCCGCCTTTATATCCGTGATATTATGAACATCAGCATTAGGGCGTTGTTCCATATTCGGCTGCATCGCGCGCGTGATCACATTCTTCTGTTTTGAAAACCTCGCCTCCTCCCTCGTCAGTTCACCTATCTTGATCAGGTCGTTGATCAAGGAATGATCCTCTGTGGCAAACATGATCCTCGTATCCTCTCCCGTCTTTCCGGGACGGATGTGATAGACGCGGCTGTCTCCAATATGAGCCACCATGGCTCCATCATTATGCAATTTGAGGAACGTCATTGTGGTTCCCATTTTCTTGGCCGCGCCATTATCTTTTTCATCAAGCGCATCAAATGCCGCCGTCAGAGCATTGGAAAAATCGATGGGTGTGAAGATTCCGTTTTTATCATGTCCGTCGTTAGCAACCGAGGCTCCCATACTCTCGCACACAGTGGCACTCGCCACCTCTCCGGCTTCGTGTCCACCCATGCCATCGCATAAAATAAATGTGCGCGCGTCATCCGTGAGCGTTCCAACGGCGGGATAAACACTATCCTCCTGATGAGGATTCCCCTGTGCATCTTTTCTCTGACCGAATTCAGAAATGCAGTATACTCTTAGAATATATCTCATAATGTTAGTTTTACGTTAGGATTACATCGTTGTTTTTTCTTCATCGGGAATCTCGAATATGAGATCAACGCCCGGAAGATTGATAAGCTTGTTACTGTTAAGGACTATGCAATCTCCATAATAAAGTTGCTCTCCACCGACATAGGTGGGATTGATCTTATCTTTATATAACGACAGATAATGAACCATACCCTTACCCGGCACACTCTTGATCTCTATCAATATATGCTCCCTGCTCATTGTCCTTTCCGCTCCGGTGTCGATCATGAAATCTGCTGTTGATTTCATGGCCTTGCGCCCGATCACGTTTCTCCCCGGTTTGAGTTGGAAAGACTCCCCTGTTCCGACTCTACGAAGCCTGCCGAGCACATAATTCAACTGCGGAGCACTACCTGCCTGATTTGACTTCGTATATTCGGTATGCTCCCTCAACCCGTCATAATCCGTTTCAGGATCTCCTGACCCGGCTGTTATCGATATTCTTTTGAACTGAGTGAATGGATATTTATGTTTGCAAATAGGGCATGTGACGCTCTTAGTCTCCAGTCCCGGCTGATTCACCACTGTCAGCACCGCCCCGTCAAACGGACATTTTATGCGTATTAAATCTGTCATATAGGACATATATCATGTTATAATAATTTCTGATCACCATATCATCACAGGCATCCCATCATTGAATTTGCCCCACATCACCGGATGCTGCCGTCCACCTGAGATCTTGGAGACTCCTAAATGAACGAAATCGAAAAGTTCCTTGGCGGTTATGATCCTGTCCCTGTTTGCATCGGCATTCCCCCGTAATCCTTTATAAAGATAATTTGTGAAATAGCCATTCTTCATATCGTATCTTTCAATTGAGTTTTCATCAGTGCGTGAGGAAAGCAATAGCATAACATTAGCATTCTTTGCATCGATCATCGCATTGCTGCTACTGACGGAAGGTTGCTCACGGAGACTTCCGGAACGACACGCATCTATAAACATCATCTTGTTCTTGCATTTGCTTTTTGCCATCGTCCGGCGGATCTGCGCATATTCCAAATCTCCATCGTATGCGCAAAGACCTCCCGGAAAACCGTGACCGCTGAAAAAGAAAACCACGATATCATTCTCCCCCGCCTTTGAAAACATTTTCTCAATCGAATTAATGATATTTCGTCTGGTGGCATCATCATTCAGCAGCAAGAAGTATTCCGTATCTCCATTTTTTGAATAGAGATAAGCCATCGTCTTTGCATCGGCAGCCGTCAAGCGCAGACTATTGATCGGATAAGGATACCCTGAATAATCTGCCACACCGGCGGACACCAGATATATCTTCGCATATATCTGATCTCCGCACAGCAACAGCAACAGCAAAACAATATATAATCTCCACTCATCCTTCATAGCAACCACCATCGGTGCAATCAAAATCATCGTTCATTGCAAGGAAATCATCCGATTGATCCATAAACAAGTTATCCATGCTCCCGTCCATAACGTAATCGGGGCCCTCGTCCATAGCCATCATCTCATTACTACCGTCTGAGAATCCCCCGAGATCATCAACCGTGATATGTTCATCATGAATCGCAACCATCTCCTCCTGATCCAGGATCCCGTTGTTATTGAGATCCACTCCCATATAGTCAAACTCCATATTGCCATCCACATCCACCAAGATCACTTCCTGTCCGTCAATTGTCAGGTTTCCTACATTCACATCCGCATCACTATCGTAGGAAACTCCCAGAATCTCCACATTATGGTTAAGATCCACACCTTCATCCACGGATGCCGCCAGATAGTTCGGTTCAGGCTCCGGAACAGTATGGCCTTCTCCATGATGCGCAAGCCAGGAATCAAGTTCCGCTTCGATTTCCTGATCCGTAGGATGTTCCTCAGCAGCTAAGACCTCAACATTGCCAGTGTCGTTGGTTTCGGTTCCTGTAGCCAACGAATGATGAGCAACATCGCCACCGGCATGATCGATCTTATTCCAGCTAAAATGACTACCATACTCAGCTTTCTGGGCATCCGTCATATTGTTCCATTCATTGGCGGTGTAGGTACCGTATAGCTGACCATGCCATTCAAATACACCTCCGGCTCCAACTTCATAGCGGGCAGCAGAAAAAGCCTCCGCAAAACTCATGTCATCATTCACCGATGTTGCCACATCAATATCTCCATCAACCCACTCCGGATGAGAAAGACCGTTTTCATCCTGCTCCCCTGTCGGATTATCTGAAGAAACGGCAGCCTCTGCCTTACCCATACTCATGAACATTGTGGCAACGCTACCGATCAGCACACCGGCTCCCGCGCTCGCTGCAACTCGTTTCCAGGTAATATCATTTTTCTCCTTGGGTTTACCGGTATAGGGTGCCGGTTTAAAAGACCCTTGGTTTACGGTATCACTCTTCGGTGTCGGCTGTTGCGGAGAATTCATACCCTCGAAACGAGTTTCTTCATCATCATATATATTATTCATAATCCTATTAATTAATGTTTCACTTAATAATAAATGACATGAGCATCTTCAGAATAATTAGCTTTCAGATGCATAATTCAATTATCAACTATTTATTACTCCTCACTCCTGTCATTTCTTCCCATTCATAAGATTATTAAACTGATTGATAAGTGTCGGCGATGCCAAGGATGGTGACAGTTCCTTTATCTCAAGCGCCACATCTACAAGCTTCGATCTCAACGCGAGGCACAGTGAATCCTGCCTCTCATTCATAAGCTCCATAGTCTCTCTTGCCACTCCCGGAATATTCCGGTTACGTTTGGCATCCTGCGTCGATATTTCCTTCTGCAGACGTTCCTTCTGTTTCTTCAGCGAGTTAAGTTTCAATGTGTTCGCAATTGAATCATTCCTTGCCGAATTATTCTGAGCCGATAGATCCGTTTCCAACAAACCTGCCGTCAGGATCACTGCAATTGCCATTATTATCCGTTTCATAATCAATACTTATCAAAATTCTTAACTCCCTTGATTCTCTTCTTGGTTGGCAATTGCTCTATGAGGATTTCATATTGCACACCTCCCGGCTTAGGTGAATATTGTCCGGCATCCGTAGCCAACTTCTCTATATATTTATTCTTAGAGGAATTGGGAACCACGATCTCTGTTTTCTGATCGCATAAAACGAAGAAGAATCTACCCTCATTTCCAAGATAGCCGGTAACTACAGGCTCCGCGGAACGCATCAGTATCGTCTTCAGACATTTCATCTCCGAGGTTTCCCTAAAAGAGACCGATTGCAAGGTAGAAGGGAAATCAATGAAAGTTACATCCTGACAATCTATCAACGCCCCGGACTCGATCTTCTCAGTGCCCTCCTTGATCCTCAGATCCCCTTCATGCGCTCGAGGGCAACCGTACAACGTCTTGCCATCCTTGCTATAAAGAACACCATCATAGGATGAGAAATGGGAATTATTTCCATCTACCAGGATCTCTTTCAGAGTCTTCAACTTTTTGAGACCCTGAATTTTCTCAACCTTTGCAGGAATGGAAATGGAAGACAGTTCCTTGCTCCAGCGAAACATTGTCAGATCAAGATTCTTCCAGTCGCTACCGAGTGTTACGGATGAAATTCCGTAACATTTGAAAAATACGCCCTGTCCGAATGTAACAGGATTTCCGGGGAAAACAATGGTTTTCAACGAATCGCAACCTTCGAAAGCGAAATCCCCGATTCTCTCAACTCCTGAGGGTATCACGATCCCTTTCAGATCCTTTGCTTCGGCAAAAGTCTTGGGTCCGATTTCCGAAACAGTGTAGAGAACGTTGTTATGTCGGATTTTAGCAGGAATCTCAATCGTACCTTTCAGTTTGTAGGTTTTACGGTTGGAAGCGGTTCCATCAAATGTAAGGGAAGCTGTCTTTTTCGATTTACTCGTTACATCAAAATAGAGGCGCTGTCCATCGATCGTGACGGAAAAATCATAAGCCGATGCGCTCATCGCCCCTAATAGTGTCAGAGAGAACAATATCTTCTTAGCGTTCATAATCCTTTACGTAAGAGAGAAAAATAAATGAACATATAAAAGGAAATTGTTTTTGAGATGATTTGAGTGCGGAAAGAAGAGGCATAGCGGGCTATATAACTGAATGACAATCTCAAAGCATACCCAAAGAACTACTTTTTTTATTCAAGTATTTTTATCACATATAATATTTTATTTTGAACTCACTTATTTATTTAGTTGCTATTAGATAGTTGGCAAACATTATGTTAAGCCCTTATTCCATATATTTTTAGGCCATGAAAGAATCAACATTGGCGTCGTTCACATAATCTGGAAGATCATTCTGAGCGGTGAGATTGTCATCCAGCATATATATCTGTTCGTTTTCTGTCCAGCAGAGAGGGTCGTAACCGTTGAGAGGATCGCAACCGTCACCTGTTCCAGGGTTAAATCCGGCATCATCATGAAACGACTGCATCATGATTCCCGATCCTTCAACATTGAACACCTCAGCATCACCTATCTGACCATCCTGATTGGCATCATAGGTAAGAAAATCCGCGTAGCCATCCAAGTTCACGTCAATCACGTTGACCTCATTTCCGTCCATACTGACCACAGCCACATCCATTTCGCTACCATCCTCACCGGTGACCCTCTCATAACTTAATACCTCCAAATTACCGGATGGATCTATAGGCTCAGAAGTTGGATCCATGAATCCTGGGATCGGATCAGATTCGTAGGTCGGCTCAGGTTCAGGACTTGGATTCTCTGGAGCCTCAACGTTATTGTCACCCTCGGAAGGATCCTCCGGTTTCTGATATTGCGAAACCGGACGCGTTGCCTGACGAACTCCGGGCGCATTCGTATGGGTGATGGTGTCGGGGCTTGTCAAATCATCCTTAAGTTCCGGCTCAATATCATTGGCATTGGCATTCTCCGATGTAATGAAGATTCCGGCGGTAGCACCTGCAAGCGCACCTGCAGCGGTTGAAGCTCCTGTTATCACGTTTTTCTTTACCTCGCTCTTGTTTTCGCTTTTCATAATTTTGCGGTTTATAAGTTATTTTCAGCGAAATTAACACTCCTGCAGTTGGCTGTCAAATTTTCAACAGCATTCTGTATGAAATATAGGGTTTGCTACACGAAATTAATTTTCCGTATTAATCTCCTCATTCAGAAAGGATCGGCAGCCAACCGTAAACCTATATCCTGCAACCTGGTGGTGCGATCATCACCACCTCTGCAACTCACCCGGCAATCGCGGGCGGAAACGCCCCAGCATCCTCCCCGGTCTGTAAAATTGGATCGGCTTCTGGGCATCGTATAATCCGGCGACCATTTATCCGCCGTCCATTCCCATACGTTTCCGCTCATGTCATATAGTCCGAGTTCGTTAGGTTTCTTCTTCCCCACGGGATGTGTGCGCCGATCACTGTTGCGGCCATACCATGCCACTTCTTCTATATCATCACTGCCGCTATAGCTGTAACCGTTGCTTCTTGTGCCTCCTCTTGCAGCATATTCCCATTCCGCTTCCGTTGGCAAACGGAAATTCTTACCTGACAGACGGTTCAGCTTGATGATAAATAACTCTACATCATTCCATGAGACATATTCCACCGGCAGACTTCCCGAATCTTCATCCTCATCTCCGCTGAAAACGGATGGATTCTCCCCCATGATGGTTTCCCACTCCCGTTGGGTCACCTCAAATTTCCCTATCATAAAATCTCCTACCGTCACATCATGAACCGGACCTTCATCAGGATAAGCCTCCTCAGTGTTTGAACCCATCATGAATCCGCTCCCCTTGACATTCACCATATTGGCAATGATATTGTCTATCACTTCCTGCTGAGCAGATGTTGGTTTCTGAGCAGATGTTGGCTTTGAAGCAGCCTGTTTTACAACATTCCTCTTAGGGGCAACCGGGCGACTTTGTCCGAAAACCGCTACGGGAATCATCAAAAAGATCACCACCCCCAGTGTCTTAAATATTCTATTCATGCGATTATTGTGTAAGTGTGAAATTAATATATTCCGAAGAGCCCACCAATGCTCCCGCCGATCTGTCGTGAATCTGTAACTGATATCTCAGAGAGACCGTACCTTTTCCCGTCACATGCAACTGACTGAGCGGAATAAACAGTTCAAAATCGTTCCAACGGGAATTATCATAGTTGGCGGTAGTGAGGGCTGACACTGCTACCTGCCCGTCGGATGTTCCGTAATTACCGTCAATATCTTTGAGTTCCCGTCCGTCGCTATACTCGAAATAAGCGTTCGCTCCAATTGAATGATCCTTGAGGCCCTGAGCCTCAAAATCAATATGGATCACCATACCGTTCTGTCCATTCCTTACAGAATTGAAATCAGTCCATATACGGTTAATCTTCACTCCGCTTCCTGCCTCCTGATTAACATTGACACGTGCGGTCTGATTATCACTGCTCACAATGATCTGCCCTGAGCGCGCTGATCCCTGATTCGGTCGGACTTTGACGGTGAATGAATATGGATCGGTTTCCGTTAACTCGCAAAACGATGGGATCTCCGTAATCCTCCATTCATCGCAATCTGTGGAAAGATCAAATGTACGTACGCCTCCATCGCTATAGAATCTGGAGTTAACGATGTTCTGATTGTTAATCCTCAGATATGTCGACTCACTGGAGCGTCGGCTAAGGTTCACTGCTCCGGAATACATCCGTACACCATCCGAATAAACCTCTACCCGGTAAAGTCCGGGGGCAAAGGAGCCGGAAGAACTGCTTCCCCATGCCGAAAGATCGATCGTGTTTAATTGTCCGGGATTGAAAGTGGCGTTCTGCTTGAAAGAATATCCTGCGGGTGAGGATTCACTTCTGAGATGATTCCCGTCCGGATCCAGAAACTTAACATATAGAATGCGTGCTTTTGGCGTGGCCGGTCCGTTATAAATCAACCGTGGTTTCAGATAGCGTACTTCTGAGGCAAAGAGACGTGATCCGTAATCATTCACAACATTTCCGTTCCCATCCACATTTGCAAAACGCATATCTACAACACCCATCTTCGATGCTGCTTGGGACACCGAAACAATCACCGACTTACCGCCGGCTTTGACGGTAAACTTACCCTCCCGAGGATTCTCCGATGGATTGACACCGCATTCAATCACGATCGAGGTGTTGCTGACACCCGACTGTGTTATCCAATCTGGCATGTTTGCAACCGACACAGTCCCCTGGTTAGTGGAAACGGAAAGAGTCTGACGTCCACCTGTAACCGGAAATGTTACCCCGGCGGCGCGACTGCTTCCGTTAACCGTCAGTCTCGCTGCTGGTGGTTTACTGCCCCCACCGGGGTTACGCACAATCTGATCCTGCCCATAGATTGCTAAAGGCAGCATCACAGCAATCAAGAATGTTGTTAGTCTAAATCTCATTATTTAAGTTTTTAAGTAATTCAAGCTTTTTTATCGAAAGAGGACATAAGAGTCTGCGGCAAGTTTATTGTCTTTGTGTTATGTTTATTATCTTTAATATTCTTCACAGATAGTTACTGCCCTGTCAAATGGGGCTCCTTGAACTCCTAGGTCCGTCAAATTACCTGAATCTATACCTACACTCAACTGTTTAGGAGCAACTCCCTTTTGTATTAGATAATCAGCGACCGCACTTGCCCTTTTATTTCGTATTCGATTACTTTCTTCAGCCGTTCCTGTATAGTTATCATCCCATCCTGTAATTCGCCATCTGGAACCGGGAGTTCTTTTTATTTTTTCTGCAATGTAATACAAAATGAGATAATCATCTGGGGCAATGTCGGTCTGTCCTATCGCGTAATATATTGTATAATACTTATCTTCGGAATTAAACATCCCTAATATGATAGATTCATCTTCAACCAATTCTTTTACATCTGCTAATAACCGACGGCGACGTCCTCTTGAATAGTCATATGCCTCTTCATAGTTTTGTTTTACAGGCTCTATTCCGTATAAACAAAATGTCCCACAATCTTTACAAGCATCATCATTACCGGCTTTCGATGCATCCAACAGATACTCATAAGCCGCGTAAAAATTTCCTTTATTAATATAATTTTGAGCTGTATTATACTCCTTATCACCCGACTTACGGAAAGTAGATTTCGGCTTTGGTACTCGACCGTATTTTTCGGTACGTGACAAGCTTCCTTGCGCAAAACCCTCAGCGCAGGGGAGGAGGCTAAGAGCCAATACAGGAAATATCTTTAACAGATTCTTCATAACCGTTTACATTTTGTTACCATATTTGTCATACCAATTCCCCTTATCCACCTGTCCATCGCGGAATGTCCCTTCGTAATACTCTCCACTGGATTTGATCTTATAGCGTCCGCGATCATATTTGTTTGCCTTGAATTTACCCACAAACGTATCGCCATTCTTCTGAGTGTAAGAAGCTCGGCCCTCCATATTTCCCCAGTAGAACTCACCCTCATAGGTGTTACCGGCATAAGGTCCTTCCATTATGTTGGCAACGCCATTCCCGTGAGGTATTACCTTCGTGCTCCCTTCGACTGAGTCTGGCTCAACTTCCCCGGTATATGTTGCCATTCCCAACGGTGAATCCCATTTCATATTACTGACAGTTCTCACCACCTTCTTCTCAACTCCCGGCAAGTCCGGCTCCATTTCAGCCGGATTCTCATCCGGACTCATTGATCCCCTGAACATCAAAACTATAAACACCACCGCAACTGCTGTCACTAATGTGATGAGTACCGTCACGATCGTGCCTTTATGTGATTTATTCGGTGTATCATAATCAGGGAAACCACCTGAATCATACTCCACATCTGAGACCTCCCCTTCCAATTGCTCCGGTTCATAATTCTGGGATGAGTTGGCATCTTTCCGATATTCCGTGTCTTGATCCGCAGCAGATTCCTTTGATCCATTGTCAAACACGGTATGCTCCTCCTCATCAAGCGAGGAAATGAATCCCTTGACAGTGGCTGTGCGATTCTGCAAAAATGGATTCATGGCATTCTTCAAAGCCCTGATGATATGAGGAGATACTCCTTTTTTAGCAACAACATACTCGGGGAAACCATCGTTCAAGATGTATGTAGCCTCTGCCGGACGACTACCGGTCAGCAGCTTGAAGAATGTAGCGCCCAAGGCATATACATCCAAGGTTGCAGGAAACGAACCTGTCGGTTTATATGCCGCTTGCTCTAATGGTGAATAACCCGGTGTGCCGAGACCGATCGAGGTGCTTGACTCAGGCACTCCCCCCTCAATGAACTGCTTCGAGAGTCCGAAGTCGATCAGGCATACAGATCCATCATTCCTCAGCATTATATTCTTCGGTTTCAGATCAAGATGAAGCATCTTCTTGGAGTGCATATAATCCAATGCTTCTGAAACCTCCTTGATGATCTCGACAGCTTCATCTTCGGGCACAGACCCCTTGTCGCGGGTATAATCGTCAAGGTTCTGCCCTTCGATAAATTCCATCACATAATAGGTGGTGCCGTTCTCGTCAAACACATCCAACACCTTCACGATATTCGGGTGAGAGAGTTTGGCAAGATTCTCAGCCTCCTTGCGGAATTTCCTGCGATAGTTGGCAAAAATATCTCCCGATGAACCATCAACCTGACTCTTTCCTTCCTTCCGGCTGTTCACCTCTCCCATAAAGAATTCCTTGATGGCAACTTTCGCCTCAACCTCCATCCTTCCCAAGTTCCCTTCGGTAACTATCTTTGCCGTGGCAAGATAAGTGATACCGAAACTTCCCTGGCCAAGTATACCTTCTATGCGATAACTTCCGTTGTTAAGCCAGACTCCACTTTTTAAACCTGTTGTAGCCATATCTGTTATTCGTAATATTCACATTTGCAATAGGGACAATGCATCGAGTATTGTCTCTTTAAAAGTCGATAACTAAGATTCCCTAAGAATTTTCCGCACTCCCGATTCGGACAGATATACCGATCCTGAAAATCCTCGGTCAATTGCTCCATCGTATCGGCACTGTTCCCTTTTCTCATTCCGAAGAAACTGTATATGTTACCGAGAATACCCACCCCTGTGAGCACATAACCCACCGGACCGAAGAAAAATATGCAGGGCATGGCGCATCCCGTAAAGATAGCGCATACCGATCTGACAAGGTTTATGGTGTTATGCCTATTCTGGATCTGTTTCTTTCCATCCTGCAGAGCGTCCCACACATCCGACAAATGAGAGATATTGTAGNGCTTCGGAGGTGTAGGCTTGGCTTGTTGCTGAGGGGTAACATGCTGTTGTGGAGGCACGGAATGCTGCTGATATGCGGCCTGATTATGATGCACTCTGCTCGCAGCCAAAACTATCTTTTCTGCTGTGCTCATGATTACATTCAGGCTCACCGGATAACGCTCCCTTCCCAACTCGACTGAATTAGACGGGATCACTCTTTTCGATGCTATCTCCGAACCGTTAACAAAAGTNACGTTCTTGTCTTTCATATTCGTCAGGGTCAGATTGCCTGAGATATCTACCGCCAGCAATGCATGCGCCACACCCTCTGCCTGACGACATCGCGTAACACAGTTTGGCACACATCCCGGCNGCCCTATTGTTGCTGTGTTTCCACACCCTTCCACTGCAATCATCAACCGACCGTTACCTGGTTCCTTACCTATTAGAATCTTCTTACCCTTGAGACTGTCCATAGATCTGTTTGTTATTATTCAAGCTGTCAGTAGTTACGACTCCGAGACCTTCCACATACATATCGCGCAACTTCTTGAGAGCGTCTTTGGCAACACCTATTGCATACTCGAAATTCTCGCCATCGCTAAGAATGAGGCGTTGTTTCAGTATTGCAATCTTATATACATAAGCAAGGTTGATGATATGTCTCTTTCCTATCCGGGCGAATGAAGCTGCGGCATCCCGCAGATTATCCTTGAGGATACTCTGCATTTGGGCAAGGTTTATGCAGACAGTAGCTTTCATTTTATTATTCAGAAAGATGTGGGTATAGTTCCCCTCCGATTCGAAATATACTATCTTAGTGATATCCACGCGGAAAAACTCATCGCGAGAATTTAGATACAGATATTTGGTCTTGTTCATGTGACAGGTTCTTGAATTGTAAGCCTATTCGGCAATATAGTTAACTTTAAATTCAAGGCAAAAGCCTCTTCTTACATCCAATCTTTTCAGAAAAGAT
The DNA here is from genome assembly GCA_014802175.1 of Bacteroides sp. Taxonomy (GTDB): domain Bacteria; phylum Bacteroidota; class Bacteroidia; order Bacteroidales; family Muribaculaceae; genus Lepagella. The sequence continues at coordinate 65,892 of JAAVCU010000003.1, forward strand.
GCACACCTTACTAAAATCCTTAAATTTCAATAGATTACAATGCGTCAATTTAACCAATAGCAAAACATTTCTGCAAAAATTGCGCTGGTGGCCCAATAAGAAAATAATTTTAAATGGGCTAAAACCTTGTAAATCGGTAATTTTTATTAACTTTGCGAACAAATGCAACTCTTTTCTGAAGAGATGCACACCGAAAAACTTCGCGAGAGGGTTCAAATGAAATACTCATATGAATCCTCTCGTTTGCTTTATAGCGACTTGATGATTACGGCATTAGCGCGGTCAACAACCGATGTATCTAGGCTGTCGAGATATATCTTGGTGGTGGATTCGGAGTCGTGTCCCATGCCTTCACTAATCACGCTGATCGGAATACCCTTAGCCTTGGCTGCAGAGGCCCAACTGTGACGAGCCACATAAAGTGTCAGCGGTATCGGTATGCCCACCATTGCCGCTATCTTCTTCAGACTGCGGTTGATGCGGTAACTGGCATTGCGATATGCTACTCGTTCATNAGCCCGATGACTGCGGATTATAGGGAGAAGATATTCGGATTCATTTTCAGGATANCGGTTCAGAATATCCTGCATCTCTCTGGTCCACAAAATCATAAGTTGCTGACCCGTTTTGCGTCGACGATATGTTACATAGCCATCCATTAAGTCGCTTTTACGTAGAAATGCCATATCTATGAAACTCATACCTCTCAAATAGAAACTAAGGAAAAATATGTCGCGGGCATACTCCAGATTTGGACGTCCGGAGAGATCAAGTTCCTTAATATTGCGCAGCATCGGAAGCGGCAAAGCTCGTTTTATCGTCTTATCCACACTTGTGTAAACATGTCGAAACGGTTTTAGATCTTCAATAATCCGCTCTTCTACTGCACGGTTATATACAGCGCGTAATATTCGAGTATAAAACGATATTGTATTGGGGGCTACTCCACGCATCCTATGCCACGCTTCGTATGCCTCCATAATCGTCGATTCTATGGCATCCAACATCAGATCCTCTCCTCCCCTGAAATTATAGAAACTTCGNAGAGTGGCTTTATAGGTTTCTGCTGTTCTTAACTTCCCATTCTTAATAAACCGATCAATTAGCGTTTCTGTGAAGTTGAACAGCGTGTATTCTTTATTATAGAGTATGAACTCCTCTACTAATTCCTCAACAGTATATGGTAATCCGGAATTGTCGTAGCTGGATATTATTCGCATAAGCCGGCTAACATCACGTTTTATACCATCTCGTATTCTTAACAGATGTTTATAGCGGCGCATTCCAGGGTTGCACTTAACCATTGCCCTCTTTTCATCCCATTCGTCGTTCAGTACTCTGTAATCAGTAAAATGCTGACGCACTTTCCGATCCTGAATAATTTGATAATAGATCGTGCCCTCCCTATCTGTCGCGACCGAAGGACGGAATTTTACTTTTATCGAAGCCATAAAAAAATTTTTTCCTTCGATAAAATTAATATGTAATCGGCAATATCAGTGGAGGCGAATGAAATCGGTGACCTCTGCCATAACCTCAGGAGAGAAGGTCTCTTCTATCGAACGGTATTCGTCGGTGTAACCGGTCTGAGCCTGGTGCATCAGATGATTCAGCAAATCCGGAGAATCAAGATAGCGCGAGCATTCCACTTACCAATCCATGGGTCACTTTCTTAAAACTCACACTTATATTCATTAACCCTCGGTGTGGAAATTGGTGAAAGCAGCACGCTCCTGTTCGGGGAGGCCGTCAGCTTCTTTGGCCATCTTTATGGCTTTGAGCATAAACGCCATGTTCTTGCCAAGGTTGCGCATGGTCTGCAAGCCCTCTTTGTCGTCTTCGACATCTTCTGCTGTAAACCCATGCACTTCGTTCCAATATGTGCTTGACACAATCGGCATCGCACTGATTGTGAAATATTTGTTAATCTCATCAAATGCGGATGTGGAGCCGGCACGACGTGACGATACAACTGCCGCTCCAACTTTCATGGTCTTATCGACTATGCCGGACGTGCTGTAAAACAAACGGTCGAGAAATGCGAGCAGCTGTCCGTTGGAACCGGCATAATACACCGGACTGCCTACCAGCAGACCATCGGCCTCAGCCAATTTCGGTGCAGCTTCATTTACAACATCATTGAATACGCATCGACCATTCTTTCTGCAGAAATTGCAACCGATGCAGCCGCGTACATCTTTGTTACCTATATTTATGCGCTCCACCTCAACACCATTCGCCTGCAAGGTCGTTTCAACCTCACGCAAACCACGATCCGTACATCCGTTAAGATGCGGACTTCCATTAACAACCAATACTTTCATAATTATATCTTTTTATAACTATTCGAATAACTTCTTTATCTGAATAACCGCGTATTCTGAGATTTAGTTCAGATTTTTTATTAACTTTGCGGTGTAAAGTTGTTTAATCGCGTTGATAGTGTTCCAAACCTAAAAATCATGAAACTGAGAGCTTTTTCTATCATAGCTGCTTTAGCAATCTACGCCTCCGCTTTCGGCGAACGCAAAGCTGCTCAAATATCATACGACACTCCTGATCGTTGCTTCGCAAAAATCTCCTATCCTGACGATTCCATCAGTCATCCGGTTGTGGTGTGGTTCCATGGTGGCGGTCTCACGTGTGGTAAAGCCAAAATCCCGGCAGAACTCAAAGATACCGAGTATGTTATTGTGTCTGCGGAATACCAACTCCTGCCCGATGTGGAGATTGACACCTGTATCGACAACGCAGCCAAGGCAATCACCTGGGTTTTCAACAACATCGAGCAATATGGCGGTGACCCTTCCAAGATATTCATTGCCGGACACTCCGCAGGAGGATATTTGGCAAGTATGGTAGGACTCGACAAATCCAGGTTGGCTAAATACGACATTGATGCAGATAAAATCGCGGGCATCATACCTTTCAGCGGTCAAGCCATCACCCACTATGAATGGCGCAAAATCGACAAAGGTTTTTCTCCCTTGAAGCCTACTATCGACGAACACGCACCCCTCTATTATGTACGCCCCGATGCACCTCCATATATCATCATCAGCGGCGACAGGGAATTGGAGCTATATGGTCGATATGAGGAGAACGCATACCTCTGGCGTATGCTCAAACTTGTAGGTCATCCCTATGTCGAAATCTATGAATTGGATGGCTACAATCACGGGCAGATGGTGCATCCCGGCTTCCATATCCTCAAAAATAATATCAAAAAGATTCTTGAGAACAATGAAAAGTAATTCCGACGAATGAAAATTATTAAAAATATCAAGGCGGAAGAGATAGAAGCCATATTCTTAGCTGAAAGAAACGAAGAGCAGCAAAAGATACTATCACGCTTCTTCAAGACCGGTAAAGGTGAGTATGGTGAGGGAGATCAGTTTCTCGGCATCAGAGTGCCGCGCACCCGCGCCATAGTTAAAGAAGCGAAATTACGCATAGACTTTGAGGAGATCGGCAAGTTACTCGACAGCCCATGGCACGAAGTGAGGCTGTGCGGATTCCTTCTCTTGGTTGAGGAGATGAAAGCTAATCTACCAAGAAAGTCCGACAAGGATACAATTGTGAAAGATAATGCACGAAAAGAGATTGCAACATACTATCTGGCAAACGCCCGGAAGGCCAACAACTGGGATCTCGTGGATCTATCGTGCGAGTATATCATCGGGCCATATCTCAGATTAAACACGCCGCAGGATTATGGTATTCTTTATCGATTGGCAGAGAGCGATATCCTCTGGGAGCAACGCATAGCAATCGTCACCACACTGGATCTGATTCGCAACGGAATCTTTGAGCCCACATTGCTCTTGGCCGACAAGCTGAAATGCCATCACCACGATCTAATACATAAAGCTATCGGCTGGACTCTGCGTGAAATCGGAAAACGAGACAAAGAGGCACTCCTGGACTATCTGGAGAAAAATTATGCCACTTTACCGAGAACCACCCTACGCTACGCCATAGAACGCTTTCCGGAACCGGAACGCCGCTTCTGGCTCACCCGCAAGCTATAATTCCATAAGTAAGTGAGAAAAATAAATGAACAAATAAAAGGAAGTTATTTTTGAGATGATTTGAGTGCGGAATGAAGGAGCATAGCGCGCTATGCAACTGAATGACAAGTTCAAAGCATCCAAAAAGAACGAGTTTTATTGTTCAAGTTTTTCTTACTACATATATCGTTTTATTTTTAGAACTTACTTATTACTTAAGTGATCGGTTACGATCTATAATCTTCACGAACGATTCGGGAAGTCGCACATTATAGAGATCACGAGCCTCGTCAAACAAAGGGGCGATCTCCTCATCTGTGAAGCCGGCAATGCCGCACCCAATTCGCGTTACATAGAATGTGTTCTGATCCCATTCGCGCGCAAGATTTATGAACGCATCTACGTATGGCTTGATAGTTTCCACGCCTCCCTGCATTGTCGGAATGGCGTATGACTGCCCTTGCAGTCCCACTCCCTGTCCCCAGACTGCACCGAATTTATCATAAGCCACACGCGCTGCGCCCCCTGCGTGCCGACCTTCAAGATTACTTCCGAAAACAAAAATCTCATCCTCCCCCAACTTTGTGATATTCTCCGGTGTAAACTTCAATCCCATAATTTTAGAAAATTAATAATTAATGATTAATAACTTGGCTCACCATCAGGAAATTAGATTATTTAAAATCCATTAATTAGTTATTCGTGGCAACTTATTAAAATTTGCCATAAATATAATAAAAAAAGAAGATTCTATGACGCAATTGTCGCAGAATCTTCTTAAACAACTTACTTTTCTATAACTTTTGACTGATCAGGCTTTAACCTTGGTAAGCATTACCTTGGAATCGGCCGTTGCCAGTACACTGTGCGGAACATTCTCTCCCATCAACAGGAATTCTCCGGCACGCAGGGTGTGCTGACGATCAAGCATTGTGAACTCTATCTCCCCTTCAAGCACACACACCATCACCTCCGCTGGAGCCGTATGTGTGTCGAGTCTCTGACCGGCCTTGAAGGCTACCAACGACACTCCACCATTGTCGTTTGAAAAGATATTCCTAAACTGCACATGATCATTTGCGACCTCAACCTGAGATGCAACTTCATGCACTTCTCCAAACTTATAATCCGTGTTAATCATAGTTTCTATATTTTAATAATTTTAAAGTGCCCTTACTATCATATCCTCGAGTTCTGCCTCCGACTTTCTTCCGCTCTCGCGCATAAGTTCCTGGCCCTCCTTGAAGAGGATATAGGTAGGATATTCGCGGATTTTATACTTCAACTTAAGTTCTCCGTCGAACGAATCGTCCACACGCTCTATGCGCGCTTTTCCGTCATACTTCGACTTCAGTTCCTCAACAAGATGCTTCACTTCTACCGCATCCTGATTTCCGGCGTGCATAAACACTGCCAACGTAGGAATACTTTCCTTTACGATTTCATCAATCTTTTTCATAATCAATTTGTGTTTTTCATATTCTATCAATAAAACACCCCACTCAGCCTGAAGGTTTACCGAATTCCATGAACTGCATCATCTTTTTATCCCCTATTGGAGATCATTTCTTGCAATGCGCACAGACTCCCTTTAACATGAAGTTCACGGATTTCACCTCATAGCCGTCAGGAATATTAACCGTCGGCAGGACTATGTCGTTGAGGCAATATACCGACCCGCATTTCACACAATAGAAGTGGGCGTGCTGATCCGACGCGGAGTGCTCTCCGTCGCTATGACATAGTTCATATTTCAATGAACGGCTTCCATCCTCCAACACGTGCACTATCTCTTTCTCAGCGAAAAGTTCAAGCACGCGGAAGATACTTGCCTTATCCATCGGAGACAATGCAATCTCCAAATCCGCAAGGCTCACCGGATGAGTGGTTTTAATCAACTCCCTCATCACCAGTATACGATTGGCAGTAGGTTTGATACCCTTAGCCACCAACATTGCCTCAACACCTTCATTATCCATAGTTACCACTCCTTATTTGGGTATATAAAGCGGGCCAAGCCATATATGTAACGTCGGAATCCGGGGCGATAGTTCAACAGACGGTCAAACCAGCCGAGATGAGGATTCACCAATTTCACCACATATCCTACATAGAACATGGCAAACAGAGTTCCGGGACCCACTACAGTCCAGGGCCACTGACCGAAAAAGTAATAACCGGAGATTACGGCCAGCACCACCAGTGTCGTGTCTACCATAATCTTCACTATAGGAAACGGTTTACCCGTTACCTTAGCAATGGCAACCTGAATCCCTTCACCGGGCATCGTTACCGAACCGCAGCGGATCTCCGTAGCAACGGCGCATCCAAGAATCGTCGCTCCCGACAATTGCGCTACAATCTGAGACAACAGCGATTCATACGATGAAAAATAAGATGTCAGCCACATGTTTACATCGAGAAGGCATCCGAACACAAACCCTATCACGAGCTGAAACAGCTGCAACGGCTCAAACTTGCGTCGCAACACCAGAATCTGCGCCACCACCAATATTACGTTCATAATATTGGTATATCCACCAATTGTAAATCGCGGAGCGAGACCCACCTCTCCTGCCAGACTGAACGACATCGGGATTGAGGAGATCACTCCGCTTCCCAGATTCGAGCGCACACAAAGTGCAACCCCGAAAGTCATAAAAAACATTGAAAGCAACAACAGAATATGTTGCCATACAAATCCTATAACCTTTTCTTTCTTAATCCTCATCTTTGTTTTTAATTGTAACTCAACCTCATCACAGCACTCTTACCGTAAACCGGACTGCACATCAGTAATCCAATATCAGAGGCACTTTATGTTCATCCGCAAACTTGACAGCTTGATACATGATAGAAAAAGCACACTGCGCCAAATCTTCTGTGCGATATTTCTCTATCTTAATTTCATTCGTTTTACGTATAAGACCAAAGAAAGATTTTGATTCTTTACGTATTACCTCTATTTCCGGCTTATAGTATTTGTCATTACGCCAAGAAAGTATCGTGGCTTCATCTGCTTGCCACATCTTCCGGTTCAATTCCTCCAATTCTTGCAGGAGCATTGAAACCGTAGAGAGGGTTGACTCCTCCCCTGTCGGCAATGATGCAATAAATAACACATTCTGTGGAATTGGCACCCACAACGAAACCTCCGACAGCAAAGAGGACACATTCTTCTGCTGCATAGCGTTCTTTACTACCGGCTCCTCGTATGCGTCCCAACTGCTATCCACATATTCCGGGAAAGGGCTATCAGATAAACTGCAAGCATGCAATAGCATCAATGCTCCGAAAGCCTCCCAACCGGGGTTGTCTGTAAAGTACGCGCTTCTCTCATTCTCATCCCAGAATGGAGCAGGAAGCGACGGATCAATCCCCGCAGCAATATGATCCCTCCACTCGCACACAGCCTCGTGGACCTCCTTTACCTCCTCTTCATCTGTTTTCGGCTTAATTTCATTACCATTTCCATCCAGCGTAACGCACTTATAGCCTGCTTCTTCCGACAGTTGTTGAGTAATCGTATCCCAATCTCGGAGATAATAACGAGTCAATGACCCGGCATAAATATCTAATCCCATGACATCAATATTTTTTGTCTCTGCTTATGCAAGTACCCCAAAGATACTGATTTTTGATGAATATTACAAATCTTCCCAAACGATTCTCTTGTATGCAGAGTCAACTGGCAAGTGCAAAATTAACTTATTCTTCGATAGAACTCGATTTTTGGGGTTGAAAAATTTAGTTTTTTTCGCGGTCTTTCATTAATCTGATATTG
>JAAVCU010000004.1 GCA_014802175.1 Bacteroides sp.
CCGTTTGAAAAACGATTCTATGCCGGTGGCGCCAACGGAGTGCGCGGCTGGGGAGTGAGAACTCTCGGTCCGGGAAGCTACGACTCAAAAAATTCCGTAACCGATTTCATAAATCAGTGCGGCGACATCCGCTTTGACATGAGCGTGGAGTACAGGGCAAAACTATTCTGGGTTCTTGAAGGAGCGCTCTTCATTGATGCAGGCAACATCTGGACCATCCGCAACTATGAAAACCAGCCCGGAGGAATGTTTGAATTCGACAAATTCTACAAACAGATTGCCGCAGCCTACGGAGCCGGAATCCGTCTTGATTTCACCTATTTCCTCCTGCGTCTTGACCTCGGATTCAAAGCCTACAATCCCGCGAGCAACCAGGAAAGGCTTCCGCTCATCCATCCGCGATGGTCACGCGACACCACGCTTCATTTCTCAGTGGGCTATCCATTCTAACGTGAACTTATAAAATTCGCTTATGAAAAAATTAGTAATATTTGATCTTGACGGCACTCTGCTCAACACAATCGCCGATCTCGGCGATGCCTGCAACTATGCTCTCCGCTCCATGGGTTATTCTGAGCATGCATTGTCCACCTACAATTACATGGTAGGAAACGGCGTGAGAAAACTTATTGAGCGCGCGGAACCCGATGCAAATCCCGAAACTATCGACAGGCTTCTTGAATTGTTCCGGGAATATTACGACAATCATTGCACGGATAACACCAAGCCTTACCCCGGTATTCCGGAACTCCTGCAAACCTTGACGGAAAAGGGTATCGGAATTGCTGTCACTTCCAATAAATATCAGGCAGCAACAGAGAAGATAGTGCGCTACTTCTTCCCGGAAATACCATTCGTTGCAATTCTCGGTCAAGTTCCGGAACGCCCCACCAAGCCTGACCCATCCATCGTGTTTGCAGTGCTCAGCGAACACCCCACGCCGAAATCCGCCGTGCTGTATGTGGGTGATTCTGCCGTAGACATGGAGACCGCCCGCCGTGCCTGCATAGAATCGGTAGGCGTAAGCTGGGGGTTCCGCCCTATCTCCGAACTTCGTGGCGCCTACGCCGATCATATCGTCTCCTCAGCCGAAGAGATACTTGATATAGCTCTTATCTCACACCTCTGTAATTAAGAGTGAGCGCATCGACAAGTGAACGATAAAGAAGAGGGTTGACTCGAAAATGAGTCAACCCTCTTCTCTATTATATTAATCTTACAGATTATTAGATTATTCCCTGAGCCATCATTGCATCGGCAACTTTGAGGAAGCCAGCAATGTTAGCACCCTTCATATAGTTGATATAGCCATCGGGCTGNGTGCCGTGCTCTACACAAGCTTCGTGGATGTCGTGCATGATCTGNTGAAGCATTTCGTCAACCTTCTCTGCTGNCCACTGCAGGTGCTCTGCATCCTGTGTCATCTCAAGACCTGACACTGCCACACCACCGGCATTCACTGCCTTGCCGGGACCGTAAGGAATACGGTTCTCGATGAAGGTGTCGATAGCCTCGGGAGTACATCCCATGTTAGAAACCTCCGCTACGAGAAGCACACCATTCTCAACAAGCTGTTTTGCATCGTCGCCGTTAAGCTCGTTCTGAGTTGCGCAAGGAAGGGCGATATCCACTTTCTGCTCCCANGGTTTCTTTCCGGCAAAGAATGTTGAGCCGGGGAACTTGTCGGCATAAGGAGCCACGATGTCGTTNCCTGATGCGCGGAGCTCGAGCATATACTCGATCTTCTCTGCNTCAAGACCTTCGGGATCGTAGATGTAACCGTCAGGACCGGAGATTGTCACAACCTTACCGCCAAGCTCTGTTGCTTTGGTTGCAGCACCCCAAGCCACATTACCGAAGCCGGAGATGGCGATTGTCTTTCCTTTGATATCTGTGCCGAGGTCGGCAAGCATCTGCACTGTGTAATAGAGAGCGCCGAAACCTGTGGCCTCCGGACGAATACGGCTACCTCCGAATGAGAGACCTTTGCCGGTGAATGTNCCGGTGTTCTCGCGNGCGAGTTTTTTATACATTCCGTACATATAACCAACTTCTCTACCACCTACACCGATATCTCCTGCCGGAACATCGCGGTCGGGACCAAGGTTGCGCCAGAGTTCGAGGATGAAGGCCTGACAGAATCGCATGATCTCTGCATCGCTCTTGCCNCGCGGGCTGAAGTCNGAGCCTCCNTTTCCGCCACCCATCGGGAGCGTNGTNAGCGCGTTTTTGAATGTCTGCTCAAAACCGAGGAATTTGAGGATTGAAAGGTTTACTGATGCGTGGAAACGGATACCTCCCTTGTAGGGACCGATGGCGTTGTTGAACTGCACGCGATAACCGATGTTGTTCTGAACCTCTCCTTTATCATCAACCCANCTTACNCGGAAGGTGAAGATACGATCGGGTTCAACCATTCTCTCTATGATTTTTGCTTTCTCGTATTCGGGATGCTGGTTGTAAACCTCTTCCACTGAGAGGAGAACTTCCTTTACTGCCTGGAGATACTCTTTCTCTCCGGGGTGCTTGGCCTCAAGATTGGCCATGATTTCATTGATATTCATGATAATATTTTGATTTTGGTTAGAGTAATTTTCCAATTATCTATCGCTTTACTTACCTTCTCACCACTTGATTTTAAGTTTTATGGCAAAAAGACATATCCGTAAACTCNCTGCACATAATTTACGCATTGAGTTCATTGCAAACTTACAAACTTTATTTAAATCATCAAAATTTTTTCATCAAAATTTTTTATATAATCAAATAAATCCCGACAATAAATCCCCTCCGCCCTCCACCCTCGCGAAGCGGTCACGTTAAGGGAGCCCCCTCCCGAAAGCCTGCCTGCCGCCGCCCTCCACCCTCGCGAAGCGGTCNCGTTCAGGNAGCCCCCCTCCCGAAAGCNAGCCAGCCAGCNNNNGCCCTCCACCCTCGCNNAGCGGTCGCGTTCAGGGAGCNCCGCTCCCGGCTCNGAGCGTTAGCCCTTNANCNCAAAAAAGGACCCCGCCGAAGCGAGGTCCCCTGTCGTTACGAAGAATTATAATATTATCTATCTTTACTTCTTTTCAATAATTAATCCTGAGAGAAGATTACGATACGGTTCCAGTCGTTAGTGCTGTAAGGCTGAGTTGCACTTCCGTCATACTTCACTGTCAGACGGCTGCGGTTGATTCCGTAAGTGTTAACGAGCTCGTCAGCAACTGCGTTTGCACGTCTCTGTGAAAGATCCATATTGTATTCTGATGTACCGGTATCCTTGTCGGCATAACCACAGATGACTACNTTCTGATCGGGGTTGGCTTTCATCCATTCTGCCATGTTGTANACATTAACCTGCTCTTCGGGTGTGATCTTGTCTGAGTTGATGGTGAAGCGAACGGTAGTCATGAGAGGTGCGTTGTTGCAATTCTTCTGTACCACGGGTTCGGGGCAAGGAAGCTGACTCTGAAGGGCTGCCACTTCTGCTCCAGCTGCGAGAAGCTGTGCGCGAAGATCATTTACCTGACCGTTAAGGGCTGCGATTTCAGATACATAGTTGCACTGGTTGAACTGTCCGAANTGACGACCNCCNATGTTGAAGTTGAAACCACCGAGAACTGCTACGTTTGCATCAATTGAATTACCTGCAACGTAATTGTTCCAGTTNTCGCCGTAGAATGTTGCGCGAGCCTCAGCAAAGAAATCTACATATTCGCAAAGACGGAGACGGAACTGAAGACCTGCGGAAACCGGAAGTGTCCACTGAACGCGTTTTGCTGTGCCATCACGACGGAAAGCGTTGGTTGCTGCCGGAACGCCNCCGAGGCTGTTACGATAATTCCAGGTTGCATCTCCACCAAGACCTACAAACGGAATGATCGAGAATACGCGGTTGTCATTAACTCCGCCAAGTGAGTTGAACATATCCCACATTACCTCTGCCTGAAGGTTAACATGCTGTGCACGGGTCCAACCCAATGTGGGTGCTGATGCCATAGGTGTGTTCCAGTGAAGGGCGCCGCCTAATGCTTTCAAACGGAATCCGAAATAGGGAGATACCCAGCGACCTACACCAAAGCCGTATGTGAGAGTCATCTTTTCGCGATTCACATTCTCGCCGGGAGAAGCCATCTGACCGCGNTCTACAAACGGCTGGTTGATACCTGCNTCAACTTCGATAAACCAGTTGTTGCGCCAATTTGAAAAGTAATGAGTGGTGTTATCGCATGTAAACTCAGTAACGGTTGTTTCGTCAACGATAACATCCTGTGCACTTGCCGGAATTGCGAATGCTGATGCGCCGGCGAGTAATGCCAATGTGTAGTAAAGATTTGTTTTCATAAAATATTAATTTAAGATTGTTTTTTTGTAATTTTTGTTTTTCCTAATCTGCTTTTTTAGGAATTTTATACTTCTAACAACGCTATTTAAATTTTTGTTTACACACTTTCCCGATTTTTGTAAAATTTTCTTTCTTTTTACACTTTTCAGTCTCACTAATTTTCATTAACTTCGCGTATTAAATAAGATGAAGAGACATCCCCGATATCGTTTTAACATCGAGAATGAGTCAAAGCTTGAAAGAATTGTCGACTTCTCGATCTCCCCTGCTGCGCTATGGTGCGCGGTGGTGGGAATTGTTGTCTTATTTCTCTTCCTTGGCTCGATTATAGTAATGATCACTCCGCTGCGCACNCTCCTNCCCGGATATCTTAAGCAATCCGAGCGNTCTGCCACGGAAGATAACATCCTGCGACTCGACTCAATTCTTGAAGTCTACGAGCAGGACCGGGCNTATATAGACAATGTTCTCCGCGTGCTCGACACCGGAAGNATACCCGTNGACTCGGCCTCTATCTCAGGGAGCGTNCGCGAATTGACCACCGATTCTCTTCTTCCGACATCGCCCGCTGAGCGCAAATTCATNGATGCTATGGAGGAGCGCGAGCGTTTCAATATCTCGGTGCTCGCCCCGCTGGCNGCNGATGGNATGATTTTCTCTCCCATCGCCGANTCNGCNGTATTCACNTCCGCATCACGAAACGAAGAGAAAGGCGTGGTGGCGCTGGCTGCCGATGAAGCCGTCAAGAATGTGGCAGANGGATCGGTGCTCGCCACATATTACTCGGCAGGCGAACGCGGATATGTTGTAATCGTGCAGCACGCAAAGGGATTTGTAACAAGAATATCCCACATCGCATCTCCNATGGTTTCCACCGGCGATGCAGTGCAGGCAGGTCAAATCCTCGGAGCCTCCCCACTCCCCGATGCAAAAGGACAACGATACGTAGAGGTNATGATGTGGCATAACGGTTTGCCTCTTATACCCTACAATTACATAGGGAGTCCGGACGCCACCGGTGCNCAAAGCACTCCATTCGAGGCTCCCAGAGGTAAATTCTAAGGTTGAAGATCAAATTTATCAAGCAATCAGGAATGAATCAAGAAACAAACAATAATATTAAACGGATAGCTATCTTAGGTTCGACGGGTTCGATCGGAACCCAGACCCTTGACATCATCGAGGAGCATCCCGAACGATTCCGTGCAGTGGTGCTCACTGCCGGTAAGAATTGGGAGCTNCTTGCCNAACAGGCTCGCAAATTTATGCCGGCTCATGTGGTCATTGCTGATCCGAAGNTTCTCCCCTATTTGCGCGAGGCNCTTGCCGACCTACCTATAGAGGTTGGTGCCGNNCCNGATGCCATTGCCCAAGCCACTACNCGGCNGGATGTAGACATCGTAGTGACAGCTATGGTCGGTTANAGCGGNCTCATACCCACGATNGATGCCATCAAAGCNGGCAAAACAATTGCATTGGCNAACAAGGAGACTCTGGTGGTGGCAGGAGAACTCATAACAAAACTGCTTAAAGAGAATCCAGAAGCATCGATTATACCGGTCGATAGCGAACACTCCGCAATTTTCCAATGTCTGCAAGGCGAATGCCGGAAGGAGATGACAAAGATCATACTCACCGCAAGCGGCGGACCCTTCCGCACCAAATCNCTTGAGGAGATGGAAAAAGTCACCGTTGAAGATGCACTCCATCACCCCAACTGGGATATGGGNGCNAAAGTTACCATCGACTCNGCAACCATGATGAACAAGGGATTCGAGATGATTGAAGCCCGATGGCTTTTCAANTGNCNGCCGGAAAACATCGAGATCGTGGTTCACCCTCAATCGATAGTTCACTCAATGGTTGAATATGCCGACGGATCCGTCAAGGCGCAACTTGGCACACCCGATATGCACCTGCCGATCCGTTACGCACTGAGCTATCCGGAACGACTCACCTCCTCNCGCCCTCCATTGCGCATAGAGCATTACGCCAACCTCTCGTTCGAGCACCCCGACATGGANAAATTCCCATTGCTCCGATACGCATTCGAGGCAATCGANAAAGGGGGNAACGCTCCGTGTGTGCTCAANGCNGCCAACGAGATAGCCGTCGACGCCTTCCTCAAACGCAAGATCGGCTACATGGANATCCCGCGACTTGTCCGTAAAGTTATGGACCGCATGGAGTTCATAGCNGACGTAACCCTTGCCGACCTCATCTCCTCCAACACCGCCGCCCGCACCCTGGCCGCAGAATTAATTAATGNTTAATNATTGATAATTAATGATNAACAATTAATTCCCAGCCGGCCGTNGCCCACCCATCGCGAAGCGGTTGCGTTCAGGGAGCCCCGCTCCCGAAAGCAAGCAAGCCGGCCGGCCGGTGCCTCCCAATCGCGAAGCGGTTGCGTTCAGGGAGCCCTGCTCCCGCCTGTATAAAAAAACTAAAAACTCAAAAAAATTGGAAACTTTTCTCATTAAAGCTGCCCAGCTAATCCTCGCGTTCGCCATTCTGGTGATCATTCACGAATTCGGTCATTTCCTCTTTGCCCGCATGTTCGGTGTCAAAGTTGAGAAATTTTATATCTTTTTCAATCCGCTTACCGAGCTTTTCAAATGGAAGCC
>JAAVCU010000005.1 GCA_014802175.1 Bacteroides sp.
TCTTTTATTAACCTTTATGGATCTTTTTGGATGCTTTCTCCCTTTTCATCGGTGCCAACCGAAAGGTTGCCACCTCTTCAAATGAAGAAATCATCTCAAAAATATCTCATAAATCTTAATAAAAAATTAGTTCAAACAACTTCTAAATGAAATTCACAAAATTCATTTCGATTTAAAACCGCAAAAAAACTTCGTTTCGTTTGCCGTTGAATAAAAAAACGACTATCTTTGCACAATTACAAGGAGAATTTGGTTTGCAAGTCGATTTAAGCACCAACAGCCATCGCACCCGAGCCCATGTATTTGGAGAAGGTGAAGACCCGAGGCTTTTCTGAATCACCGCTGTGATTCCCTAAGGTAGTCGGGCGGATGTGTACGCCTGTTCCTCAGCAGTCCTCCGGACCGCCCGAGGAAGGTTCGTCACACCCATCACCAACCGCATAAATTATTAAAGTCGTTTTTTGCAAATGCACGTACTTATGTTAAACTTGGATTCCGTTAAAAAGTATCTTTCCGGACAACCTGTTCTAAAAGCATGGCTGTTCGGCTCTTATGCACGCGGAGAAGAGACAAGTTCCAGTGACGTCGATATTTTAGTCGAGTTTGACAAAAAAGAACGAATCGGGCTCCTTAGGTACGCCGATATAATTCTGCACCTTGAACAGATCCTAAAAAAGAAAGTTGATTTAGTTTCTGAAGGAGCACTTTACCCGGACATTAAGCCATACGTAGATATGGACAAGATACTTATTTATGAGAGAGGCTAACAGAGATCTGTTTAGACTTAGGCACATCTTATCAGCCATGGAAAATGTCAATTTATTCATGATTGATAAGAGTCTTGATGATTTAGCCAAAGACGCTATACTTTATTACGCAGTCGTTAAGAATGTTGAGATTATTGGTGAGGCAGCTTACAAGCTTTCTAAAGAGTTTATCGACTCACATCCCTCTACCCCTTGGAATCTTATAATTAAAATGCGTCACATTCTTGTACATGGATATTATCAGGTTGAGGCCGATCAATTATATGAAGTCTACAGAGAAGATATTCCATTACTTATTCCGCAGATAGAAGGCTACATTAAAGAGCTTTCTGAAACTGGGAAAGCTGATAATGCATAAGAATGATGCAAAAAACTGGTATGCGGTTAAGTCCGGGCGGCCATTAAAGGTTGCGGAAAGGCTTGCCGAGAGAGGGATGGAGACCTACCTGCCAACAGAGAGCGTCAGACGTCAGGACGGCTCCACACTCAGAAAACCGGTAATACCCAAGCTCCTTTTCATCAATACCACACCGAAAACGGCAAAAGAGACAGAAGAGGAAAGTCGCACAGAAACCACCGACCTCCCTCCATTCTGGATCTACCGCTACCAACGCGGAGGCGACATACAGCCCATCACGGCCGACGAGATGCGGCTCTTCCGCCTCCTCACGAGCGACGACACCCTCCGCTGCGAAATATACCGCAAAGATGAATTCAAGATCGGAGATCTGCTGCGCGTAACCGGCGGACCCTTCGCCGGCTATCAGGGTTACGCCCGCCGCATACGCAAAAACAAGCACATAGTCGTAGAGATCGAAGGGCTCTGCGCCATCGCCCTCCCCTTCATCCACCCCGACCTCCTCGAAAAAGTGTAACGACAAAAAAGAAAACAATATTTAGAAAATCTTTATACTTAAATATCGTTTAATCTTGAATACTTACTTAAGTATTATTTGTTATATAAAAAGATTATCCCTATTTTTGTATTCATCGTCCTTATAATCCTATGGCACCACTGAAATTTGACAACGGCATTTATCCACTCATTCCCGCCACCAACATAGAACTTGGCGATTATGGCTACTGGAAAGGAGCCCAGTGGTGTCCGGTCGGCAACATCTGCAATATCCCGGGATTCAGAAGAACCTTCACGGAAGCTGATAAAGATTTTGCCGACGGATTTTTTGAGGATAGTCGTGGCGTGGAAATCGCCGCCGATATATCAGTAGAAACAGGCCTCCCTCAAGGTAAAGCACAATCCTCAATCCAATTCAAGAAGAAAGGGGCAATCTACGTCAGAGGCATCCTAAAACTTGAACATCATTTTGTATCATTGGACGGCGAAATAAAGCCATTCTTGATAAAGCTGCACGAATATGGAAGATGGGATTCAAAATTCTGGGTTGCCTACTCCGTGGTGAAAGCCGAGCAATTCCTTTCGCTCCGCAGCAATAGAGCCGGAATTTGCGCAAAAGTCAATGCAGAGGGCAATCTAACTGGAATTGGCGATATGGATGCAACCGGCAAATTCTCCGCATCAGCCTCCCAAACGGACAATTCCATTGAATCAATCACATACCCCACCCCCGGCATCGTTAAGACAGTCGGTTACCGGTTTCTCTCCCTCGAACGCAAACACCTCTTCTCTAAGAGAATGACATTAACTTACAGGGCATCCGAAGAGACTCCCTACTGGGATTCAGAGGATATCATAATATAACACATTCTTATGACTCAAGCAATCAACGAAACCTCTCGCCCTCGAAAATTCAGGATTTCCATGAGCGAATATCGGGAACTATTCATCAGCGAAAACCGCATAGAACGGATTCATGAGGAATATCGTGTGCTCGACATAATGCAGTCATACATTGAAAACGACACCCCCATCACACACAAGCATCTCAGCATCCCGTTTTCCTGCTAATATAATCCGTCATCTTACTCTTTAAATGAGTTTGATTATCACTCCATATTCCGGTCTGCGCGAACTGTCCGAAGCTTTCCCCAACTTATTAAAGGGCGAAAACTTCAATTACAGGTTTCAATATCTCGATGATTATCTGAAACGCATAGGCACAAAGAGCGTGATCATCGAGAATGATTACATCGACCGCAATTATATGGAGGATTACTGCAATCACTACGCCAGATGTTTCCCGGATTATCCCAAGAAATGCAAACGTATTCATTTCTTCTCAAGCGAACTCACGGAAGACCTTATTATTTCGCAAATAGGCAGTTCGGAGCACACTCTGAGAGACATGCTCCAATCAGCCTATCTTGGATTCATCCTGCTCAGACCAATTCCAAAAGCGAGATTAGGCAAAGTATGTCTTAGCATCTATCCTCCGGAAATTGATAAAGATAGGCACTTCCCGCTCCTCAAAGATTATCAAGTTCACCTCCTTGGATGCGACCTGATCGTGCAATCCATAGCATATCAAGAGCAGGATAATGTGATTTCCGCTTGCGCCACATCATCATTGTGGGCAGCACTCCACGGAATCCGCAATCGATCCATCAACGACATTCCCTCTCCTTTTATAATCACAGAAAATGCTAAAAAGGTCATAGTTTCCGATCATTCTCCCAGTCCTGTCGACAAAGGACTGTACCCCTCTCAGATAGCATCAGCTATAAGGGAGGAAAAAATGGAGCCTATTCTGACAAACTTCCAATCAATCAGTTACACCAAAGCATTGGTACGTGCGTATCTGAGTATCGGATTACCCGTGATATTCGGGATGGAATTAAAATATGAAAAGGAGGAGGGACTTACCGCTTCGGGCAGGCTTCGCAGCAAACCAATAGGGAGACATGCCGTCACTGTCACAGGCTACAATCTTAATGGCGCCACGATACCCGAATTCAGTGCCGACAAGCCAATCCCGACGGATGACAATGTCCCCGTAATAAAGATGCTGTCATCAGCTATCACAAAATTTTACGTCCACGATGACCAGGTTGGACCGTTTGCGTCGATGACTTCGCGCGATGAATATTGGCAGCATCTCGAAACCCGATGGAACTATTATAATGACCCAACGGACCCCGTGAACGCAACAATCACCACCTTATTTATCCCGTGCTATAATAAAATACGGATTCGGTTTGCAACCATCTGGGAAATAGTAACACGGTGTAATTCCGAATATCTCGACTTTTTCAAAGAGAGCGGGTTTTCTTTGGTT
This sequence comes from Bacteroides sp., assembly GCA_014802175.1. GTDB lineage: Bacteria > Bacteroidota > Bacteroidia > Bacteroidales > Muribaculaceae > Lepagella. The sequence goes on from JAAVCU010000005.1 coordinate 3,962, forward strand.
TGGGACATACGATTAACCGACATTAATGATTTCAAGAAAGAAATCCAAGAGAGTGAATTCTTTTTAGCCGAGGATCTTACAACCAAATACAGTATACTGGAGACAAGTCTGCCACTTTATCTGTGGAAAGTGGATTGTTATCTTGAACTAAACGATAAGCGGGAACAAGACCCGGTGCTTACATATGTCTTTGATGCAACAGACATGCCCAACTCCGATCTTTTAATAATGGCTATCCATCCCGACTCCGTTATTTATGAGGTATGCAGTGAGATCCATAGCCTCCATGAAGAAGCAGGAGATTACAACAACGGACGTCAACGGAATATAAACACCATAGACGCATTGCATAAAGCCTATCTGGAAGACAAATTCATTGGTAAAAATATAAAACTTCATATCCATCCCCGCCTCTCCCACTCAGGTTTGTGAGTAGTAAGACAGATCCCCTCTCCCGCCCCGACCTCCTCGAAAAAGTGTAACGACAAAAAGACGATAGAAATTACTGACACAACCCGCGAGTAGCAGCCGGCGGGTTTCACCGCCGGCCGCTACTTTCATCCTCTCACCTCCCAATGCCCAAGAATCAGGCTATAAATTATCGACAATAAGCACCTATGCTGAACACTCAATACCAATATGTTCGGCAACCGATAAATCACCAACTTTTTGGGTATTGATTTGGGCGAACCTAAAGTTGAGGTCCTGATTATAGACAAAGATGGTACCGGCATCATATCCACTATCTTAAAATGTACCTACAGTAATCCTAATATATGTCCGATCATTCCGCCACTAATAAGAGGATTGCAAAGAATACACTTATGATGTATCTTAGAATGTTTGTGACTATGGGTATCAGCCTATTTACGTCACGAGTGATTCTTAATGCATTAGGAGTGGAGGATTTTGGTATATTTAACGTTGTTGGGGGTATGGTCACAATGTTTACTTTCGTAAATGCAGCAATGATGGCAGCCACCCAGAGATTCATAAACTTTGAATTGGGTAAAAATAATCAAGCCGGACTTAAAGAAGTATTTCACACTGCATATCTAATCCATATAATTATATGCATATTACTTGTCATTGTCGGTATCTCTCTTGGTAAATATATTGTAGATCATCAGTTAAAAATTCCACCGAGCTCGTTACGTGCATCCAATATAGTATTGTATTGCAGTGTGATTAATTGCGCACTACAGATCCTCACACTTCCATATTCTTCTGATGTGCTAGCTCATGAACGAATAAATGTATATGCCACAATCTCGATTGTTGAAAGTGTCTTAAAGCTCATTGTTGCATTCCTAATAAAAGTTTCTGCTTCAGGACGATTAACACTATACGCTGGGCTCCTTCTTTTAGTGCAATTTTGTATTTACTTGATATATTTATTTTATTGTCACAAGAACTTTAACGAAGTCAGGGGTCGTCTAAGAATTTACAAAGACAAACTTATCGAAATGGGCAAATTCGCCATTTGGGCTCTTATTGGATGCACTGCAGGCGCGTTCTCTACACAAGGAGTTAATGTTTTACTCGGAATGTTCTTCTCTCCCATTATTAATGCGGCAAGAGGGATTGCAGCACAAGTCCAAAATGCAATAACGACTTTCGGCTCAAACCTTAATACGGCAATGACTCCACAAATTACACAATCATATGCATCTAAAGATTATGATTTATTTTTTATGCTAATATACAAGGGGTCTAATTATATATTCTATTTAATGTCATTAGTAGCCATTCCAATTTTAATTAAAACTCAATACATTTTATTCTTATGGTTAGGAGAGATACCACAATACACTATAATTTTCTTACGCCTACTTGTTTGTTCGACAATTATTGAAACTATAAGTTATCCCTTGATGAGAGCTTCGGATGCAACAGGTACAATACGTTTATATCATTCTGTAGTAGGAGGTATACTATTAACTATATTACCACTATCTTATATAGCCATAAAAATTACTAACAATCCGACATCCGCATTCTATGTCTATTTTATTGTTAATATAGTTGCATGGTTTGCTCGGTTAGTAATATTGAGAACAACAGCAAACCTCTCTATTAAAGAATATATTAATAAGGTAATGAGCAGAATTGTATTCGTTTTCATTATAAGTATTTCAATTAATTATTATTTAGCCAGTTATTTTTCTGATAATATCCTCACTCTATTTGCATTTATTCTGATTTGCTTATTTATCACATCTTTCTTGTTTTGGATTATAGTGATGGAAAAATCTGAAAAGAAATATGTAATAATAAAATTAAATAATATCCTTAAAAGAAATGATAAATCTACCATATAATACATGTTTTGGATGTTATGGATGTTATAATAGCTGTCCACGGAATGCCATATCTATGCATCCCGATAAGTATGGTTATGAACATCCTGTCATTGATACTGACAAATGCATAGAATGTCATCTTTGCGAGAAAGCGTGTACGGAGATAAATCCTCTCCCCTTGAAAGCACCCTTTGAAATACTCGCGGCTGCCCCTAAATCAAAAGAAGAAGCGGATTCTGTGGCATCAGGAGGTCTTTGCACTGAAGCATCTCGTCATTTTATCGAAAATGGCGGAATTGTATATGGATGTGAAGAAGTGACCGTTAGTGCTATACATCATACTAAAATTACAAAAGAATCTGATCTGGATAGAATAAAGAAAAGTAAATATGTCCATAGTAGCATTGAACATACTTTTAGAGAAATTAAATTCGAATTAGATTCTGGAGCAAAAATACTTTTCATAGGCACACCTTGTCAAGTTTCAGGACTATATGGATATCTAAGAAAAAAATACGACAATTTGTATACAATAGATTTAGTATGCCATGGTGTGCCATCTCAACAAATGTTAATAGACCAAATAAAACTAATGAACCTTCCTCAAGATTTTGAGACAAATGGTCGCGTTGAGTTCAGATGGAAAACCTCAAAGGGAATTAGATTCGGCATGAAATATATTATCAATAAGCAAACGATTAAAGAACAATTAGAAGCTGACAATGCATATATGGCGGCTTTTACGATTGGCATTTCTTATCGTGAAAATTGCTACTCATGCCCATTTGCCAGACAAGAACGAATAGGAGATCTGACTGCGGCAGATTTTTGGGGACTTGGAGAAGAGGTTAAATCAGATTTTAGAGATATCGATGGTGTTTCACTGGTCCTTATTAACTCCTCAAAGGGTAAAATATTATTCGATTCAATCAAGCACAAGTTTGACACGGAAAATCATACTATAGAAGAAGCTAAATTAAATAATTTAAATCTTCGCCAGCCCGCACCTCGACCACTAAAAAGAAACAAGTTCCTTGAAATATACCTCAACAAAGGACTTAAGAAGGCAGCCATTCAATGCGTACCCGGTTTTCGCAAACGCAGTCATCCATTATACAAACTCTATTGTAAGATTCCCGGGTTACCTCAAACCTACAAGATAATAAAAAGACTCTTATTCAAAAATAATGAAAAAGAAAGATAAAATTGGGTTGATTACATATCACGCTGCTTATAATTTCGGCTCTGTACTCCAGACATACGGAACTATAAGTACCTTAGAGAAATTAGGATGGGACGTGGAAACTATTGACTACCGAACACCAAGCCAAACATTCTGGTATCAGAAAGATTTCTCTTTAAAAAAAGGTATACGTTCTATGATTGATAACATCGGATTTGAATTCATTAAGTCTGCACGAAAAATCCGAGCAAAAAAATATGAACAGTTCATTTCAGAATTTCTAAGGCCGTCAGATAGAAGATTCAGTTCTTACAAAGAACTGTGCAATGCTAAAATGGATTACGACATTCTGATATCAGGAAGTGATCAAGTTTGGAATATAAACTGCGGAGAATTTAAATATGAAAAGCCGGACGCAATTTTGCCATATTTTCTTAACTTCGGTAATCCCCATAAAAGGATAGCTTATGCATCGAGCTTTGGTCCTCAAACATTGCGAAATATCCGAAAATTTAAAGACCAATTGACTCGCTATGATTTTCTATCTACACGCGAGCCTTTCACCCGAGAATACATCGAACGCGTGACAAATAAAGATGTAAAATTGGTGTGTGATCCAACTTGGTTAATTGATAAGTCACAATGGTTATCATTACCAGGCGTATATGAACCCCAAACCAGACGCCCATACATTTTTGTATACATTCTATACTGGGATTTTAGAGCAATGAGGAGGTGGTTGCCGAAAATTAAAGAATTAGCAGATCAGAAGGGGCTAGATGTTTATTGTATCTCCCCTCTCAATTATTGTAAATACAAGGGCATAAATATGATTCAAGATGCTGGGCCTCTTGATATTTTATCATATCTAGCTAATGCTGACTTTGTTATAACTAACACCTTCCATGGAACTATCTTTTCAATGAATCTTGAAAAGCCATTCTACAGTTGTGACGTTCAGCCCGGTTCTCGACAGGGACAAATGCTTTCTATCTGCGAACTTGAGGATAGGATCATAAACAATCCCTATGAATTGATTGAAAACTTAGACTTGCAATGTGACTTTGAACACTCAACTAAGAAAATCATAAAATTCAGGGAAGAGTCAATCAATTATCTTAAGAATGCGCTTGCATGAAAATCAGTTATGCTCCTATGTCTCGAAACTACTCTATAGATGCCATAAAGATTGTAGCAATGCGAGGTGTAATAATGCTACATACTTCACACGACTTAATGTCTGAGTCCGGCTATGATTTGGCTTCATTCATGTACAAATCTGCTGTAGCGTCAATTCCATTGTTTTTTATGGTGAGTGGTTATCTCCTCTTAGGACGTCAAGATATCGGCTATGGCTATATACTAAGAAAAATTATAAGAATACTTCGTTATATGGCAGTGATAATATTGGCATTTTGGCTAATTCGAGGACTAATCAAAGGTAATCTTATAATCTCTGATTTTATATCTATTTATATAGGATCTTTCTTTGTAAAAGGTCCGTTCTTCGTTTTTTGGTATTTCGGAGCTTTAATTATTCTATACTTGATTTTACCTATCGCTAATTATATCTATCGAAAGTATCCTTCTGTGTTCCTTCTAGCAACCATTTTGCTAATGGTCATCCAGAATTGCGTATTCCTTAATAATTTAACAATTATTAATGGCGAAAGAATCCCGGCCGCGTTAAGAGTGTATAATTGGCTTACCTATTTATGCTTAGGTGGATTGATGAGAAACGTCAAACAGATTCGAGGATCAATGTATATGGTCGTGATAATGCTTATTGCGAATTTTTTCACTCAACAATATTTCATAAAAGCCGCAAATACATCTTATTGTTCATTCTTCTACAGTGCCTTCCCAATATTGGTGTACACTTGTTCTATATTTAATTATATTGAACACATTAAACTTATTACACCTAATAAGATAATCACGGAGCTCTCGAAATTATTTTTAATAGTTTTTACAATACATCCATTTTTCATCAGTCCAGTTTGTAAAATAATGCAACATATTCCTTACCTTGCTCCGTTATTTATCTGGATTTCCGTTAGTGTATTATCTATTATAACCGGTTATTTAATAATGAAGCTACCGGGAGCAAACAAACTTCTTTCAATTTAATATTTAATAAAGAATATTAAAAATGGCTACAACTAAAGATCCCCAAATTAAGATTCTGGTCGCATGTCATAAAGAAGATTCTGCGATCCGGAATGATAAAGTACATATGCCTATTCATGTAGGGAAGGCATTACATCCTGATCGGGAACTAGGTTTTCAAGGAGATAATACCGGCGATAATATCTCCCATAAGAACGATTCTTACTGTGAATTAACGGCAATGTATTGGGCATGGAAAAATCTTCCTGACATTGATTTCATAGGTTTAGCTCATTATAGGAGATATTTTGATTTAGATATAACCGAAGCCAATCTTCTCAGACTATTTAAACGATATGATATAATCATAGGAGAGGAAAAAGTATTACCACATTCTATTATTGAAGAACTTTTCTTATTAACCTCGTATGAGGACACCTATATTCTATTAGACGCTATCTATCAAAAATTCCCTGAATTAAGAACCGAATTAATAGAATATTTCTACTATAATAATAAATGGACAAATTGTAATATGTTCATTGCTCCAAAGCACATCTTCGATGAATACTGTACATTCCTGTTTCCGCTAATGGAACAGGTTGAAAAAAATTTAAAAATGTCACATTATACACGGATGCGCAGAGTTATTGGTTATCTAACCGAGCCATTATTGGGTTTCTGGATTCATCATAAGAGACTCCGATCTCATTCTGTAGGGTTAATCCAAATAATTGATGGATTCCAAACTACTACACCCTTACATAGAAAAATATCAAATATCAAAAAGCAAATTGCTTTTAAGATGATCAATCTTTTTTCGCATAAAAGGGAGCTCCTGTTTGATGAATGGGTTCTGAATGGACTAAGAGCCGACGGCTACAATATCAAAAATTAATTTGGATAGTTTGAAATGTATCTAGTCAAAGGACAGCACACCTGAAAATTAAGCATGGAAAATTTCCGAATTAACATTTCCGATATATCAAATTCCCCTCGGCCGAATGGTGTGAGTGGAATGATGAGAGTGAAGAATGATGCAGAATTCATACCAGCTTGCATTGAATCATGCATTGAAGCATTAGACGAGTTGATAATAGTATATAATGACTGCACAGACAATTCTCCGATCATTATAGAAGAGATGAGGCATAAGTATCCTGATAAAATTAAAGTGTTTCACTACCTCCCGAAAATTAAAGCGTGGAATTTATCGGATACTGAAGTAGATTGTATTATGAGGAAGGAATTCCCCCCAGAGCAAACTCTTGCGGGATACTATAATTATGCTTTATCCAAGACTACATATCGATTTGTAATGAAAATTGATGCAGATCAGATATATTTTTCTGACAAACTTAAAGAGATATGTGATCTTTATCGTTCAGAACCAGAGAATTGCAGAAGATTAAGTTCAATCTTATTCGCATTCCTTGTCAAAACATACTTGACAATTGCAATCAGATTAAAGAGAAATTCTTCTTTAATATCGAATTCTCGTGTCTGGAAAAAATACATTTCTTCAATTCGAACTTTAGTTAAAGAAAAAAAAATAAATACATCGCTTAGTGGTATTAATCTTATTGTTTCTCCGCACAAGGCTATGATTCCTCTGGGGAAAGAATTTGATAACGGAGTGAATATTCTTCCTCCGTATAATGGGGAAGGTGACCATCTAATATTTAAAGTAACCCCAAAAACATACTTCGTACCAATTGTGGACAAGGAGTACAACCGCTTAAATAAAATAGGTACAAGTGTTATTGAAAGATTGAATGGAGGAGGAATAGTCATATCGATAGGTTTGTATTGGTGTCATTTGAACTCTTTGCGAGCCAGAACCTTCAACTTTATGAAAGAATATATGAAGGCTCACAAATATTCGTTTTTAGAACTAGACACATTCCAATCTGCAAATTACTATGATCTATTACGAAAGAATAAATTTGAGATGACATCAAAAGGGAAAGCAGTTCACTTTGACCTTATCCATAATGACCTAAAAGAATATGAAATGCAGCAAATTCTTGCTGTAAATCAATATTTTTCCAATAGAAGATAAGCACAATACCTTACCCTGCATGCTTCTTGCTTTTGTTGTATACTTTAGTCTCATTCTTCTTGCCGAAATCCCGGTGTTAAAGATTAATCTTAAGCCATATCCCGGATTGTGGGAGAATAGAGCAGTAATAAATAAGATCCAACTGTGGCTACCTCTAATTCTTATTGCAATTATATTAGGATTTAGAGATGGAGTAGGTGTAGACTTTTATTCATATAGATTTTTATATCTTTATCAAGATCAACCAGATACATTCTCTGAGGTTCCTGAATTTGGATTCAAGGCAGTATATCAACTCTTAAATCTTATAGGACTCCCATTTCCCGTAGCTCTTTCTGTAATTAACATAATTGCCTTCTATTCAATATATTCTGGGATACGTGATTATAAAGGAAAAATTTGGATCATACTATTTTTATTTCTTACAGGTCAATTATTCTATTTTTTAAATATTACAAGGCAGGGATTAGCTCTTTTTGTTTTGGTTTGCGCATTAAACGAGTATTGTAAACACAATATATGGAAATTTGTAATTCTTGTTGGCATCGCTTATAGCTTTCATTTCTCCTCAATTTTGTTTTTAATTGTACCTCTATTGCCAAAGTTTAAAGCAATCCTAAATTTCAGATTTATAATAATTCTGTCAATCTTAATATTTTCAATTTTCGGTTCAGTAATTTTTGGATACATTGTCAATGGGATAGTAGAAATAATGAATCATACCCACTATGCACGTTACGGAACTTTGCTTTTCAGCTGGGAGATGGAAACGGGCAGTGGAATTGGAGCCCTCCTTCAACCACTTTCTGCCATTTTAGTATTTGTAAATCTAAGAGGATTTAGAAAATATTATAAATATAGATATGACTTATTACTACTGATTTATCTTACAGGGACACTTATGAGTCTGACTTTTGGTAATAGTCTATTACTTAGTAGAATAGTATTCCTTTTCATTTCTTTCCAGTTTATTGTCTTCGGACTATTTATAAATTATCTACTTTCTAATAATAAAATATTGTACCATATTGAAGCATACTTCTTCTTATTTCTTTATTTTTCCTATTATATAGGTATGATTCTCCTTCATAACAACGGATGTTCACCATATAAGTTTTGCTTTTAAAATGATTTCTTTTATCGTTCCGGCATATAATGTAGAAAACTACATTAACAAATGTCTTGAATCATTGATACCTTTTATCGAGAGAGGCGATGAAGTGGTTGTTGTAAATGACGGTTCTACCGACAAAACACCTGAGATTATTTCGGACTTTGAGGAACGGTATCCGCAGATAAAAGTTATTAATCAAAATAATAAAGGGCTAAGCGGTGCGAGAAATACAGGTTTGGATTTTGCAACAAAGGAGTATGTTTGGTTTGTGGATTCTGACGACTTTATTGATTTTGAAGACTCTAAAATTCTTTTCCCCTATCTTGATGGTGTCAATGATCTAATCGCATTTGGTCGTAAAGAGGTTTTTAAAAAGAAAATTACAGAAGTACCGAAACTCGAAAATCAAGATTTTGAATCCGGTCTGGAATATTTTGAAAATGCCATGCGTAATGGGTATTATCGCACAAACGTATGGGATAAGATTTATCGACGTGAGGTCATTATGGATAAGAATATAAGATTTGTAGAGGGGTTACTCTACGAAGATATGTTCTTCAATCTTCAATTCCAATCTTATGCTGAAAAAACTATATGCGTGTCTACATATCCGTATAATTATATCAAATTTAATACGGAAAGTATCTCTGCAAAGGTAAAATTGAAAGATCTGGATGTGCTTAAATTTATTGAATTGGCAAACGATTTTACACACGACTCAAACCTGAACAACCCCAAATTCATCAATGCTTTTAATCAGCTCATTTTTAACTGGGTTTCTTCTTGTCTTCTTAACAAATATGTAGCTCTTTCCACATCAGACAAAGACGCAAACCATATTGTTGATGAGACACTTCACAATAAAATCTTTATGGAAGCTGCTAATTTCTGCGCACACGAAAAAGTTAGAATCCGATATAAGATTTTTGCTAAATTATTATTATTCTCTCCATTTATTTATAANTTAGTTTTGATGGGAGCACTAAAGATCTCCCATTTAAGATAAGTAAGTCTGAGAAATTAGCTAATAGTTATTTTTGGAATTTGAACGAAAGAAACAAAGACACCGCTCAGAAACAAAAAGAATATTAGCTCATAATCCAAACTTATTATATTGATAGTATCAACTAACTTTGATAAGTAAGTGTTCAAAATAAATGAATACTAAATGAATCATTTACTATCGTTTAATTTTTAATACTTACTTAACTTACTTATACCTAAAAAACACTTCGTATAATGGCACAATACGATTATCTTATAGTGGGATCCGGATTGGCAGGAGCCACTATGGCATATAAACTGAATCAGGCTGGCAAGAGATGCCTGGTGGTTGAGAAACGTGATCATATTGGCGGTAATATCTACACCGAGAATATAGACGGAATTAATGTTCATCGGTATGGCGCACACATCTTCCACACCTCAGATAGAGAAGTCTGGGATTTCGTAAATTCTTTTGTGGAGTTTAACCGTTACACAAATTGCCCGGTGGCAATGGCTCCAAATGGCAAACTCTACAATCTTCCTTTCAATATGAATACTTTNTGCGAGATGTGGGGAGTGAAGACTCCGGCTGAGGCTACNGCCAAACTTGACGAGCAGCGCGCCGAGGCTCGCGANAAGATGNAGGCGGAGGGGATCACGGAGCCGCGTAATCTTGAGGAACAGGCTCTGACGCTTATCGGNAAGGATATCTACGANCAGCTGATCAAGGATTATACAGAGAAGCAATGGGGCAGGAAATGNACNGAGTTGCCNGCATTCATCATTCGCCGACTCCCCGTAAGACTCACTTTCGATAACAATTATTTCAATGACCGCTATCAGGGGATTCCTATCGGAGGTTACACNAAGCTCATTGAAAGAATGCTCGANGGAATCGAAGTTCGCTTGGGCANTGATTATATCGAGAATCGCGAGGAACTGAACAAATTAGCAGATAAGGTCATTTACTCCGGAGAAATAGACCGCTTCTATGATTACAAATTCGGTCCGCTCCAGTATCGCACAGTCTCTTTTGAAACGGAGAAACAGGATGTGGCCAATTATCAAGGGAATGCGGTGGTGAATTACACTGACTCGAAGACNCCTTTCACCCGAATTATCGAACATAAACATTTCGAATCTTTCGGAGAGGATGTATACGCTAATCCGGTTACCATAATTTCTAAGGAATATTCCAAAGAATGGAACCCGGGTGATGAACCTTATTATCCGGTCAATGANAGCCGGAATGCAGANCTGTTTGCCAAATATAAAGAACTTGCGGATAAGGAAGATTCTGTCATTTTCTGTGGCNGATTGGCNGATTACAAATACTACGATATGCATCAGGTGATAGCCGAAGCACTAAAAAAATTTGAAGNNATTATATAANTTGAATCAAATTATTCCATGAAGAAAGAACTTGTGTCCATAATTACTCCCATGTATAAGGGAGCGGCCTTTGTCGGCAAAACTATCGATAGCGTTCTTGCCCAGACCTACCCTAATTGGGAGATGATCATTGTGGATGATTGTTCNCCCGATAATGGTGAGGGTATTGCTGTAGTCAAGGCTCATGCAAAAGATGACCCNCGAATCCGTCTCATTGAGAGTAAGCAAAACCGGGGTTCGTCGGGTTCGAGAAATATCGCACTCAAAGAGGCCAAAGGTCGATTTGTGGCTTTCCTGGATTCNGACGATATTTGGAATGAGGATTTTCTTGAACGNCAGTTGGCATTTATGGAAAGCAAGGATGCCCCGCTGGTCTTTTCTTCATATTACCGCATTGATGAATTCACCGAGGAGGAGTTATTGAAACCTTTTATTGTTCCTGACAAAGTATCCTACCGGTCACTCCTTAAAACCTGCCCTATTTTCCCTTCGACTGCCATTTACGACACCGCGAAGACCCCTAAGATCTATTTTAACGAGAATCTGGGCAGCATGCGCGATGATTATGTGTATTGGTTNCAGATGTTCAAGGATATAGACACCGGTTATGGCAATAAGGATGTGTTGGTGAAATACCGNATGCGCAANACATCNGTTACCGGTAACAAAATGAAGGTGATCAAACCGCAATGGAATGTATTGCGCAAGGTCGAAAAGCTAAATCTTTTCCAATGCCTCTATTACATCTCCTGCTGGGCNTGGATCTCTTTCCGNAAATACTCCAAATAGGAAATATTGAACCCAACAAGTAAAAAGGAGGCGGTGTTCAGCGGTCTCCTTTTTTAGCACTCAATAGNCTNCNGTTNTAAGATATTTATGCCGAAGATACTCACTGTCATAGTTACTTACAATGGTATGACGTGGCTGGAACAATGTCTGGCAAGTGTGATGAATTCGACTGTGCCTTCGGATCTGTTCATTGTCGACAATGGTTCCACGGATGGTTCCGTTGAGTTCATTAAAGAGCATTATCCGGATTCCAATTTCATACAATCGAATGAAAATCTCGGTTTCGGTAAGGCGAATAATCTTGGTTTAAGTTATGCGGTAAATAATGACTATGATTATGTTTATCTGTTGAATCAGGATGCCTGGATAGAACCGGATACATTCGAGGCTCTTATCAAAATTAGTATTCAGAATCCGGATATGGCCATCCTTTCTCCTCTGCAGATGAACCGGGAGAAAACTAAACTGGACAGAAACTTTGCCGGATATATTCCCCAAGAGATGGTTTCGGATTATGTTGCCGGCCAGACACCAAAGGAGGTTTATCCCGCTTCTTTCGTAATGGCGGCACATTGGTTGATTCCGATAAACACACTTAAGGTGGTTGGTGGATTCTCACCGATATTTCCACATTATGGNGAGGATAACAATTTTATAGACAGATGCTTCTCAAAGAATTACAAAATCGGTATTGTTCCTAAGGCAGTGGGGGTTCATGACCGCGAATACAGAGCGACAACAATCGAAAAGAAGAAGTATCTGAGATATATCCATATTTTGACTTTTCTCAATAATCCGCTGAAAAGACATAAGGCGTTAACACTTTTACGCTACTTGATAATTTATATTCTGCGACCACATTTATTCACGCCAAAATTGTGGTGGAAATCGGTGAAAGCTTACAGCGAGTCCAAAAGGATTTCAAAAGAATATTCCAAGCCTTATTGTTTCTTAGAAGTAGTTCATCAAGATTCCCCAATATCAACTCGTCACCCCGAAGGGTGATTTAATAGAACCACACATCGAAGAAGCGGACGAATATCGGTGTGGGGAACTGTCGCAAAATATAAACACAGAGCCAGAGGAGGATGGATAACAATGCCAACCAACGACAGATTCAGCGCGGAGTTGATCCGAGATCAACTTTTCCGCAGAGTTCCGCCAATTCCGCGCATCTGCTCATGCAGATATAACGTTCCGTATCTGCTTCGCAGCTCCAGAACGTTCCCGACTTATGGGAACGGAAAACTTTCTCCGAAATGCGGAACTTATTCTATGCTGTCGCATAGCCGCGGACCAAAGCGGAAGAACGCGGAAATTTAAAAATGATTATCCTAAAAATTCATCAAATTACTATTTTAGATGGATATCATTGTCGCAAAATATAAACACAGAGACACGGAGGTACAGAGCATGGATAACAAGGTGCTGATAATAAAAGATATGGCACGGAGGAATTGCCAGCAATTCTTCAGAGACACAGAGTTCTGTCACCGAATGGCTCTGTGCCTCGGTTGATCACTAAGTGATCCTCAGTGCCGTTAATTTTGCAACAATTCTCTTTCCCTCTGTGCCTCTGTGTCAATAAATTATAAACAAAGACCTTTGGGGAGTTTTTGAGGGCAGTTACACAGTAACTTACTTATGTCGATAAAATCTGAACTGACAAAAGGTGTTTTCTGGATAGCCTTGGCGAAATATTCGGGGATTTTCATATCGCTGGGTATCACGGCTATCTTAGCTCGCCATGTCTCGCCGGCTGCTTTCGGAACCATGGCGATCGCTACGGTGATCATGACCTTCCTCGATATCTTCTCCGATATGGGGCTGGGGGTGGCAATCGTACAGTTCAAGGATCTGACAAGTAAACAGACCCGGTCGCTTTTTACAATCTCGGTGGGCTTGGCTGTGAGTTTATCAGCCATGTTATTTGCATCGTCCTCCTTAATTTCCTCTTATTATAAAGATCCGGTCCTGACCGACATTATAAGATGGCTCTGCATAGCTCTTTTCTTTAAGGCCCTTAACATCATTCCCAATGGTATGATGCTGAAGAACAAACGATTCAGAGCCATTGCAATCCGCACTCTTTGTTTTCAGATCATAAGTGGAACCGTGGCATGCTGGATGGCTTTGACCGGATGGGGAATATACGCACTCCTGATTTCACCGATCGTCACTGCCATCGGGATATTTGTGTACAATTTCCTCAACTATCCCCAGGGCGTGGCGTGGCCTATAGATATGGTTGTGGTGAAAAAGGTTTGGAGCTATTCGATGTATCAGTTCTTTTTCACTATTATTAATTTCTTCTCACGCAATGCCGACACCCTGATCATAGGCAAGTCGCTTTCCATGAAGGAATTAGGTTACTATGAGAAATCATATCGGCTTATGCAGTTGCCTCTGCAGAATATCACTTTTGTTATTACCCCTGTGTTGCATCCTATCCTTTCCTCTCTTCAGGATGACAAAGCGCAGTTAGCTGCAAAAAATACGCGCTTGACTCAGATTCTATCGTGGGTCAGTTTCCCGTTGGGCATAATTTTGTTTTTCTCTGCCTCCCCTATTGTAATTATAATTTATGGTGATATGTGGATTCCGGCTATACCTGTATTTCAAATTCTGGCGCTTTCGGTGCCGCTGCAGGTTATGACCTCGACTGCCGGTTCCATTTTCCAGGCTGCAGGGAAGACAAAACATCTATTTTACTGTGGCATACAAAGTTCTATCTGCACAGTGGGGGCTTTTATCATAGCCACTGTTTATTATCATACGATCAATGCTATGGCTTGGGCGTGGGTGATAGCCTCGACGGTGAACTTCCTGTTCGCCTACATTGTGATGTACCGCTTTACGTTCCGTCAGCCATTAACCGGTTTCTTTGCAAAACTGTTTCCACAGTTTGTCAATTCGGCTGCAGTCTTAGCCGTCGTTGTGCTCGCGGTAAAACTCCGGATACCCACCTCCCCTATTCTCCAGATTATCTGGATTGCAGGTGTTACGCTGCTTGCCACCCTCTTCATGGGCACACTGCTGCATCAGTATAACATCAAGGAGGTAAGCAAAAAGATAGCACAGAGATTTCACAAGCAAGGATGAAGATATTATACTTTACAATAGCGAAACTTGAGCCTAAGTTAACCACGGCTGAAGGCGTGCATAAAAAGATCTATGCTCAAGTTGAGGCTATGGAGAGGCTCGGTCACGATCTCTTTTTATGCTATCAGCGTAAGGAGGGGGGATTAACTATAGAGCATCGCGGTCAGGAAATCCTGAATATCAATGACAGCAGCCTTATAAGTATGTATCGTTCGGTCGCCGAGTTCGCCTCCGAGGTGGGTATAAATCTTTGCTATATCCGAAAAACCAATTCTTATCACGAAATCTATCTGACTTGTAAACTGCGCAAAACCGGTATAAAGGTCTTTTATGAGATTCCTACATACCCCTTTATCAGCGAATCGGCGAAGGGCAGCAAAGGATTTGCAAAACAGCTCCGGAAAATAAAATATCATATAAAACATCGAATCTCAGGACTCTTCCTGAACAGGATAGTCACCTATTCCGACGACCGTAAGATCTGGGGTGTCAAGACTATCAATATCTCGAACGGCATAGATCCGGATGCCATCAAGTTAGCAACCCCGCATCGTTCCGAGATCTTCCGCATTACAGCGGTTGGGATGTTTGCGTATTGGCATGGATATGATCGGCTGATCGAGGGGGTAAGATTATATAAGGAGAATGGATCGGCGGATAAGCAACCAATTCTTATCCGTATGGTGGGAGGTCCCCGGGNCAGCACGGAATTTCGCCGTCTACGCAACCTCGTCAACAAATATAATCTGACTGATGTGATTCAATTTACGGGCGAATTGTCAGGGAGCGCGCTCGATAATATCTTTGATGACACCGATATCTGCGTAGGAAGCCTTGGACGCCATCGGAGCGGTCACAGTAATATGAAAGCTCTCAAGAATGTGGAATACGCTTATCGCGGTCTGCCGTTCTGCTATTCTGAAGAGAACAGCGATTTCGACAACTGCGCGTTTACACTAAGGATTCCACCGGATGAGACTCCGGTCAATATCGAGGAACTGATAGATTTCGTAAAAGGTATCAATTTGAGTCCACGCGCCATTCGGGAGTCATTGCCTGATTTAAGTTGGGATGCCCAGATGCGGAAGGTGCTTAATGCTTATTGATTTTGCCGTGAAATGAGATGAAGCANCCCAAGGTAAGTGTAATTATACCGGTGTACAGAGCCGAGCCATACATTGAGCAATGCGCCCGAGCTTTGTTCGATCAGACTCTTGATGATATGGAATTTATCTTCATTGATGATTGCNGTCCGGATCGAAGCATGGAGATATTGGAGGAGGTATTGGCNGAATATCCCATTCGGAGACAGCAGACNTNCATCATCAGGCATCNGCAGAACCGGGGGGTNAGCCGTTCGCGGCAGGACGGTGTGGACTCAGCCCACGGCGAATATATAATTCACTGCGATCCGGATGACTGGATGGAGAGGGAGATGTATGAGANATTGTATAACAAGGCCAGGGATTCGAACGCTGATATGGTGTTGTGTGATTTTGATGAGGGGGATTCCGGCAACTTTGTGGNAAGAATACAATATATACCCGAAACAAAATATGATATCCTGCTGAATATATGCACCTCGGAATTTCATACTTCTTTATGNAACAAGTTAATTTCAAGAGAGTATATAGCAAAAACAGGTGTACGGTTTGATGAAAGAATAAGCTTGTGGGAAGATATGACATACCTGATTCCTCTGTTAATGGGAGAGGGGAAATTTATCAAGTTGGATGCCATATTGTATCATTACCGCGTAGTGGCGGATTCGATTTCCCACCGACNNACTCANAGGGAGATAGAATCCACGCTTGTAGCGGCTGATACCATNTCAACATATCTCAGCAAAATTCAGAGGAACCGGGAGTTTGAAAAGATAATCAATCTTTTCAAAATAAAAGCCAAGGAGGCCTATTTGAAAAACGGGAATTTCAATCCGCNCCTTTGGAGNCGAACCTTCCCCGACTCTCATAAGAAATTTTTCTCTTTTCCGATTTCCAANGGTCGGAAGATTCTTTACCTTTCGTGCATGCTGCACCTGGATTTTGTTGCAAGATTGCTCATGAAGCAGCGTAAAATGTAACTGAATCCATCTATAGAATCCNACTTCTAATGCTGCCCTATTATATCATATCGGGATTCCTTCTGCTCTCCGGGGTGATCTCCGTAGATAAAAGGGGAAGAAAATATGATTTCGTAGTTCTTTTATTTTTGTGTGTGATCGTAANCCTGCTGAGCGGACTGCGCGCCTGCGGATATGATTATTANTCATATCAGGAGCATTTTGACGAGGTTCCTGACATTTTACACTTCCATCGCACGTATACCAGTCTGGAGATNGGCTACGAATATTTTGTCAGCTTAACCAAGACATTATTCAATAATTACAACGTTCATCTCTTTATTTATGCTGCCATAAATATAATACTTGCAGCCNTATTATGCAGGAAATATTCCCCATATCCGACGCTTTCATTCCTGCTTTTCTGCGGCACCACACTCTTCGGTCAGGTAATGGGGCAGATGCGTCANCCTATGGCNAATTGCATAATGTTCCTGCTGATTCTTCCGCTCCTCATTCATCATAAAAATTGGAAGGCTTTCGGTTTGGCGGTCNTAGTCGGCCTTCTCTTNCATAAATCNATATTGCTGGTAGCATTGTGCATNCCGTTCCTGAATCGCAAATTCAACCGGAAGCAATTGAGATCAGGNGNTATAGCCTGCGCTGTAATATTCTTATTCAGCGCAAGCATAAAGCCGATAATGCTTTCCCTGATTCCCAAAGGCTTCTTTCTAAGCAATGCACTCGTGGCGTACATGACCTATCGTGCAACATCTTTTGCCTTTTCTTTTGGCATGATTGAAAGAGTGTTATTACTTTATTTGTGCTTNCATTACGGTTCTAAATATAAATTATACGGAAACAATGTGTTGTACACGGTGCTTACAAACATGTTCTGTTTCGGTGTGATGGTTTATTTTTGCTTTATTCAGATAGCGGCTGAATTTGCGTCGAGAGGAACCAAGGGATTATATATGAGCATTATTCTGATTCTGCCGATTATTATCAAGAATGCACCAAGTAAGGATAAAACGATTCTGATCTACGGCACNTTGCTGTGGGTTGCATACCTGCTTTGCTCTTTCCTTTTTAATCCTCCCGCAGCCTACAACCCCTATATCCCTGCTCTTTAACATTGAAGATAGCATATACAATATCAGGTATTTTCAATTCCGGAGGGATGGAGAATATTCTTTTGCAAAAGGCTAATTACCTTGCGGAGGAATCCGGGGTTGATGTCACAATAATCACGACAGATCAACAACGCAGNGGGTGTTTCTTNCCCATCTCNCCNAAAATTCATCTTATTGATCTGGATATCAATTATTGCGATGCTAAAAGATCTAAATTNTGGCACTTAAAAAAATTATATCTNCATAAGCTGCATAAGAAGAGACTGANGCAGGTCCTGCATAAAGAGAGATTTGATATCTGCATATCTCTGATGGATTTTGATTTTAAGTTTATCCCGGATATTAAGGATGGTAGCAAAAAAGTTGCCGAGTATCATTTTTCACGCTATGCAAAAGCTTTGAGCGCAACAAACCCCGTAAAAAGATATCTCCAGAAACTCCGGACCGACAGCTGGATCTCATCTCTGAAAAAATTGGATAGATTCATTGTTCTGACCACTCGGGATAAGGAGCAATGGGGGGATCTCAAAAATATGGAGGTGATACCCAATTTTATTAGCCGGTATCCTACAACGGCTTCCGATCTCAATCATAAACGCATCATATCCGTAGGGAGATACAGCTACCAGAAAGGGTTCGACATGCTGCTGAAAGCATGGAGTATGGTTCAGGATAAACTTTCGGATTGGGAATTGGTGATCTTCGGAGGGGGCGATAAAACGGTTTATGAGGATATGGTCAATTCATTGAACCTTGAGAGAGTTACCTTAAATCCCCCTACCGCCGATATCGGCAAGGAGTATCTTGAAAGTTCAATGTATGTGATGAGTTCGCGATTTGAGGGGCTTCCTCTTGTGTTGCTGGAAGCTATGAGCTATGGTCTGCCGGCAATATCTTTTGATTGCCCCTGCGGACCAAGCGACATCATAAAGCCGGAATTCGGTGTACTGGTTGAGAACGGAGATGTGGAACAACTTGCAGCCTCGATCATACAGGCTGCATCTGCACCCGACTGGCTTAAATCGGCGGGTATCAATGCAAGATCCAATAGCCTCCTTTTTTTAAAACCTGAAATAATGAGTAAGTGGGAATCCCTATTCTCTAACTTAACGCAAAACTAATCCCATAATGGTTTCTATCATTATTCCTTGCTATAATGCGGAGGAGACTATCCGCGCTACGCTTAGGTCGGTGTACGAGCAGTCTTGTCAGGATTTCGAAATTATCGCGATCAACGACGGCTCTACCGACGGCACCCTGAAGATTCTTGAGGAGGAAGCACACGGTAAGGAGAATTTCAAGGTGATCGATATTCCGAATTGCGGAGTATCAAACGCCAGGAATATCGGAATCAATGAGGCGCAGGGGGAGTATCTGTATTTTCTTGATTCTGACGACAGAATCCTGCCGGAATTAATTGAAAGTATTCAACTGGAAAGAGATTTTGATCTTCTGATATTCGGGTATATTCAAACGTCGAAAGACCGGAACTTTCTCATAAGACCGGTTCCTTGCGCGGACTATTTAAAGTCTTATCTTGAGTCAAGGATTAAAATTGTGATGTGCTCCATAGTTTTCCGGACTGCATTTGTAAGGCAACACAATATTCTATTCGATACAAACACTGCGTATTCGGAAGATAGAGAATTCATTATCAAATCGCTGCTATATGCAAATGATATAAAACAGAGGGATTACATCGGATTTCACTACATTATCAGGGGAAACTCAGCGATGTCCAGGACTGACCTTACGTTGAAAAGATTGACCTCTCTCGATGCGTTGGAAAGATGTTATAAGCTTCTTGAACATACGGATTATAGCTCCGCGATGCTCGCTTACTTCAAGACATCTATATACCTGATTGACAGAATGTCGAAATTAAGATCTACGACTATTCATCCGGAAGCGCAGGAATATCTTGATCAGTTTAAGGATAGGTATTGCGGCAATAACATCAAACTGAGGCTTAATCGATATGGTTTGTACACATTTGCAATGGATATAGCCTATAATTTAAGGAATTCAAGTTTGGTAAGATCATTTAAGACGAATGCCTCAAACCATTAGGAACCATTAAAACTATTTTATACAGTAATATTAGAGTATTGGGTCAATAAGTTATTAAAACCATTAAACCTTTCGGTTTATTTGCGTCGGCAGCCACGGTCGAAGACCGTGATGGTTTTAATAAT
>JAAVCU010000006.1 GCA_014802175.1 Bacteroides sp.
ATCATGAAAGATTCCGCAATCGGTTCTTATGGTGTTATCGGATTGATATTCTACTTCCTCCTCACAATAGGGTGCATTGCCAACTTCCCGGTTGCCATAGCTCCCCTTATAATTCTGGTAGCCGACCCCTGGAGTAAATTCTGCGGTTCTCTGCTGATAAACTTCCTCCCCTACGCCCGCAAGCAGGAGGAGGCTAAAAACAAACTTATCTACGACCGGATGTCGGCGCCGACATTCGCAATCTGTCTGCTCTGCGGACTCCTCCCAGCAGTTCTCCTCACATTTATATTTCATCTCCTCTCCCTCTCCTTCCTTTATCTGCTCCTCCCTCCCCTTGCCGTAGCGTTCCTGATGATTCTCTACCTCCACCACAAAATCGGAGGCTACACCGGCGACTGCTGCGGCGCAACCGCCCTCCTCTGCGAACTCACCTTCTACCTCTCCGCCTCAATAATTTTAAATTAAAGAGCCTCATGCGTCTGGCGTGAGAGCTTCAGCTCGAAATTAAAACCGTTCGGCGTGAGAGCTTAAGTTTGAGATTAAAATGAATAAGATAACCTTTGTCCGCCACACTTCCGTCGATGTTGAGCCCGGCATCTGCTACGGGCGAACCGACGTCGCAGTCAAACCCACCTTTGCTGAAGAAGCCGCGAGGGTAAGCTCCGCCTTGCAGGAAGCTACGAAAAGAAACGGCAGACCCTTCGATGCGGTTTACCGGAGTCCACTGACGCGGTGCCGTTTACTGGCCGAGGCATGCGGATATCCCGAGGCAATCCCTGACGAGCGTCTATATGAAATGAACTTCGGCGAATGGGAGATGCAACGTTACGACGACATAAAAGATCCACGCCTTCAGCAATGGTTCGATGATTGGGAGAACGTATCGCCTCCCGGCGGCGAATCCTTCCTTGATCAGCAACGGCGTGTCGCCTCTTTCTTAAAAGAGATGCAGCAGCTACACGCAAATGACTCGACTACCGCCAACAATGAATCCTGCGGGCGCAATATCCTCGTCTTCACCCACGCCGGCGTAATGATGAACGCCATGCTGCTCTGCAACCTCGCTACACCGGAAAATGTCTTTGAACTTCAGCCTACCTACGGCTCCCTGCTCGAAATCAATTTATGACAGGGCGATGTTTCCTGGTTATCAGAATAGACACTCCCAAGCATACGATCAGAATCTGCGGATAGAAAAGATAGCGCCACGGAGCCACCGGAGATATGCCGGCAAGCGAAGCTGCCATCAGGGTCTGCGCACCGTACGGAATCAATGCCTGAGCTATGCAGGAGGCGGTGTCGAGCAACGAAGCACTTTTCTTCGGCGATATATCATAATGTGTTGCTATTTTCTTTGCCAGCGAACCGACGGTGATGATCGCTATGGTGTTGTTGGCAGTGCAGAGATTCACTATACCCACCAACAGCGCGATACTGAATTGTGCGCCTCTTGACGTGTGTATGTTCCTACCGAGCATCTTCAAGATAAAGTCTATTCCTCCGGCACTTTTGATTATCCCCAGCATACCTGCTGCCAAAAGCGTGACAATAATCAGTCCCCCGACAGAATCTATACCCTCTCCGGCCGTAAAAAATATGTCGAGCAACGACAACCCCTGCAACAGACCTGCCACAATCGCGGATACAATTCCCAGCAAGAGAACCACCGTTACATTGATGCCGCACAGCGCACAAACAATCACCACCAGATATGGTATTACAAGCCACGGATTGCTGCCCGAAGCCTCCGGACTGACATCCAGCTCAGGTGAATGAATGCAATAGAGCACCAATGCGATCACCGCCGCCGGAAGCACGATGGCTATGTTGGCGGTAAACTTATCCTTCATATCGCATCCCTGCGTGCGGGTGGCAGCTATGGTAGTGTCGGAAATAAATGAAAGGTTATCGCCGAAAAACGCACCCCCAAGCACTATCGCCACAAAGAACGGCACGGAAACTCCCGCACCCTCCGCCATCTGTGAAGCAAGCGGAGTGAGTGCTACCACCGTCCCCACCGATGTGCCGATAGCCATCGATATGAAACATGTGGCGATGAAAAGTCCCGGCACGAGCATATACGATGGGAGGAAGCGGATGGTAAGATCCACCGTGGCCTCTATCGCGCCCGTTTTGCGTGCTATGGCTGCGAATGCCCCCGCAAGGATGAAGATCCATACCATATAAAGCACATTGGAGGATCCCGCCTCTTTAGAAAATATGGAGATTCTGTCGGCAAGTGGCTTCCCTTTTAAGGTGAAAGCAGCCCACACCGACGCTATCAGCAACGCCACACTTATCGGCATCTTGTAGAAATCTCCGCAGATGATCGATGTAGCTAAATATACGAGTAGAAAAACTATAATCGGAGAGATGGCAAGCAAACCTCTCCGGTAAGAAATATCGACTTTTATTCCTGACATTAATTATGGCTTTTACCTGGAAGTCTATAACTTCCTCATTATAAGTAAGTATTCAAAATTAAACGATATTAAGTGATATAGATGTCTTTTATACTATCTTGGGCTTCTTTTTTTGCCGTTTTTAACTTGTAGCTCAGTCGAATACGAAAGTATTCTCCTTCGCTCCGCGTCAAAATCGTCTAAAAAATAAGCTCCAATATAGTATAAATTAATTTTGAACACTTACTTTAAAACGCCAAAATTAATATTTTTTCCACAATTATGCAAATCTTTAAAGAAAAGTGCGGATTATGAGCACAAAAAGGAGCATAAGCAATTCTGCACGGAACACTATGCGAAGCGATGCGTACATATCGGAGAGGGTTAGTTCGCGCGGATTCACGCCGATGTGCGGCTTATAGACCGCCACTCCGAAATAATCGTGCGTGCCGCCGAAACGGCAATCAAGGATACCCGCCAACGCGGCCTCCGGATAACCTGAGTTAGGACTGGCATGTGAGCTGCCGAAACGCTTCACAAATTCAATAAGTTTCAACCTGCCCGAGGCGAGGACCATCAGAAACGCGGTGAGACGCGCCGGAATATAATTAGCCACATCATCCATGCGCGCGGCGATGCGTCCGAAATCCAGATAGCGTTCATTCTTATAACCTATCATCGAATCGAGGGTGTTCACCATCTTGTAAGCCATCATGCCGGGCAACCCTAAGAGCAGATACCAGAACATCGGGGCAATCACCCCATCGCTGAGATTCTCGGCGAGCGTTTCGAGTGCAGCAGTCTTGATCTCCTGCTCATTAAGCGAGGCAGTGTCGCGACCTACGATTCGTGCAACCTGCCGTCTTCCGGCATCCAGCCCCCTCTCACAAGCCTCGAACACCATACGCACCTCCCGCGCAAGCGTTGTCCCGGCAAGACAATAGAATACGCCTACTGTCTCCACTCCCAATTTCACCCACGGCCAGGGAGTGAGTAACCATAAGACACCCCAGACACACAGGAACACCGCCGCAACCAGTCCGATTGCAACTATCCCTCCCTTCTCTACGCGCCTCTCTCCGTTGTTGAATCTATGTTCAAAGAAAGAGATCAGTTTACCGAATCCTACCACGGGGTGAGGCAACCATAGCGGATCGGCTATCAGTCTATCCAATATCCAACCTACAAGCAATGGCGACACTGCCAACAGATATCTCAACAATTCCGATTTTTCAACCATTCCTTCACTCCTTCTATCAGTAAATCATTTTCTTCCGGACTCTGCGCCGCTACACGGAAATATCTTTCGTCCAGTCCTTCAAAATTTGATGCATCGCGAATCAGTATTCCATAATGCTCAACAAGATATTCCTTAAGTTCCGCCGACGAACCCTCCGGCAATT
Source organism: Bacteroides sp. (assembly GCA_014802175.1). Taxonomy (GTDB): domain Bacteria; phylum Bacteroidota; class Bacteroidia; order Bacteroidales; family Muribaculaceae; genus Lepagella. The sequence continues at coordinate 3,806 of JAAVCU010000006.1, forward strand.
GGCAAAGAATAAAATTGCAGCATGTATCCGACGACTTTATCCCCATCTCGCGGAATGATTCTGCAATTCTACAGGCCTCACGGCAGAGCATCTCAACCGGAATCACATAATCTTCATCATGCTCCAGAAGATATTTTCCAGCCTCAATCGCCAATGTATTAACATTCCACGGAATAGCGGTTTTACGAATCTCCCGGGCCATAGCTTCCGACGTCACCAGATAACCTATCCGCAAACCGGGAACAGCATAACGTTTCGTGAGCGAACTCAGTAATATCACGTTTCCCAATTCTACCGCCTCGCGCGCTGTAAGTCCTTCAATCTTAGTGTAGTCGGCATACGCCTGATCCACCACAATCATGCAATTCGGAAGATCCTTCGCCAATCTGTACAATTCACCCTTGGCATAACCCTTCCCTGTCGGATTATTCGGATTGCATACCCACACCAGATCCACATCGTCAGTAATTTCCTCGATGTCATTGAAGAAAATCATATCCTGATCATGTCTATCGCAAGCGTCCTGGTATTCGCGGAAAGTAGGTGTGACAATTGCCGAACAGCCATGGTAATAAAGACTTGCAATCCGATACATCGCATCAGTGGCTCCGTTTGTCACCACCACATTCTCCGACTTTACGCCCAACTTCGCTGCAATCTTCGCTTCCAATGAGAATGGGGCGGGTTCCGGATAACTCCCGATCTTGTCCAACACCCCCTTCAGATACTCTTTCAACCCTGAATGATCAGCATTCGAGATTATGTTGGTACTGAAATTATGTCTTATCTTATCGCCATAGCGATAGAGATCATCACCATGTCCTTCAATCATCCTTTCGCATTATTTCATACAACTTGTCAATATCAAGATACTTGCGCAATCTGTCGGCAAGTTCATTATACTGCCTCTCTTTATATTCACGATAAGACTCAATGTTTCCGGTTTCCGACAACCCTCTCTTTATCGCATAGGGTCTGAGCACTGAATCTATAACCTGAATATTGTCAAGCAAACCGTGCATATAGCTTCCGAAAATATTATCTCCGGCGCGGCAACCGTCGTGTGAGCCATCTTCGCGCCGTATCGGTTGGATAGCCTCTGCCTCCACCGTCGTTTCACCGTTATGCACCTCATACCCTTCACACACACCGTCGCAACAATCCATGGTGAACTTCACGCGACGCACCTTCTTCTCCCCCTTAAGCGATGTCCGGGCAGATAACAGACCCAACCCTGCCTGCGAACCCGGCTCACCTTCCACCCCGTCAGGATCATCAACCGCAGTGCCCATCATCTGGTAGCCACCGCAGATTCCTATCACTGTCACTCCCCTCTGCGCAGCATCCGTAACGGTCTGCGCACAGCCGTTCTCCATCATAACCCTCAGATCCGAAACAGTGTTCTTGCTGCCGGGCAGTATTATGATTTCAGCTTTCTTCAATTCCTCCGGATCGGAAGTGAAATAGAGATGAACACGCGGATCGCGCGAGAGTGTGTCGAAATCTGTAAAATTTGAGAGATGGGGTAAAGCCACTACAGCCACATTGATCAGATTTTCATCCGTATGTTTCACCGACTTTTTCATCAGCGAAACAGAATCCTCCTCCTCTATGTGTATATCTGTCAAGTAAGGAACAACACCTACAACAGGAACGCCACAGATCTCCTCCATCTGTTTTCTCCCCCTTTCGAAAAGTTTCTCATCACCCCGGAACTTATTGATTATAATACCCTTTATCCTCTTTCTATCCTCCTCCGGCTGCAACATTATCGAGCCGTAAGCCGAAGCGAAAACACCGCCCCGGTCTATATCCGCCACCAATATGACAGCAGCATCGGCATATTTAGCCATCGACATATTCACGATATCCGATTCGCGGAGATTTATCTCGGCGATGCTCCCCGCACCCTCCATCACTATCGGATTATAACGCGACTGCAATCTGTCGAAAGCCGCGTGAACCTCCTTACGCAGCGACTCCTTGTTCTCCATACGGAAATACTCATAAGCATCGCGATTGCCAACCGGCCTACCGTTGAGCACCACCTGCGATGTCCTTTCCCCCGACGGTTTAAGCAACACCGGGTTCATCTCCGCCATGCACTCCACCCCGGCAGCCTCGGCCTGCACAGCCTGCGCGCGACCAATCTCCAGTCCATCGGGTGTCACATACGAATTCAACGCCATATTTTGCGCCTTGAACGGTGCAGGATTGTACCCATCTTGCAACAGAATCCGACACAACCCCGCCGCCAAAACACTTTTCCCGACATCGCTGCCCGTTCCACCGAGCATTATTGACCTGAGCCTCACTAATTTATGATTAATGGTTAATAATTTTTGATTTCACACTTATCGCTTACAACTTCCCTCTTATCATTTATCATTTATCACCGAACCGCTTCCATCGCTCATCAGATACCTTCTCATCGAAATTGCACTCCCTTGCCATTGCAAAAAGAAGATCCGAAAGACGGTTGACATAGCTCATCATCTCACTCTCAACAGGATCCACCTCATTCAGGCGCCACAACTCCCGCTCAGCCCTTCGGCACACGGCGCGCGCATGATGCAGCGTAGCGGCAACCTGACAACCACCAGGCAATACAAAATCCTGAGTCATACAACCCTTATCAGATATCCTGTTCAACTCCCTTTCCAACTCCTCAACAGCTCCGGCTGACAATTGTCTTGGATTCATCTTCCGCTCATCGGAAAGTGTGGCCACACGACTCATCAGGTTCATAAGATTTTCCTGCACAGCGCGTAGCACCGCATCCTTCGACTCATCCTCCAGCATAGAACGCACAACACCGATTATACTGTTCAGTTCGTCGAGAGCACCATTCGCCTCTATGCGGATATCCGTTTTAGGCACCCGGTGTCCGCCATGTATCCCGGTCAATCCGCCATCTCCTCTACGCGTGTAAATTCTCATAAAGCTCTGATATATCATTATCGCCCCAATACCAATGGGTGTATCCTGCAATCGTGTTCTTATATCTGTAGATCGGAGTTGAAACCCGATCTCCCTTTACATCAAGCTGCTCCGCGCAACTTTTGAAACTTCCGATCCTTTCCTTATTCTCAATAACGGAAGAATAATGAAATTCATGTCCGCGGAGAGTAAAGTCTCCTATCCTCATCGTTCTGTAGCCGAGATGCAACCTCGCCTTATCCATAGAGGCAGACAGCGGCAACACTCCGCACATCTTCCTGCCGTCGATCTCTTCACCCAGATAGATCATCCCCCCACATTCAGCCATCACAAATCCACCATTCTCCACAAACTTACGGACCGACTCCCTCATCTGCACATTAGCCTCAAGTCTCTCTGCGAAAAGTTCCGGATACCCACCCGGGAGGTAAAGGAAATCGGCATCCGGCATCTGTTCATCACTTAGAGGAGAGAACCTCACAATCTCTCCCCCGAATCTATGATTACAAGCCAGCGCCCGCAGATTCTCCGGATACACAAAATTGAAAGCATCATCCCATGCCACCGCAATCCTCCCGGCCGCTGCTTGCTTCCCCTCGGCCGCCTTCCCCTCCGCCTCAAGACTGTGCTGAGGGCGAAAGCCCGAAGTCCCCAAGCTCGAAGCTCCGGATTCCAGCCCCTCTATAAGCCTCTCAAAATCCACCCCTGCCCTCACGGCAAGCTCCGCCCTCCTGACAAATTCCTCCATTATATCCGAATCCCCAAGCGACAGCCCCAAATGCCTGGAAGGAACACTGATCGTCGGATCTCTTCTCACATAACCCAGGCAAGTCACCCCCGCATCCTCCGCTGCCGTCTTTAACAACCGCAGATGATTATCGGAAGCCATATTATTGAAAATCACACCGGCAATCCGTATCCTTTCATCGTGATTCTTAAAACCCGACAGCAGCGCCACCAGCGAATAAGCCGAAGAAGCTGCATTCACAACAAGCACCACCGGCAAATCCAGTATCCGGGCTATATTCGCAGCACTTCCCCGATCCTTATCATAACCATCAAATAGTCCCATCACTCCCTCCACCACCGCAATATCCTTCCCCACTGCGTATCTTTGGAATCTCTCTTTTACGCAAATTTTGTCAGACATAAAGAGATCCAGATTGATTGACGGCACACCGGCTGCCACGCGATGAAACTGCGTGTCGATATAATCAGGACCCACCTTGAAAGGAGCCACACTGAATCCGCGATTTGCAAATCCCCTCAGCAAACCATTGGTCACCGTTGTCTTCCCACTCCCCGAGCTCACTCCAGCAATAACAAAACCTAACACCGGATCTTTTAATTAATGATTAATAGTTAATAATTAATGATTTCGCCTCTGACCCGAGTCCAATCCCCCTGCCTAAAGACTGTGCTGAGGGCGAAAGCCCGAAGTCCCCTTGCCTGCAGTCCCGGTCAATCTTAAACAGCCCAGTCTCCTTGTCGAAGCGGATTCCCGGACGCTGGAAATAGCGCTCAAGATCTCCCGATTCGGTCAACTCCCGGTGAGTTCCGGTCCTGACTCCAAGTTTCTTATCCATCAGCCAGACGCGATCTGTCAGCTGCAAAGCCATGTCCAGATCGTGGGTAGACAGGAAAATCGTTTTCTCCATGCTGTGTGCCAGATTATAAAGCAACAGCAAAATCTCGACCTTACTCGGATAATCCAGAAACGCCGTCGGCTCATCGAGAAAAATCACCGGAGTCTCTTGTGCGAACGCCTTTGCAATCATCACCTTCTGACGCTCGCCATCGCTAAGGCTCTGTACCATCCTGTGCCGTAGCGACTCAATGCCGATCATTGACAGCGACTTATCTACTGCCTCCCTATCCTCTTTCGAGAAACGTCCCCAGAAATCGGTGTAGGGTGCTCTGCCCAATCCCACCAACGTCTCAACATCCATATTCTCCAGCAGCGGTTTCTCTGTGAGCACAACCCCGATGGTGCGCGACAACTCCCTACCCCTGAAATCCACAATATTCTTGCCCGTTATCTCTATCGAGCCACTCAAAGGTTTCTGAAAACCTGCAAGTGTCCGCAAGAGTGTAGACTTCCCTGCCCCATTGGGACCCAACAGACACGTCAGTTCCCCGGCATAAAGAGACGCAGTGAGTTTTGTCGTAACCTCTTTATCACCTTTTGAATTTCGGTAACCGGTTGTGAGATCCACAACTCTAATTTGTTCCTGTGACATTGGCTTATCGATCATCTCTTACGGAATCTTTCTTTGAATATTACATACAGAATCACCGGCACACCGATCAAGGGAGTCACCCCATTCAACGGGAGCACGATATTTTCAGGAAGCACACACAGCAGATTGCAAACAAGCCCCACCAGTCCGCCGGTCAGGATGCAGCCGGGAATGATTACCCGGTGATCAGAAACGCGGAAAATCATGCGCACGATATGGGGCACCGCCAAACCGATAAACGATATCGGGCCGCAGAATGCTGTAACGACAGAGGTTAGGATACCCGTTGTCACCAGCAACATATTTCTCACCCACTGCATCCTGATTCCGAGATTGAGCGCATAATTCTCGCCGAGAAGAATTATATTCAGAGGTTTCACCATGAGTATGGACAAAATCAGGCCGGCAGATATCGCTATTGCGAAAATTGGAATCTGCCCTAAAGCCACACCATTGAAGTTACCCATTCCCCACATGGCGTAACCATGCACACCTTCGGCCGTAGAAAGATAATTGAGAAGTGTGATAACCGAAGATGTGAGATACCCCACCATAATCCCGGCAATCAGCAACATCAGGTCATTCTTAAGCCACATAGAGAAAAGGAGTAGCAACCCCATGATGGCAACGCTCCCGACAAACGATCCTATCAGTATAGCCATATAGCCTCCCCAGGAATAACCGGCAGCTGAGACCGATCCACCGAGGAAGAGAATTACGAATGCCACACCCAAGCTCGATCCGGAGGTTATGCCCAGAATCGAGGGACCCGCCAACGGATTGCGGAATGCTGTCTGGAGCATCAGACCGGATACGGTCAGCGCCGCCCCCGCCAACACTGCGGTGATGGCTTGTGGCAATCGGCTGTTGATAACGATGAATCGCAACGGGCCATCGGGATCAGCCCCATTGAAAAGTATGTCGGCGACCTCACCGGCGGGTATATCCACCGAACCCACAAACAGGTTCAACAGAAACAGCGCGCCTGTCAGGATCGCAAGAATTATAAAGCGCATTAATTACTTAACTGTTTAAAATATCTGAGATTGAGTTTGAGTTCGGGATGCATCCCCGCGATCATATCTTCAAGCAGTCTGTCGGGATGAAAGGGTGTCTCCTCGTAATAATCTACATAGTGGGTGTTGCATCCGAAAACCCGCCCATCGCGATAAGCCTTGAACCGGGAATTCACCGGCGCATCCTGAGCGAGTTCAGCCATTGACTTATCCTTCTCCTGATTATATTTAACAAACCAGACATCGGCATCGTGAGCCTCACCAAGCACCTTTTCAGGAGCCAAAGGCACACTGCCACTCTGAGCATAAGAGGCAAACGGATTGATTCCCCCTGCATCCTCTATGAGCTTACCCAGGGTCGAGACTCCGCCCGGCACATTCCACACCTGTCCGTAACGCTGATCTATGAGCACTTTCGGTTTTGACGAAGTTTCAGCAGCGAGCGCCTTAAGGCGGTTATAGTTTCTTTCAGTCTCCTCAAACATTTGCCGTGCCTCCTGCTCCTTGCCGAAAAGCAACCCGTAGAACTGAACCCACTCAGCCCGGCCGAGTGCCGAAGTCTCCATATAATCCGCACACTCTATGATAGGTATTCCAAGCTCACCTACCTTCGCATACTTATCGTTATTCTCGAACGGCGACAACATTACAACCTGCGGATTCAGCTTTATGATCTTCTCCAGATCCGGGCTGAGACTGACACCGCAATCAGCAATCTTACCGGAAGCAAGACGTCGCTGCAATTCGGGATTATTGACATATTTGGAATTGCAGATACCTCCGATTGCATCCATCGATCCCAACTCCGAGATAAGACTGTTGTGAACCGTAGAATAGACCAAAGCATTCGTTACAGGCACTTTTACGAGAGTGCCCTGCGGAAGATTCTCGGGTGTCACGCTGTCGCGATTCACAAGGATATATTTTTGCAACGTTTTGAGTGTATCCCATGGATTGCGCACCGTAACCTCCGTGAAATCAGAATGTTTGATTATCGAAAGATTCTCCGCATATTTCAGCGGAAGTTCCTCTCCATCACCATCGTATGTTGACGAGGAATGGCTCCCCCCGCATGAAGCGAAGAAAGCCACACCTACCAATAGGGAAACCAAGAAGTTCACACCCCTCTTCCCTGCCAATCTATATTCCACTATCATTTAGCATTACATTTCTGTTACAGCATGAACGAAAGTCACCGCACGGGCACCTACGCCACACTTAATCCTTTTCTTAAAGTTACCGGATTTATCATAGATATTTGCATAACACGGCTCCTTTGTGAGCGACTTACCTGTGGTGGAGTCGACATAATAAGACAGCATCACGATATCGCCACCCACCGGATCCATGAATACGCCGTTAGGTGCTAAAATCTCAGACTCCTCTCCGCTAACCTGCTTGGCGATATTACCTTTCTCGGCAAAAGTGTTGACATCATAAACCTTATATGTTCTGTCGGCAGGTTTGCCATAATAAGGAGCGTCGATCACGAGCAGATTTGAACCGCATACGTCAATGTTGGTTCCGTTGCACACTTTCTTGATATCGGCAGAACCTGTTCCGGTAACCTTCACAATAATTCCGGGGATATAATCCGGGTCGGAGGGATCCTTATAAGTACCCTGCATTACAACAAAGGCATCTGTGCCGTTGGAAGCAGCATCGGTAGGATGATTCCCGGCGAACTGTGGAGTCTTCACCTCTGTCTGCGTGAAGCTTGAGAGATCCACCACCGAAATACTGTTATTGGCATAATTGTTCTTCGAGTTCATGCCATCAGTGTTGGCAACAATAAGATTATTTCCTGAAACGGCTATACCATCAGGATTCGGACCTACCTTCACAGATCTGGTGATTTCATCGGTATTGGTGTCGATTTCCGATACGTAACCTGTATACATTGAGCAATACACCTTATCACCCTTCGCGGCAAGATAACGGGGTTGCGTTGCATCTCCCTCCGGTTTGATCGACTTGATGATTTTCAGTGTAGCAGGTTCCACAACCCAGATGAGGTCGGAAGTGTACATCGCGATATACATCTTGTTGTTGCAAACCACTGCCTGCTGTGCGCCATCGCCGAGAGCAATACCGTTTACGGCATAAAACGCATCCTGCTCGGCATCGGTAGCCGAACCTGTCGCATAATCGTATGCGGTCAGAGTTGCCGGAATCTTGCTGCTCTTGTTTCCGCCGTTGATTGTGTAGAAGCCGCTCACTGTCTCCACGGCCTCACCCTTGTTGTTATTATCGTCACAAGAGGTGAAGATACCTGCCATCAGTGACAATAAGAATAACGTTGCAAATTTTTTCATTTCTTATTCTCTTATTTAGTTAGATAATTCAATTGAATTTATAGGTCAGAGTCAATTTCCATGCACGTCCGGGCATCGGATAATCAGCCACTATCTCATATTGTGTATCCAGAAGGTTGGTGAGATCCACCCTCACATCAAACGTATTGCGTCTGAGGCGGAACGAGTGCATCGCCGCCACACCCAGCTCCATATAACCGTCAATGCGTGTCATCGGGAGGTTCGAACTTGTGCCGTAACGGTCGCTCTGTCCGGTGGAGTGAACCACCAGATCAACCCACGGATTCTCCCAGCTTATGGAGGCTGCTCCCGAATGAATCGGTGTGTACGCCACCTGCTTGTTATATTCAGGATCAGTCGGCGACGTGCGAGGCTGCACCCTCTGCCAGCTGTAGTTTCCTGCAAAGACTATATTCTGCCGGGAAGCAATCTTGAATGTAGCGCTTGCCGTCAGGTCCGCACCGAAAGCACGTACCTTGTCAATGTTCGTCATCTGCCAGATAAACATATTCGTAGGCACAGCCACAATCTTATCCCTCACCCAATTGTAATAGAGGTCGCCGGTCAGGACCAGAGAATTCAACCAACCGGAACTATTTCGTTGCCATGTCACACCGAAATTGTATTGATCGGTATTCTCCGGATTCAACGAGGTGCTTCCCATGTGATAATAATAGCTCTCGTTGAAGGTAGGCATTCGGAATATATTCTTGTAAGAGGCGCGGAAAAACAGCAGATAATCTCTGAACGGTTGAACCGACACACTCACCGATGGCGACAGTTTATTTTTATCCTGTGCGCTCACACCCTCGCGCGCGCCGTTATCGAATATCGAATAGAGAAGGCGCGCTGTGGCGATCAGCCACGAATTCTGAAACTTACCGGTCAACGACTGCAACACCGAATGGCGCCACGGCGAGACTATGTTCAACTGATTTGTGGTCAAATTATTATAGACATAATCTGCCGAATAATTGAACGCCAACCTATCGGTAGGCATATATAAGGCAGACCCGGATACGTATGCTTCCCGCTGATAATAGCTCTCGTCCCACACTCCTCCGGGGTATTTCCCGTCTTTATCCTGATAATGCGATGCATCCCAGTTGAACTTTGCCAATCCCTGAAATGAAAATTTCCGGAGTGAAAGGTTTTTATAGGTCAGCTGACCGAAAGCATTGCGGTCGCGCAATTTCTCATTACATATCGGATTGTAGAGGATGACCGGACCGGGGAGTTGCCGGGCGTTGTCGTAATAATAAACCTTGGCGTCGAGTGTTGAGGCAGGCGTAGGTCGCCAACGGGTATTGATCTCGGCGTGTCCGGAGTTCATCATACTGTTGTTGCGGCGTTCGCGTGTAACCAATATTCCGTTCGACAACGTGAAGGGGTAGTTATTCTTGCCGTGCGTAAATTCGCCGATAGCCGAAAATGAGAACTTCGGTGTCAAAGTCTTGCTGACTTTGAAATATGGATTGTAAGTGCCGAACGAACCGAAGCGCATCTGTCCGGTCAAATGCCACAGGGAATCCTGCGGACCCGGCACCGACAGCGTCGAGATGATGATGGAGGCAGCCGACGCCGATGCTTTCGCCGGGATGAAGATGTCGTTATTGTCACCTACGATCAGCGACAGGCTCCCTACGTTATCGAGCGAATATCGCGACAGGTCTATCTTGCCGCTCTGGCAATCGCTGAGCACAATACCATCGTAGATAACACCGGTATGGGTTGTGCCGAAACCGCGCACCGATACCGTTTTCATTCCTCCGGCTCCGCCATAATCACGAATATTGATGCCCGGCAATCTGTGCAACGCATCCGAAATGTCGGTCACACCCATGGTCTTCATCCTCTCGTCGGTGAGATTGAAGAGGGGCGCGGTGCTGGTCACCTCCTTACGCACACGCTCCGACACCACCTCATACTCCTGAAGTGTCCGCGCAATCGTATCATTAGAGGCGTTAGCCATCGTTGCAGATAACAAGGCTCCTGCAAAGCTCAATTGGAATTTTACCGATCTCATATATGCTCTCTTTTCCTCGAAAGAGTGTTAAACATATCGGGAAGCCGAACTTCCAAAAACGGCAGGTCTTCGGACTCGTCTCAACTTCAGGCACGCCTTCCCGATCCGGAGATCAGTGGCAAGGAAGATTTTTGCCTTAGTTTTCAATCAAGATTTACCATAAGCAGGTAACTCAAGATTATCAGAGACTTACCGCAGCGGGACTGTCCGGGATTCGCACCCGGTTCCCTATTAATGGCATAATGCCAACCGCTTTCGCTTGCAAAGGTAATATATTTTTTCAATTCCCACACAAAAAATCACAAAAAAATCCGATCTCACCGAGACCGGATATCTTTTATGCAGTAACATTAATTACTAATTACTAACTACTAATTGGCTTAATCGTCCATCTTCATGCTCTTAAACTGCCCGAGGAGATTGAATGTCAGTTCCACTCCATCGGAAAGATCAACTTCATACTTGGTTGAAGTCTTCTCGATCTTAACGATATAGACGTCACTGAAATTCTTCTTCACATACGTGCGGATAGCCTTGGGTATCACGCTTTCAGGCACCGGTGAGTTCTTGCAATCCACCTCCGTCCATTTTCCGGCATTATTGAACTCAATCTTAGTGCCGTTCACGAGCTTGACATCATAATCTGTCTTTTTTAGCAAATGCTTGTCAACCTTCACCATCCCGACTTTAGATTTCGGGAAATGTTCTGTCAGGAACTGCTGTGCAGCCTCCGGCAGATCCCCCCTGTTGATGGAATATTTATCGGCATTCGCTGCAAAAGCACTCGAAACCACCGCCAACATTATCAATAGATACTTTTTCATTCTCATAGCAATACTGTTTTTCAATATTTTTTAGTAAATTCGACTAAATAATTTAATTGATTATCCCGATAACTCCCCCAATATAATATTAAAGTCCTGGAAGGACGTTTTAGTGGTTAACCCCATATCGATATGAGGGAGCGAAGCGGACGAGTTCCACCCCACACCTCCTCGCTATCGCTTCGTCGATGTGGGGTTAACCACAATCAAGCTCCTCCGGAGCAACGAGTTGATATTGAAGAATTTTGAGGATAATCATAATAATTTAATATATTGAACAAATAACAATAAATAGGCNATCATTANTNNNTAATNNTTANTTATTAATNATTAACTAATATATAAACACACTCCGGAAGTCATTTGTTGACTCCCGGAGTGCGAAATAATTATATACTCTCAACGCTTAGAGATGGCGTTTGGGATGAATGTCGAGCTTTACAGGCTTAATCATGTTCTCNGGAGAAAGGATGGTATCGAGGTCTTCCTTGTCGAGGATATCATGCTCAAGCACAAGATCATAGACACTCTTNCCGGTCTCCATTGCCTCTTTTGCTATCTTGGTGGAGTTCTTGTAACCNATCACCGGATTAAGAGCTGTCACCACTCCGATNCTGTTGTGAACGTTNGCACGGCACTTATCGGCATTGGCAGTGATACCGTCNACACAACGTGTGCGCAGCGTGTCGAAGCCATTGATCATCAAGTCTACCGATTCAAAGTCGCACTGTGCCATTACNGGCTCCATCGCGTTCAGCTCCATCTGAGCAGCCTCTCCNGACATTGTCACGCACANCTCGTTACCGATAACCTTGTAGCAAATCTGGTTCATAACTTCGGGAATCACCGGGTTNACCTTACCGGGCATGATCGATGAACCGGGTTGCATGGCAGGAAGGTTGATCTCTCCCAAGCCGCAACGCGGACCGCTGGCAAGCAGACGGAGATCGTTGCAGATCTTGTTCATCTTCACAGCCACACGCTTCAACGCCGANGCGTANCCCACAAGACAGGAGGTGTCGGAAGTGGCTCCCACAAGATCGCCGGAAAGCTTGATATCCCAGCCGGTGATATCGGCAAGTGCCTGCACNCACTTCTCGGCATATCCGGGTTCGGCNCAGATACCCGTACCGATAGCCGTGGCACCCATACTCACTGTNAGGAAGTCGGCGGCAGCCTCATTCAGNTGCTTGACCTCATCTTCAAGAATAGAGGCAAAACCACTGAAAGTCTGACCNAAAGTCATCGGAACCGCATCCTCAAGCTGTGTGCGTCCCATCTTGATGATATTCTTGAACTCATCAGCCTTCTTGCGGAAAGAGGCTATCAGCTTCTCGTAATGCTCAAGAAAACGGAGGTGTGAGAAATACATTCCGAGATGNATTGCCGTNGGATAAGCGTCGTTAGTGGACTGGGCNCGGTTCACAACATCATTAGGTGAGCAATAGACATACTCTCCCCTCTTATGCCCCATGATCTCCAACGCACGGTTNGCNATAACCTCATTGGCATTCATATTGGTGGTAGTGCCGGCACCNCCCTGAATCATATCGATCGGGAACTGCTCGTGATGCTTNCCNTCGATCAACTCCTTACAGGCCTGCACTATGGCATCATACTGCTCATCGGTGATCAGACCGAGTTCATGGTTGGCTACGGCTGCNCCCCACTTGGTGATGGCGAGTCCTTTAATAAACAACGGATAATCTCTGAGATGNAATTTGCTTATCTCGAAATTCTCAATGCCTCGGAGGGTCTGAACGCCATAAAGCGCTTCATCTGCAACCTCTCTGGTTCCTATGAGGTCAGATTCCTCACGAAACCCTTTTCTAACATTCGTATCCATAATTTTATTTTTTAGATTTCAGGTAATCTTTATGATAGCCATCGAAAATTTCACGGATGGCGTGTCCGATCTTGAGGTAGGAACTTTCATCAAGATTGGCGAGCGATGCTCGAACCGACCAGCTCGGACCATCGAATCCACTGCCGTTCAGCAACACAACCGATGTGCGCGATGCCAGACGNATCACAACGTCNAGCGGTTCGTAGTTCTCCTTCAACCAATTGCAGAAGTCCTCGCCATAGATNCGTTTACCCCATACCATCAGGTCAATTTCACTGTAATAACCTACGCGCANCGGATCTTCGGGCAATGTGAACCCGGCTCCGGTCCAAAGTGCTTCCAGACGATCCTCGATCATCTTCTGCATTGCCTGACGATATTTATCTTTCTTGTCAAGCAGACAGAGGAGCGAGAACAATGCCATCTGAATCTGCTGAGGTGTCGACAATCCGGCGGTGTGATTCAACGCTACCGAACGGCTGTCGGCCACTATTCTGTCTATGAATTTGATTTTGTCCGGCTCCAATGTAAGCGTAGAGTAACGCTTGTTGAGATCGGCGCGCTCTTCNTCAGACTCTGCGGCGATGAGTTTGTCGTAGATATTCTCCTTGGCTGCCGCAATCACGGCAAGACGCCAACCGGTTGCTCCAAAATACTTCGAATAAGAATAAACGCAAAGTGTNTTCTCAGGCAGTGTATACATCAAGCTCTTGAAATTGTGAGCGAATGTGCCGTAGACATCATCGGTCACTATCATCAGGTTAGGATTATCCTTCTTGACGATATCAATCAGATANTTGGTACACTCCTCACTCAGTGTGTAGCTTGGCGGGTTTGAAGGGTTCACAAGGAACACGAGCTTCACGTTCGGNTCGCGCAGCTTATCCATCTCCTCTTTCGGATATTGCCAGGTATGCAATCCNTCCTCATTGAGCGAATCGGCATAGATATTGACAACATTGAATGAATAGCGGTCGAGTCTTGGTATCTCTATATAAGGTGTGAAGATTGGTGTCATCAANGCTACCGTATCACCTTTCTTAAGAAGGTGGTTACTCTGCAGGGAGTCGAAGATATANCACATGGCTGCCGTGCCACCCTCGGTGGCAAACAGGTCATATTCCTGACCGAGTCCGGGNGCANTGTCGCCCATCTCCTTTGCCATATATGCCTGCACTATCTTCTCTGTGTTGGTNAGCATACGCACCGGNGTGGGATAATGATCACCGATTATGCCGTCTGCCCACTCGTAAGCCAACGAATCGGCATCAATNTGCAACACACTCTCGCAATAGTCAATGGCGCGCTGGAGCAGATGAGCTCCCGGGCGGGCGGAATTATCTCTGAGGAACTGTTTCAGGCTTTCGCCAAGATCCTCTTTGGGTGGCATACCTGCCACTCCGGGCTTGAAATACATCTCACCGCGACAAACCTCGACTGCCCACTGNCCGAGCAGGAAGAAAGCCTCGCGCGGAGCGGTTGCAATCCAGTTCGGGTTACCACGACCGGCATTCAGATAGGTGCGGGTNGAAGTCTCCGAACCTTTCTTCGCCATCTTTATCAGCGTATTTTTAATCTCGAAAGGGCTCATTCCTTCAAGAGCCTTTTCGTATTCCTTCATCTCTTCTTTTGTTTTCATAATATAATTAAGTTTTCAGATTTTTTTAATTTTTCAGTTCTTTACTCTCAATTCTCTTTTCAGATCTAACCTTTCAGAATCAAGACTGTGCTGAGGGCGAAAGCCCGAAGTCCCAGAAGTTCNCGAAATTAGCGAAGTTCCTACATCACAAGTCCCATAATCACNGCCATAAGAATCAGGAGNGTATTTCCNATNGCATAAGTCACCGTGTAACCCATNGCCGGGAGTGTCGAGCCTAACGAGTCCTGAATGGCACCGAGCGCTGCAGTAGTAACCCTCGNTCCGGCATTACACCCCAGATTGATTGCCGGCGGGAACTTGAACCATTTGTCGCCGATCCAGATTCCGAGAAGCAACGGAACAGTAGTGGCGATCATACCTGCCACAAACAGCATCCATCCTACCTGNTGGATTCCCTGGATGAAAGTAGGACCCGACTCAATTCCTATCACGGCAATAAACATATTCAANCCCATATTATTAAGCACCCAAAGCGATGAGGATGGAATCTTTCCGAATGTAGGGTGTTTCGAGCGCAACCAGCCCAACACCAGTCCGGCGATCAGCGCNCCTCCACTTGTGGAAAGGCTNACCGGAATACCCCCGAGATGAATTGTTATCGCACCGATGATGGTACCGATAAAGATACCCAGTCCGATNAAGACCATGTCGGTCTGNGTNGTCGGGCGGTCAATATAACCNATCTCGGCNGCTGCCTTGTTCACAGCAGATTCAAAACCCTGCAATGTCAAGGTATATCCTCGGTGAAGCTGAGTTTTNGCAAGCACCGGNATNGCATTTCCGTTTGAAGATGTGATGTCGGAGATAACCACACCTGCCATCGANGGTTTGTTACGAAGTTCCTCTACCGTCATATTGTCAAGAGACTTCTTCGCCACCATCACAGGCACGTTTTCTACCGCAAATGTAAGCAATTCGGCATCTGCCACCTCCTTGCCAAGCCAGCTTTCGTCGGAAAGCATCGCCTCGCGTCTGCCAACGATAACAACAGCGTCCTCTTTTGATAGTTTGACATCATCGGCGGGAGAGTCTATGATCTTACCATCTACCCTGACACGCTCCACAAAGATGCGGCTACCAAACTCCTTCAACTTATCATTGATTTCCGCCACACTCTTCGGTTCGGCAAAGAAATCACCATCGGTGTTGAATGCCCTATATATTACCGAGCGGTTCGCATTGATATATGCGGGATCTGAAGTCATCGACTGATTATTCATGGATTTCTCCAGTTCGGCAGTCTGCTGGCGAACCTTCTTGATTCCACCTAACATTGCCGGACCGAGGCTACCGAGTATCCAAGCCGACCCGATTGTTCCGAATATATACGTTACGGCATAACACACGGGGATTATGTTTGACCAGGCGGTCTTGTCGGCATCCGAGGCATTTAAGTTCGAGATGGCATCCTGACCCACACCAATCACGGCGGAGATCGTCTGCGCTCCGGCAAAGAGACCTAATGCCTCACCTATATTATAGTGGAACAGGAGGGCGGTGCCCAATGTCACGAGGAAGCAGATCACACACATCACCACGGCGAACGCCACCTGCTTCAAACCTGATCCGCGCAATGCCCTGAAAAATTCCGGACCTACACTGTAACCGATTGCAAAAAGGAACAGGAGGAAGAATACAGACTTGACCGGACCACTGATAGGGATATCAAGCTGACCCACGAGCACACCAACAAGAAGCACGGATGTCACCGTACCCAAAGAAAACGATTTGTACTTTAATTTCCCGATCCAGAATCCGAGACCCAACACAAGAAAGATCGGAATCGCCGGATTATCGCGCATTGTCTGTATTAACCAATCCATAGTATTAAATATTTGATTTTAGAATTCTAACACTTGTTAACGTAAATATGTTTATTTGCTATCGGAATTTAAAATTATGTTCTAAAACATTTAAAATTTATTAAACCATTTGCCAACAAATGCGGTTTTACTTTTAAAATTTTAATGCTATGCTAACACTTCAACTATTATTCGTATTAGTCGCCATCATCATCGGCGCCCGCCTCGGAGGTATCGGTCTCGGGGTCATGGGTGGCGTTGGCATGGCAATATTGGTGTTCGTATTCGGACTCGAACCTACCTCTCCCCCTATAGATGTAATGCTTATGATTGCAGCCGTGATCTCAGCAGCAGCCGCCATGCAGGCTGCCGGAGGTCTGGATTACCTGGTGATGGTGGCAGAGAAACTTCTGCGCAAGCATCCTGAGCATATCACAATCGTAAGCCCTCTCGTTACTTACCTTTTCTCTTTTGTAGCCGGCACGGGTCACGTAGCCTACTCCGTTCTTCCGGTCATAGCCGAGGTTGCTCACGAAACAAAGATACGCCCCGAGCGCCCGTTGGGAATCGCCGTTATCGCTTCGCAGCAGGCAATCACAGCCAGCCCTATCTCGGCTGCCACAGTAGCTTTGTTAGGTCTGCTCGCAGGTTTTGACATCAGCTTATTCGATATTCTGAAGGTCTCGATCCCCGCCACACTTGTCGGCGTGCTTGTAGGAGCCTTCTTCTCTCGCAAGGTAGGAAAAGAACTCATGGAAGATCCTGAATATCTTCGTCGCGTTGAGCAAGGGATGATAAAAGAGAATAATCTCGAAATCAATAAAATCAAGAGTGCAGGTAAAGCCAAAATCTCGGTTTGCCTGTTTCTCCTCTCAACTCTTCTTATCGTGCTCTTCGGTTCAATACCTGGTATGCGTCCGTCGTTCAACGGCACACCGCTCGATATGCCGGAGCTCATAGAGATCCTTATGCTCTCCACTTGTGCAATCATACTCCTCATCACCAAAGTCAACGGTATCGCACCGACACAGGGCAGTGTATTCATTGCCGGAATGCAGGCGGTGATAGCAATCTTCGGTGTAGCCTGGATGGGCGACACGTTCATCAACGGTAATATCACCGTAATCACTGAAGGTGTCAAAGATCTCGTTACTCAATGGCCCTGGCTCTTCGCACTTGCCCTCTTCGTGATGTCAATACTCCTTTACAGTCAGGCTGCCACGGTCCGCGCCATCATGCCTCTCGGTATCGCGCTCGGCATGAGTCCATGGATGCTTATTGCGTTGTTCCCGGCTGTGAATGGTTACTTCTTCATTCCGAATTATCCCACAATCGTGGCAGCCATCAATTTCGACCGAACCGGCTCCACTCGCATCGGTAAATATATCCTAAATCACTCCTTCATGATGCCCGGTATGATCGCCACGGTCTGCGCCGTCCTCACCGGCCTCCTCCTGATACAATTCTATAATTAGGTATTAGGTTAGGTTAGTTAGGTTATAGGTATTAGTTATGAGTTATTAGGTTTTAGGTGAAGAACTCCGATAACTCCGATAATTCCGATAACTCCGATAATTCTCCGAAATATTAACAACTAAATTAATATATTATGAAAACACTTAAGCATTTCGCATTGCTGGCTGTTGTAGTCCTGACGTCAGCACTGACCGCAATGGCAGAGAAACCGAATGTGTATATCCTTGCTACAGGTGGCACAATCGCAGGAACAGGTAAGTCAGCTACTTCTTCAGGCTACACCGCCGGACAGGTAGCTATCCAGACTCTGATCGACGCAGTTCCGCAGATGCAGGATCTCGCCAACATCACCGGTGAGCAGATCGTGAATATCGGTTCGCAGGATATGAACGACCAGGTTTGGCTTACTCTCGCAAAACGTATCAATGAACTGTTGGCTCAACCTAACGTTGACGGAATCGTGATCACTCACGGAACCGACACTATGGAGGAGACAGCCTATTTCCTTAACCTTACGGTGAAGAGCAACAAACCGGTTGTGCTTACAGGTTCCATGCGTCCGTCGACTGCAATGAGTGCCGATGGTCCGCTTAACCTTTACAACTCTGTAGCTACTGCTGCTGATCCCTCTTCAGCCGGACGTGGTGTCATGATCTGCATGAACGGTCTTATCCTGGGTGCTGAGTCCACTCAGAAGATGAACACCATAAGTGTCCAGACATTCCAGGCCCCTGATGCAGGTCCTCTCGGATATGTCTACAACAGCAAGCCTCACTATAATATGGAGACCCTTAAGAAACACACCACCGAAAGTGTGTTTGACGTAACAAACCTCACTTCTCTTCCTAAAGTCGGTATCGTTTACTCCTACTCAAACGTATCTGACGATGTAATGAACCCCTTCCTTACAGGTGGTTATCAGGGTGTGGTTCACGCAGGTGTCGGTAACGGTAACATCCACAAGAACCTCTTCCCGAAACTTGAGGAAGCAAGAAGACTCGGCATTGTTGTTGTTCGCTCAAGCCGCGTGCCGACAGGTCCTGTAACCCTCGACGACGAAGTTGACGATCAGAAATACCAGTTTGTGGCATCCTGGGAGCTCAATCCTCAGAAATCACGTGTGCTGCTGATGCTTGCCCTCACCCGCACCACAGATTGGCAGGAGATCCAGAAATATTTTGAAACTTACTAAAAATCCAAAAAACTGCATAATCGCAAAACGGTTCCGTTCAGGATGCTGAGCATCCACCCTTTAGGTTCTGTTAAGGATGCTCTGCATCCGTCTTTTACCACTTAAACATTACCACTATGAAAACATATCTGACAATATTGGCAACGCTCGTTCCGTTAGGAGCGATGGCTCAACAGGAGCGTATCAACGATTACCGCGTCACTGATGAGCAAGGGATCATAGAAAGCATCGCGAAAATAGAGAAGAAAACCGACAAGTTCAATCTCTATCTGAACATGCACGGCTCATTCAACGCCGACTGGGATGGCTCCCACTTCGATGAGGCGAAGTTCAAGATGAACCAGCTGCGCATCGAGGCTAAGGGAAACATCAACGACTGGCTGAGCTACCGCTATCGTCAGCGCCTCAATAAAGGGGACTCCCCTGCCGGTTATCGCGATAACCTCCTCAACAGTATCGACATCGCAGGAATCGGTATCAACGTCAAGAAGTGGTCATTCTTCCTCGGTAAGCAGTGCGCTTCATACGGCGGTATCGAATTCGACCTCAACCCCATCGAGATTTACCAATATTCAGATATGGTGGATTACATGAGCAACTTCATGAGCGGTGTGAATATTGCCTACAATTTCACTCCCCGCCAGCAGTTGCAGTTCCAGGTGCTCAACGCCTATAACGGCACCTCGAAAGAGATGTACGGCAACTACACCAAGGCAAAGATACCGATGGTTTACACCCTGAACTGGAACGGTAATTTCGGTGATGTCTACAAGACCCGCTGGTCGGCATCGGTGATGAACGAGACCAAGCACGAGCAGATGTGGTATTTCGCTCTCGGTAACGATTTCAACATCTCCGACAAAGTGCAGGCTTATTTCGACTGGATGTATTCCCGCGAGGGTGTTGACCGCAAAGGTATCATCACCGATATAGTTCAGCCCGACGGTTGGGAGTCAACCACCGGCTACAAGACAGCCAAGACAGATATAATGTCGTTTGTGTTGCACCTCAATTATCGTTTCCACCCGGCTTGGAATGTTTTCGCAAAAGTGATGGCTGAGAACGAGGGTGTCTATAAGACTCACCAGCAGGAGGGAGATCCCGGGCACACTATCGAGGCTGGACGTTACCGCACCGCCTGGGGCTATATCGGCGGCATCGAGTATTACCCCTTCAAGGATCGCAACCTCCATTTCTTCGCCACCTACATCGGACGCACCTATAAGTATGCGAACCGTGCGAAGGTTTATGGTGTTGACGATTACTCAACCAATTGCCTGTCGGTAGGTTTCATCTGGCAGATGCCCGTATTCTAAAATCGGACACCCATGCCGAGCATAAGGTTCTGCGGTTCTTTGAAATCTCCCAACCTGTAGCCGGCGTTAAGATAAAGGTGTTCGGTGACGAAAGCCTTTATGTAAAGCAATTGATAAAAGCGTTTGTCGCCTACGGGCGACACGACATCAACCCCGATTCCGGCCCCGACCGTGAAGATCGGCATATTTAATTCCGCCACGCCTCCTATTCCCAAGCTGCATTGCTTGAAGAATGGGGGGCGTGCGAATTTCATATCTGAATAATAACCCCCTAACCAATAGGGTTCCTTGCCGGCACTGCTGTCGTATTTCATATCCAGGGCAAACCCGGCGCAGAAATAACGGTTGAATTTACGCAACGATGACAACTGAATACCAGCCACTCCATACGTGCCCGACAAGACCGGTCCCGTATCTTCTATATGCACCTGCCGTTTTCTCCAAGCACCGTAGGCAAGCACATCCCAAATCCAGCGCTTACGGTTGGCCTCCGCCAACATCTCAGGAGTGGGATCGTAGGTTTCCGGCTGCGGATTGATAACGTAAGAGACTCCCGCCGACAACCCTATCGAATTGATACCGGCATTCGGAAACGAAGTGTTGCCGTTCGAGAAATGAGTGGCATCCAGACCGAAACTAAGTTGCCAACGTTCTGATAGTGCATAGTTGAGTTTGAGGCTTACTCCCATGTGGGCGGTGACGCGCGTAGAGATTGCCGGATAAAAAGCATAATCGGCATAATCGCGCGATCTGTCGGCCCACCCGAAGGCAGCACCGAAACGCCATTCATAACCAAGCCACAACCGATCTGAAAAATGTTTCACCGGCGCTCCTTGCAATATATATAACGAGACGGGATTATCCAGCAGGCGTTTATGAAAGAACGTGCGCATATCCAGACCTATGCCCTGATAAAGGCCATGATACAATCTACCCTCGCGCGAACGAGGATTAAAACTGAAATCTCCGCGCAACGTGCCGGCAAAAGCTGCATTCACCCTCTCGCCATACACATTGTCACCCTGAAGGAAAGTGTTGGTCGGCAACGGATATGCCGGCGCCACCTCCACTCCAACGCGCCATTGCATCGGAGAGGAAAATCGCTTCGGAACCTCCTCTTCATATATCTTTTGCACCGATTCATCAGCGTTAGCATTTGCCACACCCAAAATACCTGCAATTATCAACAGAATCTTCTTCATACGTTACAAAATTAATATTTCCCCTTGATTTCCAAAACAGTATTTGTCCATTTTCATTCATAAATCGCATGTAGTGTCCGTTTTCGTACGCCCCTTAAAATCTCATCTCTTTTACTATCAGCACTTTACATTTCTGGCACGCATAATGTATCTTAATTTGGTGTAATCAATGAAGAATTAACTTAAATATGGATAGAGAGATTTCAAAAGAGGAGCAACGGAAGCGGAAGATAAAGACTATTCTGCGCATCGCTGTGCCTACGGCAATTGTGATAATCGCATTAGCCATCATCATCCCGCAGTTCGCCCCCACAATGCGTCGTGACTCTCTGACTTTCGCGAAGGTAGACCGCGGCACGGTCGAAACCTCAGCCGATGCTTCAGGAAAGGTTATACCTGCATACGAAATGACCATCACCTCCCCCGTAGCCACAAAGATACTGGAAATCTATTGCCACGAGGGCGATGTGGTGGAACCGGGAGAATCGCTTCTCAAACTGGACCTCATGAGTGAGGAGACGGAATTGCAAAACCTTGCCGACCAGAAAATGATGAGGAGTTACGATAAAGAGCAGACAGTGCTTGCAAGCCGCACCTTCCTCACCAATCTTGAGATGCAGATACAGGCAAAGGAGATGTCTGTGGCTCGTCTGAAAACAGAGATGGCCAACGAGCGACATCTCGACAGCATCGGAAGCGGTACGGGCGACCGAGTGCGAGAAGCGGAACTCGCCTACAAGACCGCACTCCTTGAACTTGACCAGCTCCGCAAGCAATTGCAGAATGAGAAACTGAGTCATGAGGCGGCACGCAAGACCAAAGAACTTGAGGAGGGAATCTCCGCAAAAAATCTTGAAGAGAAGCGGCGCACACTTGAAGATGCGCGTGTCAAAGCCCCGGCTAAAGCCACTCTGACTTACCTTAATTCCAATATCGGCACGAGCATTTCACCGGGCGAGCGTCTGGCAATCCTCTCCGACCTCACTCACTTCAAGATTGATGCACAGATTCCCGAATCGAACAGCGACAAGCTTTCATTGGGAGCTGAAGTTAAGGTTCGCGTAGGGAAGGAGAACTTCTCAGGCAAGATCGGCACCATAGCACCGCAATCCAACAACGGCGTAGTTGCATTCACCGTAATCCTTGACAACGACAGCGACGAGCGGCTGCGAGCCGGCGTTCGGGCGGAGATCAACGTTCTTTACGACATCAAGGAGGATGTGATCAGAATACCAAACGGCAACTATTATCACGGACCCGGCAAATATCTGATCTTCGTCGAAACCTCCGAAAATGAATTGGAACGCCGGGAGGTCATGCTTGGTGAAGCCAACTTCGATTATGTAGAAGTTCTTTCCGGACTCTCACCGGGCGAGACATTTGCAAAAACAGACCTCTCCGACCGGTCATCAAATAGACGCATAAGACTCTCAAATTAAACAAACCGTTATAAAAACCAGTCCTCATAAAATATAAAGACATGAGTATTATCAATTTAGAAGGGGTAGAGAAAGTCTACCGCACAAAAGAGATCGAGACCATCGCTCTTGAGAATGTAAACCTCAGCATAGAGAAAGGTGAATTTGTAAGTATCATGGGNCCCTCCGGATGCGGCAAGTCTACTCTCCTGAATATTATCGGGCTTCTTGACAAAGCCAACAAAGGTAAAGTCGAGATCATGGAAACGGAAACCATAGATATGGGCGACGTCGCCCTCTCTCATTTCCGCAATGCCAACATCGGGTTTGTGTTCCAGAGCTTCCACCTCATTCCATCGCTAAACGTGGCGGACAATGTGGCTCTTCCCCTNCTCTACCGCAAGGATATCGGAGCCGCCGAGCGCAAGANAAGAATCGACGAAGTTCTCGACCGCCTCGGACTCTCGCACCGCAAACGTCATTTCCCTTCACAGCTTTCCGGCGGTCAGTGCCAGCGTGTGGCGATAGCCCGTGCAATCATAGGCAATCCGGAGATAATCCTTGCCGATGAGCCTACCGGCAACCTCGACTCCAAGATGGGAGCTGAAGTGATGGAGCTTCTTCACCAACTCAACAAGGAGGATGGCAGAACAATAGTTATGGTAACCCACAACGAAGAGCAGGCACGCCAAACCGACCGCATCATCCACTTCCTCGACGGCCGCCGCATTTCGTGAATTAGTAATTAGAAGTTAGAAATTAGGAATTAAAGACTCCGCNGCTTCGATTACAGCATTTGTCTCCGNCGCTTCGATTGTGGCGCGAACGCAGTGAGTGCTTNCCCACCCTAATCCAATAAAACATGAACAATTATTTCAAGCAAATATGGTATGAATTGCGCCATCAGCGGATGGTGACAATTACCTCAATCCTCGGCACCGCCTTCGCTATCTTCTGCGTCATGGCTGTGTTCATGATCTCCTCGCTCAAATCAGTACCTGTCGCTCCGGAGACATGCCGCCCGAACCTGCTTGTCGGCAAATTCATACATATCGAAAAAAGCGCCGGTCAATCCGGNGCTGGTGGTATGTCATATAATACCGCATCAAAATTTTACAAAGACCTCGATGGAATCGATATCATCTCTTACTGCGGCTCATGGAACCAATTCATGGATGCTACCGTAAAGGATGGNGATGGAATAAGCGTGCTTTGCAAAAATGTAGACGACAATTTCTGGAATATTTTTGATTTCAAATTCATAGCCGGCAAACCATTCGACAAAGCAGCGGTGGATTCCGACCTGAAAGAGATAATAATTCAGAAATCCATAGCCACTCAGCTGTTCGGAACCACCGATGTCGTCGGTCAACAAATAAGCCTTAACTACCTACCATATATTGTGAGAGGTGTGGTTGATGACACCAGTCCGCTCATGACCGAATCTTTCGCCAACGTGTATACACCTTACAATCCGGGAAAGGATCAGGCATGGCTTGACGGCTACGGAGGAAATACAATGGTTTACCTGCTGATGTCACCCGGCACCAAATCCGAGGACATCAAATCTCAGGTCAAAGGGCGCTACGCCACATTAGCAGAAATCCTGAAAAAGGAGGATGCGACTTTGATCTATCATGAGGCTCCTTATACAACTGAAGAGAACTCCCCCGATATTAATGCTAACGATAGTCCNCACACAGAAGCATACAGACGTTATCGATATGCCTCATATTTATTATTGCTTATCCTGCCTGCCATCAACCTGAGCAGCATGACACGCAGCCGTCTGCGTCAGCGTGTATCAGAGATCGGTGTGCGGCGTGCTTACGGTGCCACAAAGATAAGCATTCTCGGACGCCTTTTAGGCGAAAACCTTCTGCTTACACTTGCAGGCGGTTTAATCGGATTAGTGCTTTGCGTGATATTCCTACTTCTTTTCTCCAACGCATTTATTTACACAGGAGGTGATTTCGGGAACGTTGCCGACACAACATCCGCACCCACCCTCAACATGCTTTTAAACCTGAAATCTTTCGGATTGGCACTCCTTTTCTGCCTACTGCTCAATCTTCTCAGCACAGGCATCCCCGCCTGGAAGGCAGCTCGGATAAACCCCGCGGAAGCCATATCCGGTAAAAATGACTGATTACCTAAATCTGACTACAGAAATGAATAGAAACCTCATAACTCAAATGAAAAATGAATGGCGAGACAATATCTGGCTCATCATCGAGCTGATCCTCGTATCGTTCGCCATCTGGCTGCTCTCCCTCTTTACGTATGCAATGCTGAGTCCCACTTTTGAAGAGAAGGGTTTTGATATTGAAAATGTATATCGCATCGATATCAGATGCCTCTCTCAAGACAACCCCTCTTATGTCAAGGATATCGACAATTTCGCTGACCTCAGGGAGCTGATCAGAAGAATCCGCAAATCGCCATACGTTGAAGCGGCAGCCTTCTCCTCCAACGCATTACCTTATACATATAATTATTCAGGAAACAATCTCAGCTTCATCGGCAAACCGGACACGGTAATGTATCATGGCAACCTGCGTATGGGCTCCCCCGAAATTGTCAGGGTAATAAAACCGAAAAGCCTGACCAATACATCCCCCTCTAAATTAGAGGAAACCTTAAGACGGGGGGAGATCCTTATCTCGAATGCTCCAAACGGGCGTTACGGCGGAGTAAAAGATGTAAAGGAATTCATCGGAGAGCAGGTAATGTTTTTTGACACCATAAATTCACGCCGAATCGGCGACGTCATTTCTTCGATACGCAGAAATGAATATGAATCGACTATCGGCACTATTTTCTACCCGATCGATGAAGAGGATGGATATTTCTTATCTTTCGCAGATGTAATTGCCGTAAGGGTAAAACCCGGAATGGGTAAAAAATTCGAGGAGGAGTTTTATTCCAGTCCCGACATGAAAAGGATGAGAAATATGTACCTTACAAATATAGTAGACATGAAGAAAGTGCGGGCTGCAAATCAAAGTTCTCGCACCACAGAAGTAAACCTATATATATCGGGCATAGCATTCCTTTTCGTCATAGTCTTCATTGGACTGTTGGGCACATTCTGGTTCCGAATCAGACAGCGCACATCTGAGATTGCTCTCCGCAAAACCTGTGGCGCAACATCTGCCGATATCTTCCGACGCATAATCAGTGAAGGATTGCTGCTGCTCGCCATTGCCACCATTCCCGCCGCTGCCCTTGCTGCAGTTCATTTCCGTTATTATATGAACGGAGATTTTGAATCAGTTAAAGCAAGTTTTTGGATAACTCCTTCGATAGCATTCGGAATTGCAATGGTGTTAATGGCTTTGATGATTATTATAGGTGTAATCTTTCCGGCTCGCAGAGCTATGAGGATCGAACCTGCCATCGCTCTAAAAGAGGAATAATTAATGAAACAATTTTTCTTATACGTTGCTCTTCTGCTCTCCGCGCCGCTCGTCAGCGCGGAGACTGAGGAGTTAAACCTGACACTTGACGCAGCCATATCGCGTGCCCGCGTCAGCAGTGTGGATGCGGCTGTGGCTTTAAACGAACTGAAAACCGCCTATTGGGAATATCGGTCATATCGCGCGGAATTGTTGCCGGAAGTTACGTTCAAGGCTACTGCTCCGGGCTATTACCGTCAGTATTCCCCCTATATGAACAACGACGGCAACTACAGCTTCGTCAGAAACAATTACCTGCAAATGAACGGAGAAGTCTCCATGAGCCAGAATATTTGGCTCACCGGAGGCACAATCTCCGTTAACACTTCCCTGGACTATTACCGTCAATTGGAGGGTGACAAATATAATCGCTTCATGTCGATTCCGGTGGCTCTGACCCTTTCGCAACCTATTTTTGGAGTCAACAACATCAAATGGAATCGCAGGATAGAACCGGTGAGATATAACGAGGCCAAGTCTGCATTCCTCTCCGCCACAGAGGATGTGGCTATCAAAACCATCTCCTATTTCTTTCAGCTTCTGATGGCGGATGAGAATAAGCTGATTGCCGCGCAAAACCTTGAGAATGCGCAGAAGCTATATAATGTGGCGAAAGAGAAACGTGAGATGGGTCGCATCAGCGGTAACGACCTCCTGCAGATGGAATTGAACCTGCTGAATGCAGAATCGGAGCTTACCGATTGCGAGAGCGACCGCAAGAGCGCTATGTTTCAACTGCGCACCCTTCTCGATCTCAACGAAGA
Source organism: Bacteroides sp. (assembly GCA_014802175.1). GTDB lineage: Bacteria > Bacteroidota > Bacteroidia > Bacteroidales > Muribaculaceae > Lepagella. The sequence continues at coordinate 31,301 of JAAVCU010000006.1, forward strand.
CACGGATATCATACCTGTGGCTCCGGCTGCTGTGCCCACTGCAGATATCACCTACGATGATGCGCTGCAAAAAGCCTTGGAGAGAAATAAGTTTGCTGCAAATATCCGTCGCCGACAGCTTGAGGCCGACTACGAAGTGGCGAAAGCAAAAGGTAATCTTCGTCAGATATCCCTCTTCGCGCAAATCGGCTACACCGGCACTGACAATAAATTCAGCGGAGCCTACGCCCCGTTGAAAGACAATCAGGTTGTGGAGATTGGATTCGAAATACCTATCCTGGACTGGGGACGGCGGCGCGGCAAGGTGAAAGTGGCGGAGAGTAACCGCGAGGTAACTGAAAGCCGACTGCGTCAGGAGCGCTCCGACTTCGCCCAGAATATCTTCATACTCGTGGAGCGATACCGCAATCAGATGCGACAGCTGGAGATTAGCCGACGCGCCGACGAGATCGCTGCCCGACGCTACTCAGCCAATGTCGAGACTTTCATGATCGGAAAGATCTCCACTCTCGACCTGAACGATTCCCGTGTCAGCAAGGATGAGGCACGCCGGGANTTCATCAATGAGCTTTACCGCTTCTGGAACTATTATTACCAGATCCGAAGCATTACTCTCTGGGATTATGCCAACTCGTGCGACATTGATACTGATCCCGAGATATTCAAAACTTTTTATTAATTTTGTCAAAGCAAACACACTCTTAGAGAAAGCTATGATTCTTATAGTTGACGATGACAGAGCCATAAGGCAATCGCTTTCGATGATGCTGAAACGTAAGGGTTATGAGACGCTTACAGCCGGAACTCCCGATGAGGCCGTGGAGATTATGCGCGGCACTCCCCTTCAGCTCATCATCATGGATATGAACTATACCCTCTCCACCACAGGCGAGGAGGGTATCGGTTTGTTGCGCCGCGCGAAGATTCTCTGCCCCGATGTGCCTGTGATTCTAATCACAGCCTGGGGAAGCATTGAGCTGGCAGTGGAAGGGATGAGATACGGAGCTTTTGATTTCGTCACAAAGCCTTGGAATAATCTTCTGCTGCTCCAGCGAATAGAGACAGCCATCAATCTCTCCTCACGCTCTTCCGAGGATGACTCACTTCCTGTGAATACAGCCGACGGAAAGGATGATTTTGACCGGTGCGGATTTGTTGGCGACAGTCCGGCAATCCGAGATCTTATGCAGAAGGTGAAGCGTATTGCCCGCACTAATGCTCCTGTGCTGATTCTCGGAGAGAACGGAACAGGCAAAGAGCTTATAGCAAATGCCATACACACCAACAGCCTGCGTAAGAATGCCCCGTTCATTATGGTGAATCTGGGTGGCATCTCCACTTCCCTCTTTGAAAGCGAGATGTTCGGTCATGCAAAGGGAGCATTCACGGGAGCCGTCGGGGAGCGGAAAGGACGTTTTGAACTTGCCGATAAAGGCACGATCTTCCTTGATGAGATCGGGGATCTCGAACACGATTCGCAAGTGAAGCTGCTTCGCGTTCTCCAGCAACACACATTCGAACGTCTTGGCGAGAGTCGTCCGCGAAAAACAGATATCCGCGTGATTTGCGCAACCAATGCCGACCTGCCGAAGATGGTGGAGGAGCGCACCTTCCGCGAAGATCTTTTCTACCGCATCAATCTGATTACGCTGCATATCCCGCCGCTTCGCGAACGCCGTGACGACATCCCCCTTTTAGCTCGTCATTTCATCGCGACTGCCGCAGAGCATCACAACATTGCCAAGCCCTCTATCTCCAATGAGGCGCTCGAATATCTTACACGACTCCCCTTCCCCGGGAATGTGCGCCAACTGAAGAATATGATAGAACGCGCCGTGCTTATGTGCAATGGGGAGACGATTGAGAAAGCGGATCTGGAATGTTCCGACAGTATTCCGGAACAGACCGCTGCCTCCCTGCAAGGTTCCACTCTCGAAGACCTTGAGCGCACAGCCATCGCCGACGCATTGCAGAAATACGACTGGAATCTCTCGAAAGCCGCGACAGCTCTCGGCATCACACGTCAGGCATTATACCGAAAAATGGAGAAACATGGCATATCCCGCTAACAATCCTTTTTAAACTCCTTAAACGCCCGAAATGCGAACTCGATTGCTATTATCTCTCATAGTTTTATTGACAACTGCTCTCGCTGTCATAATTTTCATTAATCTCCCGTCACCGTTAAGATGGTGGGGTGCGGGCATAGGTGCGCTATCGCTCATTCTGCTGTGGTTATTATACCGGAGCACGGTGAAGCCGGTGATTGTGGCGCGCAGGGGTTTGGATCTGTTGGCGGCACAGGATTTCAACAACCGTCTGATCAAGGTCGGAGAACCGGGAGCGGACAAGATCGTGACGCTTTTCAACGATCTTATGACGCGCTTGAAAAACGAGCGGTTGCGTATTCGCGAGCAAGATTCTTTCATGAAACTACTTGTAGACGCTTCACCTATGGGCATAATAATGCTCAATCTCGATGACAAGATAGCGATGGTCAATCCTGCATTACGCCGTATCGCCGATATATCCCCCGATATTGAGTTGAAGGGAGAGGCGATGACGATTATAGATTCCCCTGTGATCGCGGATCTCTGTTCGATCCCTTCCGGNGAAAGCAAGATTATACGCCTTGATGGNTCACGTCTCTATCGNGGTTATCACCTTTGGTTTATGCAAGATGGATTCCGGCGACATTTCTATATGATAGAGACCTTGACCGATGAAGTGCGCAAGGCNGAAAAGGATGCCTACGAGAAGGTGATCCGCATGATCTCTCACGAAGTCAACAACACAATGGGAAGCGTGCAGTCGGTGCTGGAAATTTTGGCAGATGAGATGACCGGAGATGATGAGATGACCGATACAATAGATAGTTGCCGCGAAAGATCATCGCAGATGTGCAGCTTCATTGATGCATTCGCAGACTTGGCCCGAATCCCCGAACCGAATCTTACTCATATCAATCTCGACGAAGAGATCCGGAAGATGCTCCCTTTCCTCCGGCTCATGATTCCTGAAAACGTGCAACTTGAGTTCAACGGAGATTCTGTAATTGTGTCGGCAGACATCTCTCTGCTGCAACAGGTTATAGTGAATATAGTGAAAAATGCAGTGGAGAGTATTGATCCGGTAAATAATGAGCATAAGTTCATACGCATCGAATCCTTAAGAGAGAAATCCGGAGGATCGCTCTGCATCTCCAACAACGGTGAAGCGATCAGCGATCAGACTGCCGCCAAACTCTTCACCCCCTTCTTNTCCACCAAGCGCTCCGGACGAGGATTGGGATTAACACTTATTTCCGACGTGCTCCACAAACATGGNTGCTCATTCACACTCCGCACTGACCCGGATTCCATCACCCGTTTCCGCATTAACTTTCCCATTTAGAAAACTTTTTATTAACTTTGCAGGTTGAAATACAATAGGACTTGTAAAGAAGATGAAGAATATACGAAATTTTTGTATCATAGCCCACATCGACCACGGCAAATCCACTCTTGCCGACCGTCTGCTGGAACGTACCAACACCGTTGTCGGTAAAGATATGGAGGCTCAGGTGCTCGACGACATGGATCTGGAGCGCGAACGTGGAATCACGATCAAGAGCCATGCAATCCAGATGGATTATGAGCTCGACGGGGAAAAATATGTGCTTAACCTCATTGACACCCCCGGACACGTCGATTTCTCTTATGAGGTGTCACGTTCCATAGCCGCATGTGAGGGCGCACTGCTTATTGTAGATGCTTCCCAAGGGATTCAGGCCCAGACAATCTCGAACCTATACATGGCTATCGACAATGATCTGGAGATTATACCGGTGCTTAACAAGTGCGACCTTGACAGCGCCAATCCCGATGAAGTTGAGGATCAGATCGTGGATCTGTTGGGTTGCGACCGTAGCGATGTGCTTCGTGCCAGCGGAAAAACAGGAATGGGCGTGGATGAGATTCTGCGCGCCATTGTTGAGAAAATNCCCGCTCCCAAAGGAGATCCNGAAGCTCCACTTCAGGCCCTTATCTTTGATTCGGTGTTCAACCCCTTCCGAGGCATCATCGCTTACTATAAGATTGTGAACGGCACAATCCACAAGGATGATTTTGTGAAGTTCGTGGCNACCGGCAAGGAGTATCACGCCGACGAGGTTGGTGTGCTCAAACTCGACTTGTCGCCGCGCAAGGAACTTTCCGCCGGCAATGTCGGCTATATCATTTCCGGCATCAAATCTTCAAAAGAGGTTAAGGTCGGAGACACCATCACTCATGTTAACCGCCCCTGNGAGAAAGCAATCTCAGGGTTCGAGGAGGTGAAACCGATGGTGTTCGCCGGAGTCTACCCTATCGAAACGGAAGATTTCGAGAACCTCCGCGCNTCGCTTGAGAAACTGCAGCTCAACGATGCATCCCTTACTTTCCAGCCGGAATCTTCCGCCGCTTTGGGATTCGGTTTCCGATGCGGATTCCTCGGCTTGCTCCACATGGAGATCATTCAGGAGCGTCTGGGCAGGGAATTCGATATGGATGTGATCACAACCGTGCCGAACGTTTCCTATTTCGTNTATGACAAGAANGGTAACAAAATTGAGGTTCACAACCCCTCCGGACTACCGGAAGCCACTCTTATCGACCATATAGAGGAACCCTANATCCGCGCCACAATCATCACCCAGGCCGATTACATCGGACCGATCATGACCCTCTGTCTTGGCAAACGCGGAGAACTCGTGAAGCAGGAATATATCTCCGGAAACCGTATGGAGCTTACCTTTGACATGCCTCTCGGTGAGATCGTTATCGACTTCTACGATAAGTTGAAAAGTATATCNAANGGTTATGCCTCTTTCGACTATCATATCCACGACTATCGAGAATCAAAGCTCGTGAAACTCGATATNCTGCTGAATGGAGAAAGCGTCGATGCGTTGTCCACACTGACCCACGAGGCGAACTCTGTGAAATTCGGCAGACGCATGTGCGAGAAACTGAAGGAGCTGATNCCGCGTCAGCAGTTCGACATCGCGATTCAGGCAGCGATCGGAGCCAAGATCATTGCACGCGAAACCATCAAGGCGGTCCGCAAAGATGTTACTGCAAAATGTTATGGCGGTGATATTTCGCGTAAACGAAAGCTCCTCGAAAAACAGAAAGCCGGTAAGAAACGTATGAAGCAAATCGGCTCAGTCGAGGTTCCGCAAAAAGCATTTCTCGCTGTCCTTAAACTTGATTGATGTTTCAGGCGTTAAATATAATGTAGCTATTATAGCTTTTATTAGCTATAATAGCTACAACTGCTATAAATAAACTATAACTGATAACTACTATGAACATTGGAGACAAATTCCCCGACATTCTCGGGATCGATAAAGATGGGAAAGAGATCAAGCTCTCTGATTATCCCGGAAAGAAATTCATCATCTATTTCTATCCCAAAGACAACACACCCGGTTGCTCGGCTGANGCTTGCAGCTTCCGCGATAACTATTCCATATTTGAGAATATGGGGTATCAGGTGATTGGCGTGAGCAAAGATTCCGGGGCGAGTCACGAAAAATTCGCTACAAAATTTGAATTGCAGTTCCCCTTGGTGGCTGACACTGAACACAAGCTTTGTGAACTTGCCGGCGTATGGCAGATGAAAAAGATGGCAGGTAAGGAATATATGGGAATAGTGCGCACCACTTTCGTCACTGACGAGACAGGCACTGTTACCGANAAGATAGAGAAGGTGAACACCAAAGCCGCTTCCGAGCAGCTCTTCGCACTCCTCGACGACCGCAACGACCCCAATCCCGCCTAACCCNCACCTTAATTAATAATTAATAATTAATGATTAATAGTTATTTAGACAAGACAAGGTCTAAACCAATATCAAGCAATTATTAATTATTAATCATTATCCTGTTCAGTCAAAACTAATTCAAGCAATTATTAATTATTAATCATTAATTATTAATCAACTAAGATGGCTTCTGTATTTTTTACGGCCAGGAAGACTATCAAGAACTACGCCAACGGTGGTAACGTGCTGATTTTCGCTACNGCAATGGCTCTGCTCGTGGTCAACCTCCCATTCACCAGAGATATCTACCAGTCACTTTGGGATCACGAAGTGGCTCTGCAGGTCGGAGGCTTCAACCTCTTCAGCCACCATGGGCATCCAATGTCGATCATGGCGTTCATCAACGATGCGCTGATGGCACTCTTCTTCTTCTCCGTCGGATTGGAGATCAAACGAGAGGTGCTGGTTGGCGAGCTNTCATCCTTCCGCAATGCGCTGCTACCGATCGTAGCGGCAATAGGAGGTATGGGAGTGCCGGTACTTATCTATTATATAATGTCAAAAGGNACAGCATACGCAAGCGGNGCCGCNATCCCAATGGCCACAGACATCGCGTTCTCGCTCGGTGTGCTTGCAATGCTTGGCAACCGGGTGCCTATCGGACTGAAAGTGTTCCTCACCACACTTGCCGTGGTCGATGATATCGGTGGCATTCTTGTAATAGCTATCTTCTACAGCTCTCATATAGATTATATGCTGCTCGTATGGGCTGCCTGTGTTCTGGTTGCCCTGTTTATCGGAGGCAAGTTAGGTATCCAGAGCAAGATATTCTATGTGGCGTTAGGAGCAATCGTATGGTTCTGCTTCCTTAATGCCGGAATTCATCCCACAATAGCCGGAGTGCTTGTGGCGTTCTGNGTGCCTGCCAAACCGGTTTATGCTCCGAAAAATTACATCAAGACAATNCGAAAGAATATCGGATATTTCGCTCATGAAGACGACGACAAACTTGTGAAGCGNACCATTCTCAACAAGGAGCAGATGAACTGGCTGAAGGAGATCGAGTCCGCCTCAGATAAAGTAATCTCACCGTTGCAGGATATGGAAGACTCCCTTCATCCGCTCGTCAACTACCTTATTGTGCCTATCTTCGCATTCGCTAATGCCGGAATTTTCTTCGGCGATATGGAAATCAGTCAGCTTTTCCACGGAATCGCACCTGCCATCATCGTCAGCCTCGTCGGAGGTAAATTTCTGGGAATATTACTCTTCTCCGCGATATGCATTCTTCTGAAATGGGCGCCGATGCCTGAAGGCACAAATTGGTGGAGTCTTGCATCCGTATCGTTATTAGGAGGCATCGGATTCACCGTATCTCTCTTCATTGCCAACCTCTCATTCGGTGCAGGCGATCCGATTACCTCAATGCTCCTTAACGATTCCAAATTAGGAATCCTCGTAGGTTCACTGCTCGCCGGTGTGCTCGGTTGGGCTGCCCTTCACTTCACCCTTCCGAAAGAACCTCAGGATCTCCCCGAAGATTAATATTGACAACTCAAACGACAAAAAAATTAAGGAGCTGCTTAAGCGGCTCCTTAATTTTTGTCGTTATTTGCTTACTCTTTTATTTTGAGCAATCCATCGGGCAGCGGGGTTTGAGCTGTTTGAAGAAGTCGTTCCCTTTGTTGTCCACGAGGATGAATGCGGGGAAATCCTCAACTTCAATCTTCCAGATAGCTTCCATGCCGAGTTCAGGATATTCAAGACACTCAACGCTCTTGATAGAGTTCTTGGCAAGGATCGCAGCCGGACCACCGATTGAACCGAGATAGAAGCCGCCATGCTTGTGGCAAGCATCTGTTACCTGCTGGCTGCGGTTACCCTTGGCAATCATAACCATCGAGCCGCCTGCTGCCTGGAACTGATCTACGTATGAGTCCATACGTCCGGCTGTTGTGGGACCAAATGATCCTGAAGGCATACCCTCGGGCTTCTTGGCCGGACCTGCATAGTAGATAGGATGATCCTTGAGATACTGGGGCATGGGCTCGCCGGCATCAAGACGCTCTTTGATCTTGGCGTGAGCGATGTCGCGACCTACGATGATTGTGCCTTTCAGCGAAAGACGTGTCGATACCGGATATTTGTCAAGCTCTTTGAGAATCTCCTCCATCGGGCGGTTGAGGTCGATCTTCACTACCTCTCCCTCGCCGGCATTGCGCATTGATTCGGGGATGAGCTCACCGGGGAATTCATCGAGCTTTTCGATCCACAAACCATCCTTGTTGATTTTTGCCTTAACATTGCGGTCGGCAGAACAGCTTACACCCATTCCTACAGGGCAGGATGCTCCGTGACGCGGCATACGGATGACACGGATGTCGTGAGCGAAATATTTTCCACCGAACTGCGCACCGAGACCCAAGTTGTGAGCTGCCTCAAGAAGTTCCTTCTCAAGCTCCACATCGCGGAATGCGTGTCCGTACTCATTACCCTTGGTGGGGAGATTGTCGTAATACTTAACAGATGCTTTCTTAACGGCTGCAAGGTTAGCCTCGGCCGATGTGCCGCCGATTACGAATGCGATGTGATAAGGAGGACAAGCAGCTGTGCCGAGAGTCTTCATCTTCTCGATAAGGAAAGGCACAAGTGTCTTTTTGTTGAGGATAGCTTTTGTTTCCTGATAGAGATAGGTCTTGTTTGCAGAGCCACCACCCTTTGCAACGAAAAGGAAGTTGTATTCCATACCTTCGCAAGCATGGATCTCGATCTGAGCAGGAAGATTGCAACCTGTGTTGACCTCGTCGTACATGGTGAGAGGTGCGTTTTGTGAGTAACGGAGATTGTTTTCTGTGTAAGTCTTGTAAACACCTTCTGAAATCTTCTCCTCATCGTCGCAACCTGTCCATACCTGCTGACCTTTGTAACCGGCGCAGATTGAAGTACCCGTATCCTGGCAGAAAGGAAGAACACCCTTGGCAGCCACCTCGGCATTGCGGAGCATGGTGAGCGCAACATACTTGTCGTTTTCCGATGCCTCCGGATCGTTGAGGATCTTTGCTACCATCTCGTTGTGTTCGCGACGGAGCATAAACGAGCAATTGTGCGAAGCCACATTAGCCAGAAGTGTAAGAGCCTCGGGCTCAACTACGAGCATCTCATGCCCGTTCCAGTTCTCCACCTTTACGTGATCCTTGGTCACCAACTGATACTCAGTTGTGTCCGGACCAAGTGGAAACATTTCCTGATAATGGAATGGTTTTGTTGCCATCTTTTATTTAAGTTTAATAAGAAATATCTAATTTATTTTTTGAACTTACTTAAAGTGTATTCTTTTGCGAAGTTAACATATTAATTGCGATTTAACAAATTTTAGTCACATCCTTTTAAAATGTTTTAAAAAGTAGCATTCGCACATTAATTTGCACTTGCAAACCACCCGCATTTTAATTAATTTTGTAGTCTGACAACTTAGAATCCAATGAAATTTCGCAGATTTTTATATATTTTATTAGCAATTACAGTAGCAATAGCAGCGTTTGATGCAACAGACTCCTACGCTGCCAAGAAAAGGTCAAAAACAAGAACTTCAGCTTCTTACTCAAGATCAAAAAAATCTCGCAAGTCGCGAACTTCCTCCAAATCAAGAAAAAAAAGCAGCAGTTCGCGTCGTGTGGTAAAATCCACTCCGACGCCCCCACCGGAAGTGCCTTCTAACGATTCGCTGACATTGACTGTCAACGACCGGTTGCTCGCATGGATTCCCTCGGCATGGAATCCGGGCGGATTGCGTGTGAATAGTGTTAAGCGTGATTCTATTTCGCGTATAGCCCGAGTGTCGCTGAATGAAAACTTCACCTACCTGCCGGTAACCCGTGAGCTTATCGACTCTCTGTCGCATCATGTTTCCATGGCGCTCCCCGATTCTCTTGCCAACTACCGCATCTCGCTTAACGTCGGCTCGAAATCACTTGCATATTACATCACCAAAGTCGATAAACTCCCCGAACAATTCCGTAAGAATCCCCCTTTTGTTGTGGAAGCGAATCCTTTCGTGCATCCCACCAAAGGTCTTGAAAACGATATTATTGCCCTATGGCACTCCCACGGAAGATATTTCAAGCCCGGTTCAGGAGCTTGGTGCTGGCAAAGACCTTTCCTCTTCCAGTCGATTGAGGATACGTACACCATGAGTTATATCCTCCCCTTTGTAGTGCCGATGCTTGAAAACGCCGGAGCTTACGTGATGCTTCCGCGCGAAAGGGATGTCAACCGCCATGAAGTGATCGTGGATAACGACACAAACGAGGCGGGGCAGATTTTCTCTCAACCTTACTACAAAGAGATGACCGGTTCCAAGCCTTGGGTCACCGGCGATCTTGAAGGTTTCATCTATGATCTGCCCGATTTCCGCGACACCGAGAACCCGTTCGAGAATGGAACATACCGCCAGACTTCAACAATCACAAGCGGCAAACCATCGGTAGCCGCCTGGTATGCCGACATACCTGAAGATGGGGAGTATGCTGTTTACGTCAGCTATAAATCGTTCCCCAATTCAGCTCCCGATGCTCATTACACCGTGAACTATTCGGGCGGCTCACGTGAATTTCTCGTAAACCAGACAATGGGTGGTGGCACATGGATCTACCTCGGCACATTCCCGCTCACGAAAGGTTACAGCGACAAGGAACCGATCGTAACCCTCTCAAATCTTTCGAAGAAGGGTGAAGGTTTGGTAATCACCGCCGATGCAGTGAAGATAGGTGGCGGAATGGGTAATATTGCCCGTTCCGACCGCAGATCTGACATATACTACGATCCTTCCACTCCGGAAAGCGACCTCAATTCTGCAAGCGCCCAGAGCGAAGAGGAAGATGAGGATGCNGCCGACAACGAATCGGAAGAGGATGATGACANCGCCGACANNGAAGAGAACGACACTGCCGACACATCTATGCCGGCGGATCCGACTGTGACCGGCACCTCCTCCCCTGCCGACCCGACTGTGACAGGAGCTTCGACTCCGACAAGAGTGCCGTCGTTCCGCACATCGGGAATGCCGCGCTTCCTTGAGGGCGCAAGATACTGGTTGCACTGGGCAGGTTTCCCTGAAAGTGTATATTCNCCTTATCACGGNAGNGATGACTATAAAGATGACTATACCTCGCGCGGACATTGGGTAAATTACCTTGCCGGGGGCTCTCGCGTGTTGCCTAACCGCGAAGGTCTCAACATTCCGGTGGATATGGCTTTCGCNCTACACAGCGATGCCGGTAAACGCGCCGACGATTCGTTTGTCGGNACACTCGGAATCTACTTCACGCAGAATGGNGACAGCTATCGCGACGGAACACCTCGTATAAACTCACGTATGCTCACCGATATGATCATGCGCCAGATCACTATGGATATCCGACGCGAATACGAGCCCTCGTGGACNCGCAGATCGATGTGGGACAAATCCTACGTAGAGGCCCGTGTGCCGGAAGTGCCGACAACACTCATCGAACTTATGAGCCACCAGAATTTCGCNGATATGATGTACGGACTCGACCCCGGATTCCGCTTCACGGTCGGTCGTGCCATCTATAAAGGTATCGCCCGATTCCTNGGTGAGCGTAAGGATCGAGAAGTNGTTATCCAGCCCCTCCCCGTTAAGAATTTCGCAATCACACGCGAAAAGAAAAACCATTACAGACTCTCATGGCAACCTACCCCCGACGAACTGGAGGAGACTGCCATGCCTGACAAATATATCATCCTGGCTCGCAACGAAGGTGAGTTGGGTTTCCACAAAATCGGTGAAACATCAAACACTCACTACGACTTGAAAGTAGCCGACAATGAGATCCACAGCTTCCGCGTGATTGCCGCCAATGCAGGCGGACAGTCGTTCCCCTCCGAGACCCTTGCTCTGCGTGAGGCTCCGACCGANAAAGATCCTGTGCTCGTGGTCAACGGTTTCACCAGAGTGAGCGGACCCGAGAAATATAAAGAGGGATCTTCTGCCGGGTTCAAGTCCGATCAGGATTTCGGAGTGCCATATATCCGCGACATCTCCTTCACCGGCCCGCAGATGGAGTTCAACCGTAATGCAGGGGAATCGTTCGGTAGAAGTTCAAGCAATGCCGTGACTCAGATCATTGCCGGTAACACGTTCGATTACCCCGCCGTTCACGGCAAATCCATTGCAAATGCCGGTTACGGATTCGTGTCGGCATCTGTTGGCGCGATCGAAAGTGGAGCCGTAAGACCGGAAGATTACAAAGCCCTCGACCTTATCCTCGGCAAACAGAAAGCGGGAGTGGTCGGAAATGGAAAGAGCGGTGTCAATCACCGCACATTCACTCCCGAATTGGAGCGTCAGCTGCAGATTTTCTCAGACAAGGGTGGCAAACTGATGATCACCGGAGAGAATGTGGTTTCAGATCTGTTCACCCCCCGCTATGGCAGCGATGACCGTCATTTCAGCGAAGTTGTGATGGGTGTGGTTCCTGATTCAGTGTCAGTAAGCAGATCAGGCTCACTCCGCAGCACCGATGGCAGATCGGTGAAGTATTCCTCTACATTGAACGAGGATTGCTACATTGTGCAGCAGCCGGATGCAATGACAACCGCACCCGGTGTTGATGCTGAGGTTATCTACACATTCTCCGACACGAACTCCCCCGCCGGTTATTTTATCCCGCGCGGCAAGGGTCATAATATCATACTCTCCGTTCCTTTCGAGACCATCACAGACCAGTCGGAACGTGATCGTCTTATGGCTCGGTTCCTCTCTAACTAAGTAATTTAAGAATTTATGAATATAATTCGCTTCACCACAGTCAATGACCTCCGCGAAGAGATCTTCCGTATGCCGCTTGAGCAGTATGTGCTTGTGCGGCTCGATGATCGCGAGATTACTCTCGACGATCATTGTGTGCATCGCCTCACGGAGGTTGCCGAGGAGATCGACTCTACATTGACCTACTCCTACTACCGCGAGAAAAACTCCGATGGAACGATAGTGCCTCATCCCGTTATAGACTATCAGCCCGGATCGGTCCGCGATGATTTTGATTTCGGTCCGCTGGTGCTTCTCAATACAGCCGATGTGCTCTCAGCCACCGAGGATTTTACTGATGAAGAGTCCAAAATGCTTGACGGCGGATGGTATGCACTGCGTCTCAGAGTCACAATCGGCAAACTTATGGCTATGATACCTGAGTATCTTTACACTGCCGAAAGGGTGGATTACAGGAAGAGTGGCGATAAGCAGCACGATTATGTCGATCCGCGCAACAAGGAGTATCAGCTGCAGATGGAGCAGGTTCTGACCGAACATCTGCGCCAGATCGACGGACTAATTGCCCCTGGCTCTTGCTCCGTGGATTATAAGGCCGAACGCTTTCCGGTCGAGGCTTCCGTAATTATTCCCGTGCGCAACCGCGCAAAGACAATAATGGATGCCGTCAATTCGGCTCTGTCGCAGAAATGTGATTTCGATTTCAATGTGATTGTGGTGGATAACGATTCTTCCGATGGCACCCGCGAACTGCTGGAGAATATCAATGATCCGCGCTTTGTGCTAATAAAGGCGGAGGAAGCCGAGCACCTCGGCATCGGTGGCTGCTGGAATAAAGCGCTGCTCTCGGAGCATTGCGGCAAATTTGCCGTTCAGCTCGATTCCGATGACCTCTATAATTCCGAAAATGTTTTGACCGCAATAGTGAATCATTTCCACTCCGGCAATTATGCGATGGTTATCGGAAGCTATGAAATGGTAGATTTCAATGGAAATCCTTTACCACCCGGCATCATAACCCATGATGAATGGACCGATACCAATGGACCTAACAACGCTCTTCGCATTCACGGCTTTGGTGCGCCGCGTGCATTCTTCACACCGATTGCCCGCCGCTTCCTTTTCCCGAATGTAAGCTATGGCGAGGATTATGCGATGGCGCTCAGAATCAGTCGCGAGTATAATATTGGCAGAATCTACACTCCGCTTTATCTCTGCCGCCGATGGGAGGGTAACTCGGACGCAGCTCTATCGATAGAAAAGAGCAATGCCAATCACAGTTATAAGGATTGTCTGCGCTCCATAGAGCTGATGGCTCGCGTTCGCAACAATATGCAGAATCGCCCGCGCCCGACCCTTCCGCCCGGATTCATTGACGGTATCATGAACCCTATGCCTTGGGACAATGATTTCGACGACATTGATGACCTTGACGATATTGATTTGGACGACATTGATTTCGATGATGATGACGATTGAAGATATTAATAATTTCATCGAAGGGCAACTGCTCGCATGGCAGGAGGCCAAAAGCAATTTCGATCGTCTGCGCGATATTCGTAGAAAACCGGTTGGCGATTGGGATCTCAACACCTCGGCTCAGCTGAACCCTGCCCGCATTCGCTCCACCGGTGCTGCTGTCGATGCCAAATCGGTAAGTGCCCGCCCTTGTTTCCTCTGCGATGAGAACCGTCCGGAGGAGCAGCTGAAAATTGAATGGCCGGAGAAGGGTTGGCACCTTTTGGTTAATCCGTATCCTATACTTCCCGTCCACTTCACAATAGTCAGCTCAGATCATCGTCCGCAAAACGAGATCCCTGTAGAGATGGCTTCGATGGCGGAAAACGCTCCCGATCTGGTAATATTCTACAACGGGGCGCGCGCCGGAGCATCAGCCCCTGATCACGCCCATTGCCAGGCCATGCTGAAGTCGGAATTACCGATCGTGGCATTGTGCGAAAGACATCACCCGGCAGATGCTCCGGGTTGGAAAAGCAGTGAGGAGTTCGGNCTGAACCTACCTTTTCATTTCCTCTCGGCAGTCATAAGCCCGGACATGGAAGGAATGAGAAATCTGGCTAAAGTCATGGACGCTTTCGGTGTGGATGCCGAAACCGGTAAGAAGGATACCGGACTTGTCAACGCATTCTTCTGGATTTCGGATNCAGATGGAAAGCTGAGGATCGCAATAGTGCCAAGACGCGCNCACCGTCCGTCGCTTTATCATCTCCCTGAGGGTGAACGATTCGTGATCAGCCCCGGAGCCGTAGATATGGCNGGNCTCCTGATTGTGCCCCGCGAAGAGGATTTCGATCGTCTTGATGCGGAAGTGGTGAAACGCATCTATGCGGAAACCGCATTTGCAGACTCTCTTCCCGAGGAGATTACAGCGCATTTCAAACAGTGAAGCTGTTTAAACAACTTCAATAGCAACTGACCGTATGAAACATAGATCCCCCTGGTGGTGGATACCAACCACATATATAGCTGAAGGACTTCCTTATTTCGCTGTCAACACCCTCTCGGTGCTTGTCTATCATAAAATGGGGATCGGTTTGGCGGAAATGGCTTTCTTTACCGGATGGCTTTACCTCCCGTGGGTGATAAAGCCATTCTGGAGTCCGTTTATTGACCTGTTCAAGACAAAACGAGGTTGGACCATAGCCATGCAGTTTCTGATGGCTATCACTCTTGCATCGGTAGGCTTCTTCCTGCCAACATCGGTTTTTCTTACATCGACACTCATCTTCTTCTGGCTTACCGCCTTCTTTTCAGCCACACACGATATATCTGCCGACGGATATTACATGATAGAATTGTCTGCCCATGAGCAGGCGGCATACGTCGGGGTGCGCTCCACTTTCTACCGCATTGCGTCGCTNATGGGTCAGGGTGGACTCGTGATGCTTGCCGGTTATCTTGAAGAGAAATCGGGCGATGTCTCGCAAGCGTGGAGCTGGATATTCCTGCTTCTGGGCGCTGTGTTCCTCGCAATAGCNCTNTACCANACCCGGTTCATGCCGAGGGCAGAGAATGACCGTCCGGTTCCGGGGGTGACTGTAAAAACAATTCTGCGAGATTTTGCCAACACGTTCGTGACATTTTTCCGCAAGCCTCACATCCTCTCCGCCATACTTTTCATGCTTCTCTACCGTTTNCCGGAGGCTTTGTGTCTCAAATTGGTGCAGCCGTTTCTTATCTCGCCTCGAAGCGAGGGAGGTCTGGCTTTATCCACTTATCAGTTAGGCTTCATTAACGGAACGGTAGGGGTTGTGGCTCTGCTTGCCGGCGGAATCATCGGAGGTATTGCCATTTCACGNGGCGGACTCAAGAAATGGCTNTGGCCTATGGCTCTTACTCTCACCCTCCCCTGCCTGTTCTACTGCGGATTGGCTATGTTTCAACCTCAGAGTTTCACACTTATCTGCACAGCAATATTCATAGAGCAGTTTGGATATGGCTTCGGCTTCACGGCGTTCATGCTTTANCTGATATATTTCAGCCGTGGCGAAAGCAAGACTTCGCACTATGCTTTCTGCACTGCCTTCATGGCTTTGGGAATGATGTTGCCAGGAATGGCTGCAGGTTGGCTTCACAATATTTTTGCCGATTACAACATCTTCGGCATGGCAGGTCCGCAGGGATTTGTGAATTTTTTCTGGCTCGTGATGCTTTGTTGCGTTGCTACATTCAGCGTATGCTTTTGTGTTAAAATTGATCCACATTTCGGTAAAAAATGAAGCATCCCGCACGACATATTCCGATTGTTTCGTTATTGACCGCGATCCTGATTTTAGCCTCGTGTTCCTCGTCGCGCCATGTGCCTGTCGGGAAATATCTTCTTGATGAGGTTAAGATCAATGTCAACGACACTACGGGCAGATTGCAGGAGCAGCAATTGGCTTCTTATGTTAGGCAGCAACCGAACCATAAGATGCTTTGGTCTACGAAATTCCGCCTTGGAATCTACAATATGTCGGGGAAAGACACCACCAAGTGGTATAACAGATGGATACGCAAACTCGGTGAACCTCCGGTGATTTTCAATTCGGAGGAGTCTGCTGCCGATGCACAGCAGCTCCAGAAAGCGATGGAGAACGCCGGATTTCTTGAGGCGAAAGTCTCGATCGATACTCTTGCCAACGCTAAGAAACGGAAGATGAAGGTGACTTATAATCTCGATCCGGGCACACCCCATATTATCCGTTCGATCGCTTATGAGTTCCCTAACGATACCATCCGCANACTTGTGATGGAGGATTCCACGCGGTTCACAATCGCGCCCGGCGATCCGCTCGATATTTCCCTGCTCGAAATGCAACGTGAGAATATTCTGAGCCGACTACGCAACAGAGGTTATTTCGCGTTCGGCAAGGAGTTCATTACATTTAATGCAGACACCACCGAGGGCTCAAAGGAGGTGGATCTGACCATGACGGTGAAGCCGGCACGCAATGCCGGAACTCAACAGCTTATCGATACGCATCGGGAATATTTCGTAAGAAATATATATTATGTGATGGATTACAATCCGGGCATTACCGAGGATTTCGTGCATTATCAGGCCAACGACACAGTCAATTATAAAGATATTACCATCTTATACGGAAAGGATAAGTATCTGCGTCCGGGTGTGCTCAATGAAAACTGCTTTATCCGTAAAAACAGACCTTACACCGAGCATAGCGTAAACGAGACCTATAAAGCTCTCGGCCGCCTTTCAATCCTGAAGTTCATAAATATCCGTTTTATCCCGGTGGGGAATGTTGGCGATCTCGGCTTTCTCGATGCGTATATTCTGCTGACCCCGGGCAAGAGTCAGAGTTTCTCGGCTGAGCTGGAGGGAACTAATTCTGAAGGAGACCTGGGGGTGGCTGCGGCTCTTACCTACACTCACCGCAACATTGCCAAGGGATCGGAGACTCTAACTACAAAAATCCGCGGATCATACGAATCTTTACGTGGGAATCTGAGCGGTCTGATTCATAACCGTTATCTTGAATTGGGAGCCGAAGCGGGAATCAATTTCCCAAAGTTCAAGGCTCCATTCCTGAAAGAGGAGTTCAAACGCCGAATCAAAGCCACCACCGAGTTTCACGTCTCCATGAATTATCAGGAACGTCCGGAATATACCCGAATCATATCAACCGCCGGCTGGAGCTACAAGTGGTCGGAACGCTTTAACCGTAACCGACACACATTCACCCCGGTCGACATAAATTACGTGTATCTGCCGGAGAGCACCAACGATTTCCTTGATGAGATTGCACCCGACAATCCGTTGCTGCGATATAGCTATGAAGACCATTTCATTATGCTGATGGGCTATAGCTTTTATCACACCAACAAACGGCAAGCCGCGCCTTGGCACCGCGCTTTGCAACGCAACATATACACTGTTCGTGTCAATGCTGAGGTGGCGGGCAATTTCCTTTTCGCTTTAAGCAGTATATGCAATCACCGCTCAAGTTTCCACGAGAATCCATACAAGGTGTTCGGCATCCATTATTCCCAATACGCAAAAGTTGACGGAGATTTCTCCTACCTGCACATTTTCGACACCCGCAACTCGTTGGCTTGCCATGCAGGTATGGGAGTAGGTGTGCCCTACGGAAACTCCTCGATTCTGCCGTTTGAGAAACGTTTCTATGGAGGCGGAGCCAATGGTGTGAGGGGATGGGACGTGCGCACACTCGGTCCCGGGCGGTTCCCGGGTTCAAATTCCGTCAGTGACTTCATTAACCAATGCGGTGATATCCGCCTCGATTTGAGCGTGGAATATCGTGCCAAACTCTTCTGGATTCTTGAAGGCGCATTGTTTGTGGATGTCGGAAATATCTGGACCATTCATAACTATGCCAACCAACCGAACGGAATGTTCAAGTTTAATTCCTTCTATAAGGAACTTGCCGGAGCCTATGGTGCCGGAATCAGACTTGACTTCTCATACTTCCTTCTCCGCTTCGACTTAGGTATGAAAGCGCGAAATCCCGCCATAGGAGCTGAACCGTGGCCCCTTATCCATCCCCGATGGGGACGCGACCACTCTTTCCACTTCTCCATCGGCTATCCATTTTAACTGCTAATTTCCAACTTTTAATTACTAATTAAATTGAAAGCTTTAGTTATATTTGATCTTGACGGCACTCTGCTCAACACAATCGCCGATCTCGGCGATGCCTGCAACTATGCTCTCCGCTCCATGGGTTATTCTGAGCATGCATTGTCCACCTACAATTACATGGTAGGAAACGGCGTGAGAAAACTTATTGAGCGCGCGGAACCCGATGCAAACCCCGAAACTATCGACAGGCTTCTTGAATTGTTCCGGGAATATTACGACAATCATTGCACGGATAACACCAAGCCTTACCCCGGTATTCCGGAACTCCTGCAAACCTTGACGGAAAAGGGTATCGGAATTGCTGTCACTTCCAATAAATATCAGGCAGCAACAGAGAAGATAGTGCGTCACTTCTTCCCGGAAATACCGTTCGTTGCAATTCTCGGTCAAGTTCCGGAACGCCCCACCAAGCCTGACCCATCCATCGTGTTTGCAGTGCTCAGCGAACACCCCACGCCGAAATCCGCCGTGCTGTATGTGGGTGATTCTGCCGTAGACATGGAGACCGCCCGCCGTGCCTGCATAGAATCGGTAGGCGTAAGCTGGGGGTTCCGCCCTATCTCCGAACTTCGTGGCGCCTATGCCGACCATATCGTCTCCTCAGCCGAAGAGATACTTGATATAGCTCTTATCTCACACCTCTGTAATTAAGAGTGAGCGCATCGACAAGTGAACGATAGAGAAGAGGGTTGACTCGAAAATGAGTCAACCCTCTTCTCTATTATATTAATCTTACAGATTATTAGATTATTCCCTGAGCCATCATTGCATCGGCAACTTTGAGGAAGCCTGCAATGTTCGCTCCCTTCATATAGTTGATATAGCCATCGGGCTGAGTGCCGTGCTCTACACAAGCTTCGTGGATGTCGTGCATGATCTGGTGAAGCATTTCGTCAACCTTCTCTGCTGTCCACTGCAGGTGCTCTGCATCCTGTGTCATCTCAAGACCTGACACTGCCACACCACCGGCATTCACTGCCTTGCCGGGACCGTAAGGAATACGGTTCTCGATGAAGGTGTCGATAGCCTCGGGAGTACATCCCATGTTAGAAACCTCCGCTACGAGAAGCACACCATTCTCAACAAGCTGTTTTGCATCGTCGCCGTTAAGCTCGTTCTGAGTTGCGCAAGGAAGGGCGATATCCACTTTCTGCTCCCAAGGTTTCTTTCCGGCAAAGAATGTTGAGCCGGGGAACTTGTCGGCATAAGGAGCCACGATGTCGTTGCCTGATGCGCGGAGCTCGAGCATATACTCGATCTTCTCTGCATCAAGACCTTCGGGATCGTAGATGTAACCGTCAGGACCGGAGATTGTCACAACCTTACCGCCAAGCTCTGTTGCTTTGGTTGCAGCACCCCAAGCCACATTACCGAAGCCGGAGATGGCGATTGTCTTTCCTTTGATATCTGTGCCGAGGTCGGCAAGCATCTGCACTGTGTAATAGAGAGCGCCGAAACCTGTGGCCTCCGGACGAATACGGCTACCTCCGAATGAGAGACCTTTGCCGGTGAATGTACCGGTGTTCTCGCGGGCGAGTTTTTTATACATTCCGTACATATAACCAACTTCTCTACCACCTACACCGATATCTCCTGCCGGAACATCGCGGTCGGGACCAAGGTTGCGCCAGAGTTCGAGGATGAAGGCCTGACAGAATCGCATGATCTCTGCATCGCTCTTGCCGCGCGGGCTGAAGTCAGAGCCTCCCTTTCCGCCACCCATCGGGAGCGTAGTGAGCGCGTTTTTGAATGTCTGCTCAAAACCGAGGAATTTGAGGATTGAAAGGTTTACTGATGCGTGGAAACGGATACCTCCCTTGTAGGGACCGATGGCGTTGTTGAACTGCACGCGATAACCGATGTTGTTCTGAACCTCTCCTTTATCATCAACCCAACTTACACGGAAGGTGAAGATACGATCNGGTTCAACCATTCTCTCTATGATTTTTGCTTTCTCGTATTCGGGATGCTGGTTGTAAACCTCTTCCACTGAGAGGAGAACTTCCTTTACTGCCTGGAGATACTCTTTCTCTCCGGGGTGCTTGGCCTCAAGATTGGCCATGATTTCATTGATATTCATGATAATATTTTGATTTTGGTTAGAGTAATTTTCCAATTATCTATCGCTTTACTTACCTTCTCACCACTTGATTTNAAGTTTTATGGCAAAAAGACATATCCGTAAACTCNCTGCACATAATTTACGCATTGAGTTCATTGCAAACTTACAAACTTTATTTAAATCATCAAAATTTTTTCATCAAAATTTTTTATATAATCAAATAAATCCCGACAATAAATNCCGATAAATCCCAATCGCTCAGCGGTCGCGTTCAGGNNGCCCCCTCCCGAAAGCGAGCCAGCCNGCCGCCGCCCTCCACCCTCGCTCAGCGGTCGCGTTCAGGGAGTCCCCTCCCGAAAGCCAGCCAGCCGCCACCCTCCACCCTCGCTCAGCGGTCACGCGTTGAAGGGTAACGCTCCCGGCTCGGAGCGTTACCCTTNANCGCAAAAAAGGACCCCGCCGAAGCGAGGTCCCCTGTCGTTACGAAGAATTATAATATTATCTATCTTTACTTCTTTTCAATAATTAATCCTGAGAGAAGATTACGATACGGTTCCAGTCGTTAGTGCTGTAAGGCTGAGTTGCACTTCCGTCATACTTCACTGTCAGACGGCTNCGGTTGATTCCGTAAGTGTTAACGAGCTCGTCAGCAACTGCGTTTGCACGTCTCTGTGAAAGATCCATATTGTATTCTGATGTACCGGTATCCTTGTCGGCATAACCACAGATGACTACTTTCTGATCGGGGTTGGCTTTCATCCATTCTGCCATGTTGTAGACATTAACCTGCTCTTCGGGTGTGATCTTGTCTGAGTTGATGGTGAAGCGAACGGTAGTCATGAGAGGTGCGTTGTTGCAATTCTTCTGTACCACGGGTTCGGGGCAAGGAAGCTGACTCTGAAGGGCTGCCACTTCTGCTCCAGCTGCGAGAAGCTGTGCGCGAAGATCATTTACCTGACCGTTAAGGGCTGCGATTTCAGATACATAGTTGCACTGGTTGAACTGTCCGAAGTGACGACCNCCGATGTTGAAGTTGAAACCACCGAGAACTGCTACGTTTGCATCAATTGAATTACCTGCAACGTAATTGTTCCAGTTATCGCCGTAGAATGTTGCGCGAGCCTCAGCAAAGAAATCTACATATTCGCAAAGACGGAGACGGAACTGAAGACCTGCGGAAACCGGAAGTGTCCACTGAACGCGTTTTGCTGTGCCATCACGACGGAAAGCGTTGGTTGCTGCCGGAACGCCACCGAGACTGTTACGATAATTCCAGGTTGCATCTCCACCAAGACCTACAAACGGAATGATCGAGAATACGCGGTTGTCATTAACTCCGCCAAGTGAGTTGAACATATCCCACATTACCTCTGCCTGAAGGTTAACATGCTGTGCACGGGTCCAACCCAATGTGGGTGCTGATGCCATAGGTGTGTTCCAGTGAAGGGCGCCGCCTAATGCTTTCAAACGGAATCCGAAATAGGGAGATACCCAGCGACCTACACCAAAACCGTATGTGAGAGTCATCTTTTCGCGATTCACATTCTCGCCGGGAGAAGCCATCTGACCGCGTTCTACAAACGGCTGGTTGATACCTGCATCAACTTCGATAAACCAGTTGTTGCGCCAATTTGAAAAGTAATGAGTGGTGTTATCGCATGTAAACTCAGTAACGGTTGTTTCGTCAACGATAACATCCTGTGCACTTGCCGGAATTGCGAATGCTGATGCGCCGGCGAGTAATGCCAATGTGTAGTAAAGATTTGTTTTCATAAAATATTAATTTAAGATTGTTTTTTTGTAATTTTTGTTTTTCCTAATCTGCTTTTTTAGGAATTTTATACTTCTAACAACGCTATTTAAATTTTTGTTTACACACTTTCCCGATTTTTGTAAAATTTTCTTTCTTTTTACACTTTTCAGTCTCACTAATTTTCATTAACTTCGCGTATTAAATAAGATGAAGAGACATCCCCGATATCGTTTCAACATCGAGAATGAGTCAAAGCTTGAAAGAATTGTCGACTTCTCGATCTCCCCTGCTGCGCTATGGTGCGCGGTGGTGGGAATTGTTGTCTTATTTCTCTTCCTTGGCTCGATTATAGTAATGATCACTCCGCTGCGCACTCTCCTTCCCGGATATCTTAAGCAATCCGAGCGCTCTGCCACGGAAGATAACATCCTGCGACTCGACTCAATTCTTGAAGTCTACGAGCAGGACCGGGCGTATATAGACAATGTTCTCCGCGTGCTCGACACCGGAAGGATACCCGTCGACTCAGCCTCTATTTCAGGGAGCGTTCGCGAATTGACCACCGATTCTCTTCTTCCGACATCGCCCGCTGAGCGCAAATTCATAGATGCTATGGAGGAGCGCGAGCGTTTCAATATCTCGGTGCTCGCCCCGCTGGCTGCAGATGGTATGATTTTCTCTCCCATCGCCGATTCCGCGGTATTCACTTCCGCATCACGAAACGAAGAGAAAGGCGTGGTGGCGCTGGCTGCCGATGAAGCCGTCAAGAATGTGGCAGACGGATCGGTGCTCGCCACATATTACTCGGCAGGCGAACGCGGATATGTTGTAATCGTGCAGCACGCAAAGGGATTTGTAACAAGAATATCCCACATCGCATCTCCCATGGTTTCCACCGGCGATGCAGTGCAGGCAGGTCAAATCCTCGGAGCCTCCCCACTCCCCGATGCAAAAGGACAACGATACGTAGAGGTGATGATGTGGCATAACGGTTTGCCTCTTATACCCTACAATTACATAGGGAGTCCGGACGCCACCGGTGCGCAAAGCACTCCATTCGAGGCTCCCAGAGGTAAATTCTAAGGTTGAAGATCAAATTTATCAAGCAATCAGGAATGAATCAAGAAACAAACAATAATATTAAACGGATAGCTATCTTAGGTTCGACAGGTTCGATCGGAACCCAGACCCTTGACATCATCGAGGAGCATCCCGAACGATTCCGTGCAGTGGTGCTCACTGCCGGTAAGAATTGGGAGCTACTTGCCGAACAGGCTCGCAAATTTATGCCGGCTCATGTGGTCATTGCTGATCCGAAGCTTCTCCCCTATTTGCGCGAGGCTCTTGCCGACCTACCTATAGAGGTTGGTGCCGGACCCGATGCCATTGCCCGAGCCACTACGCGTCAGGATGTAGACATCGTAGTGACAGCTATGGTCGGTTACAGCGGGCTCATACCCACGATTGATGCCATCAAAGCCGGCAAAACAATTGCATTGGCCAACAAGGAGACTCTGGTGGTGGCAGGAGAACTCATAACAAAACTGCTTAAAGAGAATCCAGAAGCATCGATTATACCGGTCGATAGCGAACACTCCGCAATTTTCCAATGTCTGCAAGGCGAATGCCGGAAGGAGATGACAAAGATCATACTCACCGCAAGCGGCGGACCCTTCCGCACCAAATCGCTTGAGGAGATGGAAAAAGTCACCGTTGAAGATGCACTCCGTCACCCCAACTGGGATATGGGGGCTAAAGTTACCATCGACTCTGCAACCATGATGAACAAAGGATTCGAGATGATTGAAGCCCGATGGCTTTTCAACTGCCCGCCGGAAAACATCGAGATCGTGGTTCATCCTCAATCGATAGTTCACTCAATGGTTGAATATGCCGACGGATCCGTCAAGGCGCAACTTGGCACACCCGATATGCACCTGCCGATCCGTTACGCACTGAGCTATCCGGAACGACTCACCTCCTCCCGCCCTCCATTGCGCATAGAGCATTACGCCACCCTCTCGTTCGAGCACCCCGACATGGAGAAATTCCCATTACTCCGATACGCATTCGAGGCTATNGAAAAAGGGGGTAACGCTCCGTGTGTGCTCAACGCCGCCAACGAGATAGCCGTAGATGCCTTCCTCAAACGCAAGATCGGCTACATGGACATCCCGCGACTTGTCCGTAAAGTTATGGACCGCATGGAGTTCATAGCCGACGTAACCCTTGCCGACCTCATCTCCTCCAACACCGCCGCCCGCACCCTGGCCGCAGAATTAATTAATGATTAATAATTGAGCCCATCCCGAAAGCAAACAANCCGGCTGTTGCCCACCTATCGCGAAGCGGTTGCGTTCAGGGAGCCCCGCTCCCGAAAGCAAGCAAGCCGGCCGTTGCCTCCCAATCGCGAAGCGGTTGCGTTCAGGGAGCCCCGCTCCCGCCTGTATTAAAAAACTAAAAACTAAAAAAATTGGAAACTTTTCTCATCAAAGCTGCCCAGCTAATCCTCGCGTTCGCCATTCTGGTGATCATTCACGAATTCGGTCATTTCCTCTTTGCCCGCATGTTCGGTGTCAAAGTTGAGAAATTTTATATCTTTTTCAATCCGCTTACCGAGCTTTTCAAATGGAAGCCCAAGGAGTATATCGGCGGCTTCGGCAAAAAGAAAATGCTGAAATCGGCTAAAAACGCCGAAAACCCCGAGACTGCCCCCGCAACAAAAAAGAAAAGCTCCTTCTGGGGCGATACTGAATACGGCATTGGCTGGGTTCCCTTAGGCGGTTACTGCAAAATCGCCGGAATGATCGACGAGTCCATGGACACCGAGCAGATGAAGAAACCCGCTCAGGATTGGGAATTCCGCTCAAAACCGGCTTGGCAACGCCTCCTTATCATGATCGCCGGTGTGCTGTTCAATTTCCTTTTGGCGATACTCATATATGCCGGCATCGTTTTCGCCACAGGCGAAAAATATGTGCCCGTGCANGANGCTAAGATGGGTTTCTCCTATTCTGGCGAAGCCCGTAAGATAGGATTCCATAATGGCGATATACCTTTAAGTGTCGATGGTCACGATCTCGACAACCCCGCTGAGGCAAGAATGCAGATTATCCAGGCTAAGGAGGTAAAAGTGCTTCGCAACGGCTCCGACACCGTCTCCATCGCAATTCCGGATAAATTCATTTTCGCCCTTGACAACGAAGCCAAGAGCGACACGGCTATGATAAATTTCTTCACTTATCGTATGCCTACGCGTGTAACACAGGTTGCACCGGGCGAAGGNGCCGCCAAAGCCGGCATTAAGACAGGCGATGAGATCATCGCCATAGATTCAATCCCTACCGCATCGCTCGATGAATTCCTTGCCACTCTCCCCGGCCATGACAATAAGACGGTTAATCTAACCGTGCTTCGCAAAAACGATGCGTCAACCGATACTCTGCATCTNCCTGTGGCTCTATCNTCTAATTCCAAGATGGGTATCGGTTTGGAGATCAATCCCTCTGCCTTCTTTAACACAAAAGAGATAAAATACAATATCTTCCAGTCAATACCTCGCGGAGTNGAGATGGGTACTGAACGGCTCACTTCTTACGCGAAGTCCATGAAAATGGTATTCACCAAGGAGGGGGCGAACAGCATCGGAGGTTTCGGCAGCATCGGTTCCATCTTCCCCGAGAAATGGGACTGGATTGCATTCTGGAACATNGCCGCGTTCCTCTCCGTTGCTCTCGCTTTCATGAATATTCTGCCAATCCCGGCACTTGATGGCGGACATGTGATGTTCCTCCTTTATGAGGTNATCTTCCGTCGNCCGCCGAGCGAGAAATTTATGGAACGTGCTCAGATCGTAGGTATGACCCTTCTCATCCTCCTCCTTATATATGCCAATGGCATGGACATTGTGCGTCTTTTTAAGTAAAGCTAAGTAAGAAAATCAAAAGCTGAAATGAAAAATATAAAACTGAAACCCGGCAAAGAGGATTCTCTGCTCCGACATCATCCCTGGGTGTTCTCAGGCGCTATCGCCAACCTCCCCGAGAAATTGGAAGAGGGCGATGAGGTGTGCGTCGTTGACTCGAAAGGGAATGTGCTTGGTGCCGGTCACTACCAGATCGGCAGCATTGCCGTAAGAATTCTTGACTTCAACACAGATCATATCTCTGAGGATTTCTACCTGCGACGCCTAACAAGTGCATGGGCTTTGCGCAGCACACTCGGCCTGATTCGCCCGGACAACACCTGTTTCCGACTTGTNCACGGCGAAGGCGATTTCCTTCCCGGACTCGTCATCGACATCTATGGCGACACAGCCGTGATGCAGGCGCATTCTCCGGGCATGCACTTCGCCCGACACAAGATTGCCGAGGCTCTTACGATGCTCCCTGATGCGCGCATCCGCAACGTATATTACAAGAGTGACACAACTCTTCCTTATAAGGCNCATCTGGATCCTGACAACGAATATCTCATAGGCAGTTATGACGGCAATATCGCNCTCGAAAACGGTCTGCAGTTCAACATCGACTGGCTCAAAGGTCAGAAGACAGGATTCTTCGTTGACCAGCGCGAGAACCGCGCACTTCTGGAGAAATATGCCAAGGGTCGCAAGGTGCTGAATATGTTCTGTTACACCGGTGGATTTTCGGTTTATGCGATGCGGGGTGGAGCTTTGAGCGTCGATTCTGTCGATTCTTCNTCAAAAGCCGTTGCCCTCACTGATGCCAACATTGCGCTCAACTTCCCNGGCGACGACCGTCATCACACCTACGATCTGGATGCTTTCAAATATCTCTCCGATATGGAGAAAGATAAATATGACCTGATTATTCTTGATCCTCCGGCGTTTGCCAAACACCGGGGAGCAATCAAGAATGGACTCATCGGCTACCGCAAGCTCAACGCCCGCGCTTTCGAGAAAATCAAGAGCGGTGGAGTTCTCTTCACTTTCTCTTGCTCTCAGGCCATTACCAAAGATATGTTCCGTATGGCTGTGTTTACNGCTGCNGCCAAATCAGGTCGCAAGGTGCGTATCCTTCACCAGCTGACTCAGCCCGCCGACCATCCGGTCGATATCTCTCACCCGGAGGGTGAATACCTTAAAGGTCTCGTTCTCTATGTCGAATAATCTGAAAAAACAAAAACTAAAAATGAATAAACTAATCCCGTCACTTATGATCGCCACTTTGGCTAC
Source organism: Bacteroides sp. (assembly GCA_014802175.1). Lineage (GTDB taxonomy): Bacteria > Bacteroidota > Bacteroidia > Bacteroidales > Muribaculaceae > Lepagella. Next base: position 59,011 of record JAAVCU010000006.1, read on the forward strand.
CACTGCTGCAAATGCCGTTGAAGATAAAAATTTCAATTTTCATGTAGATCGCTTTGCAGACATTGAGGTGCTCCGCTATGAAGTGCCCGAATATTCCCGTCTTACCCTCGATCAGAAAAAGATGCTTTACTATCTGTCGCAGGCTGCACAGATGGGTCGCGACATCCTTTGGGATCAGAATGGTAAATACAACCTTCAGATCCGCCAGCTCCTTGAGAAAATTTATACTCATTATAAAGGTGATCGCAATTCAAAAGATTTCAAAGCCTTCGAGAAATACCTGAAACAGGTTTGGTTCGGCAATGGCATACATCACCATTATTCAACAGATAAATTTCAGCCCGAATTCTCTCAAGCTTTCTTCGAGGAGCAGGTGGCAGGCATTCATGATTGTTGTCTTCCGCTCGCGGAAGGCCAGACGCGCGAGGAGCTTATGAATGTGCTGATTCCGGTAATTTTCGATCCGTCGGTTATGGCAAAGCGTGTTAACCAAGATGGCACACAGGATGTGATCGTGACCTCTGCCAACAATCTTTATGGCGATGGCGTGACTCAGGCGGAAGTTGAGGCATATTACAACTCTATCAAGAAAGCCGACGATCCCACCCCGATCTCTTACGGCCTCAACTCACGCGTTGTCAAGGAAGATGGCAAGATTAAAGAACAGCACTATAGCCTTAACGGTCTTTACGGACCTGCAATCTCACAGATTATTTACTGGCTTTCAAAAGCTAAGGATGTGGCAGAAAACGATGCTCAGAAGGCATATATCACAAAGCTTATCGACTTCTACATTACCGGCGATCTGCGCACTTTCGATGAATATTCAATCCTCTGGGCAGAAGATACTAAGTCTGATGTAGATTTTGTTAACGGTTTCATTGAGAGTTATGGCGATCCTCTCGGCATGACCGGTGCATGGGAATCATACGTTAATTTCCGTAACGGCAAATCCTCTGCACGCACAGAAACCATTTCATCCAACGCCCAGTGGTTCGAAAATAATTCTCCCGTTGATCCACGATTCAAAAAAGATAAGGTGAAAGGAGTCTCAGCCAAAGTCATCACTGCCGCTATGCTTGCCGGCGACGCCTATCCGGCCACTGCAATCGGTATCAACCTTCCCAATGCAAACTGGATTCGTGCCGCTCACGGGTCGAAATCCGTTACCCTTGAGAACATTACCGAGGCTTACGACATGGCTTCGCATGGAAACGGCTTCAACGAGGAATTCGTAATCGATGCCCCCACAAGCAAACTCCTTGATGATTACCTGTACATCACCGACATGCTTCACACCGATCTACACGAATGTCTCGGTCACGCTTCCGGCAAACTCCTCCCNGGAGTGGATCCGGATGCATTGAAAGAACACGGTTCTACACTCGAGGAGGCTCGCGCAGACCTGTTCGCNCTCTATTATCTTGCCGATCCCAAACTTCTCGAACTCGGCATCCTTGACAACCCCACAGCTTATCAGGCGGAATACTATAAATATATGCTCAATGGACTGATGACTCAGCTCAACCGCATCGAGCCGGGTAAAGATGTAGAGGAAGCTCACATGCGCAACCGTCAGCTCATCGCAAAATGGATTCTCGAAAACGGTAAGAAGAAAGGCAAAGGGGGCAAAGATGTTGTTGAGCTCACTAAAAAAGGTGGAAAAACTTTCGTAAAAATCAACGATTATCCGAAAATGCGTGAACTTGTCGGTGAACTTCTTGCCGAAGTTCAGCGTATTAAGAGCGAGGGTGACTATAAAGGCGGCAATGCCTTGGTGCAGAAATATGCCGTTAAGGTTGATCCCAAACTCCATAAGGAGGTACTCGAACGCTATTCCAAGCTTGACATACCTCCATATCGTGGATTCATCAACCCGGTTTATACTCCCGAGTATGACGCTGCCGGAGAGATCACTGACGTAACTATCTCCTACCCCGAGAACTACGTTGAGCAGATGCTCCGTCTCAGCCGCGACTACTCACCCCTCACCACAAAATCTCATAAGTAATTAAGACAATCGTGTTGCAGCAGATAAAAAAAGAATTCTTCGCTTACCGCAACGGCATCGTTGCAGATGCCTTGCGGAAAGCAGGAATGCCATATAAAATGATTTTCGGGCTTCAGATCCCGCAAATAGCAACCATAGCACGTCAGCAAGAGCCTTCGATGGCTCTTGCTGATTCACTTTGGAACGACTCTGACGTTCGTGAATCGCGCCTCCTCGCCACCTATCTCTTCCCCCCCGACGAGATTACCGAGGNAAAAGCCATGACCCTGATAAGCGAAGTGCGCACCCCCGAGGAAAGCGACATGCTCTCCTTCCGCCTACTCAAGCGCCTCCCCTTCGCCGCCAACCTCCTCTCCCGCATAGAATCAGATCCCTCGCTCCCCGCCTACATCGCTCCCTCCCTCCGCAATCACCTCAGCTAAGAAACTCCTCTCCCGAGAAGCATCCTCCCAGAAGAAGCAACCTCCCCGAAGAAGTAAAAAGCATCCTCCCAGGCGTCGGGCGTGAGAGCTTTAGCTCGAATAATNAGCAAGAGCAGTTCCCAGGCGTCGGGCGTGAGAGCTTTAGCTCGAATAAATCTAAATCAAATAAAAAACTATGATTCCAATAACACTTCTCACCGGCTACCTCGGTAGCGGCAAAACAACTCTCCTCAATCACATCCTCACAAACGAGCGAGGCATCCGCTTTGCCGTAATCGTAAACGACATAGGTGAAGTCAACATCGACGCAGACCTCATCCAGAAGGGCGGAATTGTTGGACAGGACGACTCCGGCGATCTCGTTGCCCTACAGAACGGCTGCATCTGCTGCACGCTCCGCACAGACCTCATCAAACAGATATCCGAACTCATCGAATCGGCGCGTTTCGACTATATCGTCATAGAAGCCAGTGGCATCTGCGAACCCGCTCCAATAGCACAAACCATCTGCACAATGGCGCAGTTGATCAATCCTCAGCGCACTGACATCGAGCGTCCGCAACTCGATGCAATCGTCACCGTGGTCGACGCACTGCGCATGAAAAGCGAATTCGGTTGTGGCAAAGATCTACAGAAATCCGACATCGATGAAGAGGACATTGAAAACCTCATCATCGAGCAAATCGAATTCTGCAACATAATCCTCCTCAACAAGATATCGGAAGTCACCCCCGAAGAAGCAGCTGAGATCAAAGCCGTGATCCGCGCACTGCAACCCAAGGCAGAGATCATAGAATGCGACTACTGCGATGTAGACCTTGCACGCCTCATAAACACCTCACGCTTCGACTTCGACGACGTAGCCACCTCCGCCACCTGGGTCCAAGAAATTGAGAAACCGGCTCCGGAGCAAGCAGAAGAATCTCAAGCCCACGAACACCATCATCACCACCACGAGCATGAACATGAACACCATGACCACGACCACGAGCATAAACACGAGCATCCCCGATTCAGAAAGGTTGAGTTCAGAGAGCTCAGCTCTCGGCCATCACCATCATCACCACCACGATGAAGGCGAAGCCGAAGAATACGGCATCGGCACCTTCGTTTACTTCCGCCGCCAACCCTTCAACTTCGAGAAATTCGACCGCTTCGTCAACCTTGACTGGCCTAAAAACGTGATCCGCGCCAAAGGTGTTCTCTACTTCAGCCACAACCGCGACATGTCACTNCTCTTCGAACAAGCAGGCACACAGAAAAATCTTAAAGAAGCAGGCTTATGGTACGCCACAGCGCCCGAGGAAGAACTGATGATAATGATGGAACGCGAACCCGGCCTCCGCCGCGACTGGGACGAAGAATANGGTGACCGCATGATCAAGCTCGTCTTCATCGGCCGCGACCTCGACCGCGAAGCCATCACCGCCGCCCTCGACGCCTGCCTCGAACCCCGCTAAACCAATAACTCCCGATATATCTGACACATTCTCCGATTTTTATCCGAGCTGATCTTATATTGGATATTTATCTTACCTAAAAGGCCCTGAGGATTTTTATTTCCTCAGGGCCTTTCTCTCTAAATTTTACGCCGATTTGCACTCTCGCGCCAGCCATCGAAATTACAAATGAACAATCCGTAAGTGATTTCCAATAGCCAGACTTTGAACACCAAAGAGCTTCTGAGTTATTCCCAATGGCAAGACTNTGCTGAGCGCGAAAGCGCGAAGNTTATCACTTTTCGCCCTTCTCCTCTTCGGGAGGGAGTTTGAATGAAACGGGAAGAGTAAACCAGGTGGCTACTGCCTTCCCTTTGTTTTTACCGGGATGCCATTTGGGCATTGATTTAACGACCCGCAGGGCTTCAGAATCTAAAGTCGGTGTCACACTTTTTACGATTTCCGCTGACTTAATTGAGCCATCAGCCTCTACAACAAATCTAACAACAACAAGTCCCTCCTCTCTATTATCGATAGCATCTTCAGGATATTTTATACTATCCTGGAGATAAGAAAACAAGGCCGGCATGCCTCCGGGAAATTCCGCACACTGATCCGCCACTGTGTAGACATCCCCTTCTTTCTCTGCAGAGGGATCCGCTGTCAGCAACACATCCTCAATCTCTTTCATGGACGATCCGCTATCCGCAGAGCGATTCAGATCTGTGGTTTCCTCCGGATTATTGCGAATATCATTGCTTGTCTCGGCAATATTATCTGCAATTTGGTCTGACACTGTAAATCTCCGCTCCTCGATTTTTTCGGTCCGGGGATTTTTTGTAATTTTGTTTTCAGAATCATTTGCGAAAGAAACTTCCGCAAATGAATCCAACACTCTCGCAACAGAGGGAATAGCTGTTGCGAAACATCCCGCCGCCAATGCCGGTGCGAGTAACAGGGCGCTGATGCGGCGCGCTGCCGATGACTTTTCTTTGTACATCATAGTTACACGTTTTTTAAGTTTACTGTGATTTAGGCTGTTGGCAAACGACTGGAACCGGGAGCCGACAGCCTTTGTTATTAACATTCTCTGATAACCGGTAATATCTGTNCCCGAATTGAGCACCGCTTCATCGGCCTGATATTCATGAACCGTGCGCAACTCTTCGCGAAGAAGCCACGCNGCCGGATTAAACCATTGCAGACATATCACCACCTGAGCAATCAGCAGATCCACCCAATGCCTCCGACGCAGATGGCTACATTCGTGCTTCATTATCACCTCCCCGTTCAAAGCGTAATCTTTTGAAGCAAGCACAATATAACGCATCCAGCTGAAAGGGGCAATATTTGATTCGTTCGTAATCACCACCACGTATCGCCCTGCCGATATTCTTTTACCACTTTTTATCACACGCCACAATGATAGCATACCACTCATCGACGCAAGCAACATCCACATCACACCAACAAAATAGACAATAACCAACACACGAGCTACTATAAGATAATTTATCCATTGACCCGATCCGTTAGTCTGCGGTTTCANACCGACAGGCGATAACTTTCCGAACTCAACCATCGCCCCGGAAATTTCANTTGCCGAGGAATTNATCATTCCCGACAATTCAACCAAAGGGAGCACAAGCGAAGCAGCATAAATCAGGTAAAGCATTACGCGATTATATGAATGCTGGCGTTCATCTGCCATCACCCAGCGGTAACATAAATATCCACAACATAGAATCAGTGCGGAACGCAAGGCGTAACTCAGTATCATACCTTTTATATTAATGTGATTTATTCTTACTCTCTATCAGCGCCACAATCTCTTTCAACTCATCTACTGAAATCTTCTCCTCTTCCACTAATGCCGACACAGCAGACTTATAAGAGTTNCCGAAATAGTTACGCACAACCTCCGCCAACGAACGGTCACGAAAATCAGAACGATCCAAGACAGCCTTGAACCTATGCGAACCACCAAACACCTCATGCTCCACATANCCTTTCCCTTCGAGAATCCTGACTGTTGTAGCGACAGTGTTAAAATGAGGCTTCGGCTCGGGATAAAGTTCGAGCATCTCGCGCACGAACAGAGGACCCTGCTCCCACAGCAAATTCATNATTACCGCCTCCTTTTCAGTCAGCACCTGCTTTTTCCTACCAGCTCGCATATTTTTAATTAATGATTAATGANTAGTNANTAATAATTTTTCTTCTCCNCNCACTCCTCTTCTTATCCTTCTTCCCCTCATACTTCTACCCCCTCCCTTCAATCTCATCCTTATGTCCCTTTCTTGGATTAGAAACAACCACTCAGGAGTTGGCCGTGAGAGCTTCAGTTCGAATTCTCCCTCATCAATTGCAAATTTACAACTAATTTTTTAATTATCCAACTAATTCATTAATTATTCAACTAAATATTTAGTTTTTAATCTAAGTTAAGTCCAAGATCGGTAGAATGTCCTGGTGACAAACGACCGATGATCGGATGAATGAGCAACTGGATAACGAATCTTGTGTTCACGAATGAACCATACTCCTCTATTTATGTTTCATCTAATGAAGGAAATGCCGAAATCTCAAATCTTAACATATACTCCCTAAACCCCGCAAATAATAACCTTCTTAAGTCGATAATTAAAAAAATCTCATAAAACATAACTGAAATGAAAAACTTAGTAATCGGAATGGGAGAAGCACTCTGGGATGTGCTCCCCGATGGGAAAAAGATTGGCGGCGCCCCTGCCAACTTCGCATATCATGTATCTCAATACGGTCTGCCAGGGCTCGCTATCAGCGCAATCGGCGATGATCCNCTCGGTGCAGAACTCGTAAAGAACTTCGATGAAAAAGGAATAAATTATCATCTGGCCACTGTGCCCTACCCAACAGGCACAGTGCAGGTAGAACTTGACGCCGATGGCGTACCGCAGTATGAAATAAAGGAAAATGTGGCATGGGATAACATTCCCGACACCGAAGATCTCCGTAAACTTGCACATGAAACCAAAGCCTTCTGCTTCGGCTCACTTGCGCAACGCAACATTGTATCACGCAACACAATCAACGCCTTCCTCAACGCTATACCTGCTGAAAACGATCCGTTGATAGTGTTCGACATCAATCTGCGCCAAGGATTCTACACAAAAGAGATCATAGAGAACTCGATGAAAGCGTGCAACGTATTGAAGATAAACGACGAGGAACTGGTCACAATCAGTAGGCTCTTCGGTTACCCCGGCATTGACCTTCAAGACAAATGCTGGATCCTGCTCGGCAAATATAACCTCAAGATGCTCATCCTCACCTGCGGCATCAACGGAAGCTACGTTTTCACCCCCGGAAACGTATCCTTCCTCCCCACACCGATGGTAAAGGTTGCCGACACGGTAGGTGCCGGCGACTCCTTCACAGCCGCCTTCATCTCCAGCATTCTCAAAGGGAAAAGCGTCCAGGAAGCACACCATAAAGCTGTCGACACCTCCGCCTTCGTCTGCACCCAACACGGCGCGATGCCTACCCTTCCCAAAACACTGACCGAATAATACTGCAAGAATAAATCCTACTTTGAAAACATTAGAGCACCTCCTGCGGGGTATTCTAATGTTAACAAAGCTTATAGAAGTTTAAACTCGTGTAAATAAAGCATCTAAAAGCAACTAAACCGCACCCCATACGTTTTATAGGTACAAAGCAATATGGATAAGACCCTCAAGGTTTCGTGAGAAAGTTTGCGAGTCAAAGTTTAGTTAGATATAGTTTATAGTGGAATCTCGATAGGGGTGTTTTACGACACCCCTATCTTATTTTATACCAGNAATTTAGCGTTTTANTCTTCTGATTCTCNATTTATTAACAATTNGCNCNCCAACCACTCACNACCACACCCCGAACCACCCGAAAACACGGAAACACCCCCAAAATCGTTCCANTTTTAGTTCCACTTTTTTCTATTATCTCAAATATCTTTCTCNNAAGCTTTCCTTNCAGAATTTTCAAGGATTCAGAAATATTTCGTACCTTTGCAGCATCCGAAATCTNNGNANGAGATGGCNCANAGCGCGGTGCTTCGGNATGGCTGCGCNAGTCCTNNGGGGCGATTGTNTGTCNCNTTCNGNATCGGATTTTTTGTATCCGTAAGCGCNCGCGCCTTCTCCTTCCAACTGGGATTCTTCATATCATCCGCAAACCTTGTCCCTATGNGTNTCGCAACATCCTCCGCCTCGNCAAAGATCCCCGTCTTATTGTGATCCGAACGAAGTGAGGATTTCCCCTCCTGCGCGTGCTTCCAGCTTCTGAAAAGGATATAGGAAAGGTCTTTATCGTTAAGGCGTATGCCCTTGGCAATCTT
>JAAVCU010000007.1 GCA_014802175.1 Bacteroides sp.
AATGAACAAATAAAAGGAAGTTATTTTTGAGATGATTTGAGTGCGGAATGAAGGAGCATAGCGGGCTATGCGACTGAACGACAAGCTCAAAGCATCCAAAAAGAACGAGTTTTATTGTTCAAGTTTTTTTACCCCATTAATCGTTTTATTTTTAGAACTTACTTATAATAAATTTAGTATTTGGTATGGAGATTGATATCCGGGAGTTTCTGATCAGGCAGCCGTCGTTTCCGAAGCAGGTTGCTACCGATAAATATTATCTGGCGGTGGCTAACAAACTGCTTAAGATATTCGCTAAAACTAATTTGGGTAAAAGTGTGCCGGAGGCAGTTGGCAAGCGGATGAGCCTCGGTCTGACAGGCTACTTTCAGGATATCATCGCCGATGCCGGAATCTGGCGTTCATTCGTGGATGCAAACAGAAAGCTCTATGGTTTTTCGATACCTTTCCATTCAGAAGGGGAAGAGTATATTGATTACGAGCTGAATCGTGAAGATGTGCGATTCCTGACATGGTATTTCGTAGCGATGTCTTATGAAGATATGCGCGACATATATCCTCACGATTCAAGGATTATAGAGCTTGCCGATAATTGGTTTGATTATCTCGATTCCATCTATGAGGATTCTCCCGAACCGGAGGATTTCAATATAGCGAGAGGATTGGACCTGAAAGATCCGGAAGACCAGCAGGATATCTATCATTTAGGTCAATGGCTTTTTCTTCATTGCTATCTGATTACTCCTGCTTTCGCTCTGACTCTTTCGGAGATAATGTCTGATCCGGAGTTGATGTCGGGAGAGGATATCACTAAGCTGCACGACCGTATGGAGCAGTCTATGATGGAGGATCCGACCGGTCCGCTGGCGCTCTTCATCACCGAGTGGCTGAAACTAATCTTAGTGAGTAGTGAGGAGGGAGTAGTGTGTGGAGAGGAGAGAATAGGGAGTAATGAGGAGCATCCTTATTACAGGAAGTTTATAGAGGCGAATGAGGGGAAACGGATTCAGTATTTCGCTACATACGAGGAGCTTAACCGCTTTTTCGTGGAGAAGATGGGATGGGATAAGGATCAGGAGCACCTACCGGTGTTGAAGGATTCGGGATATTTTGTGGTGCTGGTAAACCCGAAGCGTGGTATGTTGGTGGCTCGAAATGTGGCCCGCTGCATTTCGGATCCGGCGAATCCGTATTACGATAAGGATTACGCGCGTAAGCATGCCTTCGATATGCTAACGGTGAGGGGTAAGTGTCCGGCAGATTTAGCGAAGTTCGCTTTCGGCAACGGGTGGTTGCCCGATGCGGTGTTCCCCGGCAGTGATGATAATGAACTTGTGAAGCGCAACTACGACTTCATAATGCGCTGCTATCTGCAACAATACTACAGAGACTGATCTTTTTTAGCGGTAGTTCTTGGGGTTGAAGATGCTTCCAAGCTTGAGGTCGATGACGCCGAAGACGGCTTCACCAAAGATGGAGGAATTCATCTTGGAGGTGCCTAACTGACGGTTTACGAACACGATGGGCACTTCAACAATCTTGAATTTCTTGCAGTGTGTCTTGAATTTCATCTCTATCTGGAAAGCGTAACCTTTGAATTTGATTTTGTCGAGGTCTATTGCCTCCAGCACTCTGCGATGATAGCAGACAAAGCCGGCTGTGGCGTCACGAAGTTTCATGCCGGTAATAAGACGCACATAGACAGATGCGAAGTAAGACATGAGCACTCTGCCCATAGGCCAGTTCACCACATTCACTCCAGAGATATATCTTGAGCCGATAGCCATATCGGCGCGTTGACTCTTGCATTCGCCATAAAGTTTCGGCAGATCGTTGGGGTTGTGAGAGAAGTCGGCATCCATCTCTATCATATAGTCGTAACCATGCTCCAAAGCCCACCGGAAGCCATGGATATAAGCTGTGCCGAGACCGAGTTTACCAGAACGGCATTCGAGATGAACACGTCCGTGGTATTCTTCGATCTTCTTGCGCACCGCATCCTGCGTGCCGTCGGGCGAGTCATCGTCTATAACCAGAATGTCGAAACCCTCCGGCAATGCCATGACAGCGTCGATTATATTAGCGATATTCTCGATCTCGTTGTATGTGGGGATGATTACTACTGCGTCGCTCATGTAATGTTTGCAAATAAAGAAGTTCCAAACTTCTGTGCAAAATTAATAAAATCACGCAATTCTCAAAAGAGTTTGGGGATATATTGCCGAGATATTTTCAATTCTCTTGTTCACAAACAGTGTAGGATGGTATGATTCCTTGCTTTTGCGCAGACTTTCATTGCCCATATCCTCCTCACGGTTAAGGTATCTGACTTCCGGATAGGCAGTGTTCACCACTTTGCTCATGTTTGAAGCCAACGCCTGATAGATTCCACGGTAACTGATGTCACCCTTTTCTACATGTACGAAGAAAGTGTCGCCCGATTTCTCGCCGAACGAGTAACCGATGATTTTGCCGTTAAGACGTATTGCTATACCTATGAAAGGATAAGACGCGAAATCCGATAATGCCTCTATGGTCTTGTTGTTCTCATAAAGAGCCAGAGTGGAATCCTCGTGCATATTCGCGAAATCCTCAGTGAAAGCTATAAGTTCATCTATGTTCCGCTCATTAACAGGTTCGATCACGGCATCGGAATAATTTTTCAGAAAATAGTTGAGATGATTTCTCTTTTTCTCCATCTTTTTACCGGCAAAACCGACAAACCTTTCAATTGGATAAAGGTATTCCATCAGTGCTGATTCAGTGCTTACCGACCCTGTAAGGGATTCTTGGTCCTCAGCATCGCATTCGAGAGGCAAGAGAAGTTTTGCGGTAGTGCCCTGCTGTATAGATTCAGCAATCAGCTGACGCCATTCCTCTTCCGGCATCTCCCCCAAGGGTTTATAATAAAGCATCACGCCTGATTCCGGATCAATGCCTCTGATGAAGAGTGTATGCTTTACTTCCGCAACCTCATAGCCGTAATAATCCACCCACATCATCACGCCTGCGATGGAAAAATCGCAGGAGCGGGAAGGGTAACGGCTGAAATAACTGTTGAGCAAAGGGAGCGTGCGACGAGTTATCGCCTCAAACTTCAAGGTGGTGCTTAAAAATAGTGTATAATCGTGTGTTTTCATAGTCTATAGTGTTTTTCAAATGTTTTCATAAACCCTCACGGGGTAATTTTATTGATTAAACGCACGGAATCGGGCAATGGTTTGGAATTTTTTTAGTATTTTTGCAATGAAGTTGGCTGCAAAGGTCGTAATTGATTTGTAACTGATGTTGAAAGTATTGAAATTCGGCGGAACATCCGTCGGCACTATAGATAGCCTCAGAAATGTGAAAGCGATAGTTGAGGGCCTCGACGCCCCTGCCATCGTTGTGGTTTCCGCATTGGGAGGTCTGACAGATAAACTTATAGCCACTGCCAACAGTTCGGCGGAGGGTAGCGAACACTATCGCGAGGAGATGGTGAATATACGCAAGCGTCATCATGATATCATCAATGAGCTTGTGCCCGATGATAAGAAGGGAAGTGTGACGGAGAAAGTGGACAGTCTGCTGAATCTTTTAGAGGAGCGTTATCAGGGACTGAGTCTGATCAAGACGTTGCCTGTAAAGACTCTTGACGAGATAGTGAGTTTCGGCGAGCGGATGTCGTCGGTAATAGTGGCAGCCATAATCGCCGGAGCGGAGCATCGCAACTCCCTCGATTTCGTAAAGACAGAGAAATGGTTCAACCGAAATATCGCTGACCGCCCGCTAACCGAGCGGCTGATAAAGGAAACATTCCGGTTGCCGCTCACCAATCATATCGTGACCGGTGGGTTTATCTCCACAGATCGCGACACTGGTGAGATTACCAATCTCGGACGAGGCGGCAGTGATTACACGGCGGCTCTCATAGCGGCCGCATTGGATGCCGATCTGCTTGAGATCTGGACCGATGTTGATGGATTCCTTACTGCCGATCCGCGTATCATCAAAGATGCACGTATAATTCCCGAGATGTCGTTTGTGGAGAGTATGGAGCTATGTTCATTCGGCGCCAAGGTTATCTATCCGCCGACGATTTATCCGGTGTTCCATAAGAATATTCCCATAAAGATTCTGAATACATTTAACCCTACGGCACCCGGCACTCATATCTCGGACAATGTTGTAGGCAAAGGGCGAGTGCGCGGTGTTTCATCGCTCAACAACACCGCTATGGTGACCATGAGCGGACCGCTGACCGCCAATGTGGCGGAGATCAATTCGCGCGCGTATAATGCAATGGCACGCAATGGTATAAGTGTGTTTATGGTGGCGCAGCCCTCTGAAGAATCTTCCTTCTCGATAGCTATGCCTTCGGGAGATAGCGAAAAAGCTCTCGAACAGCTTGTTCTGGAATTTTCACCGGAACTTCAGACCGGTGAATTACGTTCTATAGATAAGACCGACAATCTGTCGGTGGTGGCTCTCGTAGGAGAGGGTATCAAGAATGTTAGGAATCTTGGGAACGAGATTGTGGCAGCATTGAAAAGTGCGGGGATAGATGTCAAGGCGATATCGGCGGGTGCCTCCGAGACAACAGTGGCGGCGGTGGTGCCGAGCGACAGTGTCAAGGATGCTCTGCGCGTATCGCACTCCGTCTGCTTCAAATAATTGCCTCGATTTCCCTAAGTAACCATGATTTGATAATTATTAATTTGACACTTTAGCTGAATAGTTCAATTATTAGAATGGCACTTAGCTTGATAGTTTAATTATTAAGTAGAACTTTAGCTGGATAGCTCAATTATTAAGTAGAACTTTAGCTGGATAGCTCAATTATTAATTATTAATCATTAATTATTAATTACAAATTACTTATGGATATAAAGAATATCAAATATGAGATAAGCAATGAGAATCCGAATAAATGTCCGGCAACTGATGTGCCGGAATATGCATTCATAGGGCGCTCGAATGTGGGAAAATCCTCCCTGATCAATATGCTTGGCAAGAGCAAGAGTCTTGCCAAAACCTCTCAGAAACCGGGCAAAACGTTGCTTATAAATCATTTCAAGGTTGACAACGGGGAGTGGTATCTCGTAGACCTTCCGGGTTACGGCTATGCCGCCCGTGGAAAAGAGACGCGTGAGAAGTTCGGCAAGATAATCAGAGACTACATTCTGGAGCGAGAGCAACTGACTTCACTTTTCGTGCTTATCGATATCCGACATAAACCGCAGAAGATTGATATTGAATTTATGGAATGGTTGGGTGAGAATGGAGTGCCATTCTCAATCGTGTTCACCAAGGCTGATAAGCTCGGACCGGTAGCCGGCGAGCGCAATGTAGAAGAGTATAAGAAGGAGTTGCTGAAGACTTGGGAGGAGCTTCCTCCGGTGTTCATCACTTCCTCGGAAAAGGGGAAGGGTAGACAGGAACTTCTCGACTATATCTATTCGATCAATAACGAACTTGCTAATGAAAGGAGAGAACTTACTAAAGAGTCATGACAAGCGGGCGGAGGCTATCCGTTTTGTGTTTGTAGGCGGATTTGCCACAGTGCTTCAGTATGGCATGTATGTGGTGTTTGTACATGCTGTCGGCACTACGCCGGTAGTTTCGACGTTGATAAGTTATGGAATCAGTTTTATAGCTAATTTCTTTCTGTCGAGTTACTTTACCTTCAAGAGCAATCCAAATGCCAAGAAGGGTTTGGCGTTCACATTGAGCCACCTTATAAATATGGGTATGCAGACGGGACTTGTTGCGATATTCAAGGGTATCGTGGGTCCGACGTTGGCTTTGCTCCCGGCGTTGGCCATTTGCGTGCCGGTGAATTTCTTCCTGGTGAGATATGCGTTTAAAGGGAAGAGGTTTCAGTAGTGAGGAGTGAGGAGAGAGTAGTGAGTAGTGAGTAGTGAGGAGAGGGAGAAGAATATTAAAATATTGAGATATGGAAAAAGTAGCGTTTGCTGCGGATCATGCCGGTTATGAGTTGAAGGAGATCCTGAAGCAGTATATGGTTGACAAGGGATATGAGGTGGTGGATTACGGCACATTCTCTACAGATTCGTGCGATTATGCTGATTTCGCTCATCCGGCGGCTGAGGCCGTAGAGAAAGGTGAGTGCGATTTCGGAATCGCAATGTGCGGATCAGGCAATGGAATCGGTATTACTCTCAACAAGCATCAGGGGATCCGCGCCGGGCTGGCATGGATGGAGGATCTTGCTGATCTTGCTAAACGTCATAATAATGCGAATTTTCTGGTGTTGCCTGCTCGTTTCATAGCCACAGATCTCGCTAAGAAGATTGTAGACGCATATCTTGATGCTCCGTTCGAGGGTGGACGCCATCAGCGCCGCATCGACAAGATTCCCGTAAAGTAATCAGGCGGACATGGGTGAGAGCTTTGAGATAGTGTTGCGTGATATTCTGCTCCGGGCGCATATCGGTGTCGCGGAGCAGGAGCGCAAGGTCGGAAACGAGTTCCGCGTAAATCTGAATCTCAGGTATCCGGCATCAGAATTCCGCACCGAAGACCTTAGCTCAACAATTTCTTATGCCGATCTCCACGCCATAGTGGAGGAGGAGATGCACAAGGAATGGTTGCTGCTGGAGAGTGCGGCTGTAGCCATTACCGAAAGAGTTACAACATATTGGCAACAGATAACAGAGCTTACCATAGCGATTGATAAGGTTGCTCCACCAATCAGCGGAATAGTTGGAGAATGCGGAATTAAATATTTTTGGAAAAAAAGTTAAGAAAATATTTGGTGGATTCGGAAAAATGTACTAATTTTGCAATCGCAAATCGGAAATAACTGATGCGCAGGAATGGTTCGTTAGCTCAACTGAATAGAGCATCTGACTACGGATCAGAAGGTTGCAGGTTTGAATCCTGCACGAATCACAAATATCAAGATTGGCTCGTTAGCTCAACTGAATAGAGCATCTGACTACGGATCAGAAGGTTGCAGGTTTGAATCCTGCACGAGTCACAAAAAAGAGAGAAGCAAACGCTTCTCTCTTTTTTTGTTGGAGTTGGCATTATCGGTNNACCGATAATGCCACGATATGTTTACACGATATGTTTAGTGGCGGCGGATGAAGCTGAAGATGGTGTCGTAGGCTGCCTCGCGATGGGGGANCTCAGAGAGTATGAGGTCGTGGATGCCGCTGTCAATAGTGCATACCTCACGGACGATGCCGAGCTTCTCGCCGCGTTTCTGAAGCATTGCCGGATCAAGAACAGCATCGCCTGTCTTGAATTCAGGAGTGTAATTGCAACCTTCGATTTTGCGCGAGCTGTGCATCACAAGGATCGGCACTGTGATGTGCGACGCTTTCTTCATCAGTTCCGACTGCGCGTGGTTGATTGCTCCCACCCAGCTGAATGTTACCGGAGGAGAATAGATCATCTTCCAATCGGTGTTGTANGTCCATTCTCCATCATATTCCTTNAGCAGNGAATATGCATATCCGTCGCAGTGTCCCTGTTTGATCTTGGCGTTTGGTGTGAGTTTGCTCAGGCCTTCAATAACCGGTGCTCCGACATTGCGCATTACCGCTGAGAAATTCCATTCCAGAAACGGGCTATCGGTTACAACGCGGTCTACACCCGATCGCGCNCCCTTCATAGCTGCNAAATAAGCCACTGTAAGACCTCCNGTGCTGTGACCCGATAAAGTTATGTCGGTGTTGCCGTCGCGACGTATCTGGGCCAGTGCAGAGTCGATGTCGGCGAAATATTCGGTCTGCTTACGCACATTGAACGGGTACTGCCACGGCTCCCAGCTGCGACCNTAGCGTCGNAGGTCAACGGCATAGAAATTATAACCGGAATCCACAAAGCGTTCNCCCATCTCCTTCTGAAAGAAATAATCATTGAAGCCGTGGATATAAAGATATGCCTTNCGACTCTTGCNGGNAGCGAGNTTNCGCACTATTGTGGAGCGGCAGGGTCCGTCGAATGCNTCCCCCTGGTTCACATACCGNGCTTCATAACCCTCAAGGATATCNGGATGCCAGCTGAGGTCGGTGGTGGGTTCCACAGGNCCTGTGTATTTCTCGGGAAAATGCCATTCCCCGGAGGCTATCGCGCCTCCGAGGATAAGCATCATCGGTATAACAAGTTTCTTCATAGCATCAAACTTAATTATGTATCGAACTTAATTATGANATCAAGTTACTCTGCGGATTCGTTGTCGCCATCNTTGTCGAGATGACCGCGCAGGATATTTATCTTTGCATTGAGCATGCGCATGGTGCCTTCGAGGTTCATCTGCTTACGACGGGCTGAATATAGGAGCCAGGTAGCTGAAACCATCTTCTTGTAATCAGCCGGCATCTGCCATTTCCCCTTAACCTTACCGTTCTCATTGAAGACGACAGTGATATTGTTAAGTTCATTGTCAGCTATCATCTCAGCCACACTGTTTGCCTCCTCGCCGGAGAACATAACGGTGTTCAGACCATCGCGACGGTAATTGAGAGCCTGNTCGTGAGGCACGACAGCACTCGATGCGCTGTGTTCACCCGATTCAACGGTGATTGAATTGAATGTGGATCCTTTAAGAGNGGCAATCAATTCGAGAGTCTCGCCATTGGAGATTCGCGCCACCAGTCCGGTACTTTGCAGAGGATANCGGTTCTGCCATCCGTTGAAGATATAGTAGCTTTCAACTTCGCGCGGATTGCTGACCACGGTGAAATCNCGCATCCATGTNTTGACCTGATCGGAAGTGATCTGCAACTGGTTCTCGCAGGAATCAATGCCAAGCTTGGCTGACTCGATTGAGTCAGCCAGCGCCTGCTTGTAGTCGTTCTGAGCCTTCTCGCGCTCCTTGGCNCCGTTGTGTGCGCANGAAGCCAGAAGAGCTGCGGGAATCAGAAGCGTATATAACAATTTTTTCATGATNATCAATNTTTGGGCTGATGAGCATCGCGAAGAAGGTCGTTNACGGTCTTCACGGGGTTGAAAGTGTCGGCAGGAACTTCNACCAAAATGGTGTTCCAGTCGCTCATGGCGCCGTTCCACAATCCGGGGAGCTCAAGAGCCTTGATTTCNACACCNTCGCGACTCTTGATTGAGATGAAGCCCGTNGCCTTATCCACATATTCGGGAAGGTTGAATTTCTCTCCCTTNTAATTGCGGATTGAAACCACAAGGTCAACCGGGTTGAAGTGGGTGGANTGTTTCATCATCTCCANNGCCTCCTTGTTGTCGGGATCGATCTGCGAAGCCTCAAGGATCTGGGGGGAAACGGTGCCGTCGGGATTGTAGGCAAGATAAGGACCGCCGCCGGGTTCACCCTCGTTCTTCACCATGCCGCATACGCGCACNGGGCGGTTAAGCTTGCGAAGAAGGTAAGCTGTTTTTTCATCGTCGCTCATATTGTCGGCGTTATCGTGAGAGATGCAGAGCACCGAGCGAGTGAAATTGAGCATTTCAGCAAGCAGTTCGNCAGAAGGTGTGCCCTTAGCCAGAATCTTGCAATAATCATTTATACGCTGCTTGGTNGCAACAAGTATTCCTCCGAGGATCTTCTTATACTCCACAGTAGACTCACGACGCTCATCNGGCACTACGTTGTCGATGTTCTTGATGAATATAACGTCAGAATCAAGATCGTTGAGGTTCTCGATCAATGCACCGTGACCACCGGGACGGAAGAACAGCTTGCCATTCTCGCGATAGGGGGTGTTGTCCATAGCGGCGGCGATGGTGTCGGTAGATGGTTTCTGCACGCTGTAAGAGATTTTGTAATCAACGCCGAACTTATGACCTAAGTGTTTGGCCGCCTCCTCAACTTTGGCTTGTACTAACGGGAGATGTTCCTCCGAAACCGTGAAGTGAACGTTTACAGTCTTGTTCTTACCGGAGGCATACATTGCCCCCTCAGCCAGATGCTCCTCAAGGGCAGTGCGGCTTGTGCCGATAACCTTATGGAACTGAAGCAAAGCTTTGGGGAGGTGACCGTAATTCAGACCCTCTTTGTTGATAAGTGCTTTGGCTATATCCTTATATCTTTTCTCTTCGAAGAGAGAGCAAACACCTTTGCCGTAAAGGCTGAGACATACGAAATTGAGACGCGGGAAGAAAGCGAAATCCTCGATTTTGTCGAAGAAATGCTTCATAAAATCGTTCGACGGTTTTTCATCCTTGCCGTTAACGAATGCGAAAATATCCTTGAACATACGGGATGCGGCACCGCTTGCGGGCACCATCTTCATCACCACTCCTCCGGCTGCGAGAAACTCATCCCAGCATTTTACGGAAGTAGCTTTCAGTTCGTCGCTGATAGCTGAAATGCCGTGGCCGACAGTGGCGGGAGCTTCGATTCGCAGATAAGGGAAGCCTGCCGAAATCATTTCCAGTTCCTCCTGAAGTTTCTCAACGCTGATCCCTTTCTCGTTAAGGGTTTCGATATCAATCTCTTCTAATTTCATAATATTCCTTTCTTAATTTGCCATATTTCAAATGAGACCAAATCCAACCACATCTACCTATAGTTTTAAACCGATATTCGAGGGATAATGTTTTGCTGAAAGCAACATTTTTTAACAGGCAATTAAACTTTCGTGATAGTTTGAAGTCTTATTATTGAAGTTGTTTAAACTAATTTACGAAAGTAAAAATTGTGATTATAAATTATCTTTTATTAACCTTTACGGATCTTTTTGGATGATTTCTCCCTTTTCATCGGTGCCAACCGAAAGGTTGCCACCTCTTCAAATGAAGAAATCATCTCAAAAATATCTCGTAAATCTTAATAAAAAATTAGTTTAAACAACTTCATGTACGCAAAGGACACTTCCATTAAAACTAAACTGAAATTATGAATAAATTTTTCACCTTGTTGTTTGCAGCAGCTGCGGTTTCATTAGGAGCCTACTCCGCAGTGATTAAGGGTAGGGTAGTGGATTCGGCCAGTCAGCCGCTGCAGGGTGTAACCTCGCAACTGGTGCAATATCCGGATTCCGTCAGAAAAGGATTTATGATTACCACAGCCAAAGGTGGTTTTTCGTTCAAGGGTGTGCAGCCCGGCAATTATACGGTGAACCTCTCCATGGTAGGTATGGATGACATCCGCAAGATAATAGAGATCAGCGACACCACAACCACCGTCGACCTCGGCACAATGATGATGACCGAGGAGGCTACATTGCTTCAGGATGCAGTTGTCACCGCCACAAAGGCAGCCGTGGTGGCGAAACAGGATACCCTCGAATTCAATGCCGGTTCGTTCAAGACCCAGGCGAACTCCAACGTAGAGGATCTGCTCAAGAAACTCCCCGGCGTTGAGGTGGATTCTGACGGAGCCATCACATCTAACGGCAAAACCGTGACCAAGATCCTGGTCGATGGTAAGGAATTTTTCGGAGAGGACACAAAGATGGCGACAAAGAACCTGCCGTCGGATCTCGTAGACAAGGTTCAGGTGGTGGATCGCAAGAGCGATCTGGCGCGCCTCACCGGAGTTGACGATGGCGAGGAGGAGACTGTGATCAACCTTACGGTGAAGAAGAATATGAAGAACGGTTGGTTCGGCACTCTGCAGGGTGGTTACGGCACCGACAAACGCTACGAAGGTAAGTTCAATATCTCGACCTTCACCGACAACAATCAGATCTCGATTGTGGGTGGGGCGAACAACATCAACGATCTCGGATTCATGGATTCAGGTCGCGGACGCTTCTCGAGCTTTGGCTCAAATGGTGGTGTTCTGACCTCTCAGCAACTCGGCGTTAACTTCAATGTGGGGAAATCGGATGCTTTCCGAGTTGGGGGTAATGTGTTCTATTCACATACCGACCGCCATTCCACCACAGATAAAAACATAGAATATCATCAGCCCGGACGAAATGAGTTCAGCACCGACAGCAGCGTTGCTGACGATGAGGGACATAATGTCAGCGGAGATTTCCGTATGGAGTGGAAGATAGACCAGAACAACACGCTTGACTTCCGTCCGAAATTCACATTCAATAAACGCGATTCGGAATCGTGGTCCGAAACACTTCTGCGTCAAGAGAGTTTCGATGGTCCAAAAGTGAATAATAACGAGAGCCGGAAGTATAATCACGGTCAGAGCTACAATGCAGAGGGCAGGTTGATATTCAACCATAACTTCGCATCAAAACCGGGACGTTCATTCAGTGTCGAGGCGAATTATTCTTTCTCCGATACGAAGCAGCACTCCACTACATGGAGCGATATCATCTATTATCTCACCAATCCCGATGAAGATGACGATACGTTCCTTTATCGATACACCGACAATCATCAGTGGAACAACAACGTAGGAGCGAGACTAACGTGGACCGAACCACTCGGAGATGTAAAACGTGGCAATTTCTTTCAGGTGGCTTATCGTGCGTCGATGCGTTTCAATAATGCCAACAAGGATACCTATAATGTACCGGAGCCGGAATACTGCGGCGAATTTATTCCCACGGATTTCACTTCGCTGCCGATTGACGCCTTGTATGACACTGATCTCTCAAACCGTTTCCGCAACAAATTCACATCGCAGGAGTTGCAGATAGGTTATAAGAAGGTAAACAAGAATTATCAGTTGGATGCCGGTATGGTCTTTTCTCCCTCATCAAGCGGTAGCGAGGATCTTATCAACCCCGACCGCAACATCAAGACACGTTGGGTGTGGAACGTAGCGCCGTTTGCACGTTTCCGCTATAAATTCAGCAAGACATCATCCATTCATGCCGACTATCGCGCCCGCACATCTTCCCCCTCAATCAGTCAGTTGCAGCCTGTGGCGGATGTGTCTGATCCGTTGCATATCACGGTTGGTAATCCGGATCTGAAGCCGACATTTACCCAGTCGATGAATGTGCGTTTCAACAATTTCAAGCAGGACACGCAGCAGTCAATTAACGCGATGTTGCGTCTGCAATATTCGCAGAATGTGGTTGTGAATAAGACTATTTCCGATCCGGAAACCGGTCAGCGCACCACCACCTACGCCAATGCCAATGGTAACTTCAGCGGATTCGGTATGTTTATGATCAACCAGCCCCTGCGCAACCGCAAATGGAGATTCAGTGCCCGCGGTGGTCTGAACTATTCATCGCAAGCAGGTTACATAAACGGAGAATTTAACCGCTCAGGCAATTTCCGATTCTTCCCGAGTGCGGGTATGACCTTCTCTTGCGATATCTTCCAGATGTCGGTGAATCCCACCTATAATTTCAATATGGCAACCAACTCATTGCCCGATCAGCAGAATCAGTACACCCACGGTTACGGATTCCGTTCCGACGCGGCTCTGACACTTCCTTTCGGTTTGCAGGTCAATACCGACATCTATTTCAACAGAACCTCCGGTTACTCGAATGGTTTCAATACAAGTACATGGCTTTGGAACGCGCAGGTTTCCTACAGTCTGCTGCACGACAAGAGCCTGACACTGAGTGTACGCGCCTACGATCTCTTAGGACAGAACAAGAATATATCGCGATCTGTGAGTGCGAACGGCACTATCACCGACAGCCGCTACAACGATCTGACAAGATACGTGATGTTCGGTGTCTCCTACACCTTCAACACGCTTAAGAACCGCAAGCGTCCGCAGAACGATGAATTCGGCGACGGCCCGATGGGACCTCCCCCCGGCGGTTTCCACCGAGGTGGCAGAGGCATGGGTGGTCCCCCTCCCGGTGGCTTCCGACACTAAGTCCTACCCTTTTTAGAGGTTATGATTTGATATTGTGAGAAATCTGGTGATGATCAATTAAATTTAATTCATTATCTTTGCATTCTCAAAGCAAAGAGATATGAGAAGGACGCTGTTGTATGCTATATTTACGTTGATTCTTATTTGTGCCGGAACAGGGTGTGACCGCAAGAGTCGTGATCTTGATAGTAAGATGGATAAGGCTGATGAGCTGATGATGGATCATCCTGATTCGGCACTTAAAATCATGCAGTCCATAGACACGGTCGGTCTCTCGCAAGCCCGGATTGCTCGATATGCTCTGTTGCTAACTAAAGCAGAGGATAAGAATAATTTGAATCCGACAAATGATTCGTTAATTAAAATATCGCTTGATTATTATTGCGGACGAGAAAATCGTGAAGAGCTTGAGTCTGTATTTTTTTGTAGTCTTGTTTTTTATTACGAAGATTCTTTAAAACAATCATTACCTTATGCTACTTTAGCTTATGAAATAGCCAAAGATAGAAATGATGCCTTTTACGAGGGAATGAGTGCGCGCTTATTGTCTGATATTTATAAATTGTTATATATTTTCCCGGATCAAAAGAAATATGCGGTGTTATCTCGGGATGCTTTTCTCCGGTATGAAAAGGAGTCCGGAACGGATAATAGATATTCTTCATGGATGGGTTATATGACGGCGGCGGCTATGTATACTAATAAAGAATATCAGGAGTGCATTAATGTATGTGATGCAATTGATGAAGTTGCAATTAGTAAAAATAGTAGATTACGGCATTTATTGTGGATAGCAAAAGCTGATGCATACAATAAGTTGAGAAAGCCTGAGCATAGCATCGAAATATACGATTCTCTTCGGGCGGACGGCTATGTTATGGAGGGGTGTAACTGGGGAAGGCTGTCTCTTTATTATTATAATGTGGGGGATTATGCAAAATCTCAAGAGGCATTGGATTCCACCAAATGTAATATTACTTATGGACAAGATACATTGTATATAGCTAAAATGGAGTATCTTCTCGCAAGAAGAAAACAATCCCACAATGCTTTTGTAAAATTGGAGGCATATAATGATGCCGTAATAAATGCATCTAATGAAGCAATATTGAATTCACCTTTACATAATGTAATGGACTCCTATCAAAAGAGATCTGAGGACTATAAACAAAAGCTCAAAGGTCAGAAATCAGTATTATGGCTTAGTTGCACAGGATTGATGGTAGTTATAATGCTAATCATTTATGTAGCCCACAAGTATATTCGATCAAAGAGAAGAGAAAATTCAGTTCTCGAGCAATTGAACTCAAATTTAGAGCAGGTTAATGCCGATTTATCTGTTGAAAATATTAGTTTGAAAGACCAAATGAATTTTGTGGAGGAGTTGAATGCTGATTTGAGAAAGCGTATGGCTGACTTGTCAAAACAATACGAAAGTTTATCAAATCAGTTATCTGCAAATGATTTGAAGCAAGATGAACTTGATAATAAAGATCTTCTAAAGATGATAAAATATAACTTAAATAAGTTGGATGAGTATTGTAAAGCACTATATTTTGTTACTGAGAAAGAAAAAAATGCGAGTTCGTTTATAAAGAGTGAAATAGACTCTCTCTTGTCAGATAAATCTTTAAGTAATATAGATCTGTCGATAGATCTTTATTCTAAGGGATTCATTCATATTTTTCAGATTAATTTCCCAAAAATACGAATATCAAGGTTACGTTTGGTCCGGTATCTATTTGCCGGATTCAGTTTGGAAACGATAATGATATTACAGCAAGCTGAATCTCGAAAGAAAATTGATACAGCAAAATGGGATCTAAAAAGACGGATAATTGAAAAAGAGGATTGGACGCAGATCAGCAAAAGTACCGTACTACGGAAATTAAATTTCGGATAGAGAAATAAATCAAAATCGAATCAGAAAATATGCAATTGTTATTTTGTTAAAATTCTATTAACAGGATGATAATCAGTATTTAATCTCCACTTTTAAAGTGGAGATTTTTTATATTATGATCTAACTAATATATTGAATATTAGATATATATTGTTTAGGAATTATAAAAAGTTGGAGATTTTGATGTGTCTCTAAATTTGGAGGAGAAATATTGAGATAATAAATTTGCTGTCGATAAATTTTTCAGTTATGAATAGATGTAAATTTTTAATTAGTGTTGTAACAATATTGCTATTAAGCATGACATTGTCAGCACAAGTTACAACATTTCCTGGAAAGCCCGATCCAATTCCGGATTCAATTCCAGTGGAACCATATCCAGGAAAAATAGTGGGTCAAGGTCCTAAAGATCCTATTACAAGTCCTGTGACTTGTCTATTGTGGGGGAATTGTTTATCTGTAAACTGTAATTTTGATGTAATGGGGGAAGTTACAGTATACAATAATCAGACTCTACAGAAAGTTTCCTCGGGTCAAGAGAATCTGGGATATGGAGTAATACTGGATCTTGATAATTATGTCAAGGGAGCCATGACTGTAATTGTAGCAGTTTCTGGAGAATCATATATCGGATATTTTTAATTATGATTTGTGAATTGTAACAGAGTAAGCGACCTGCTTCTTCTAAGTAAATAACTTAAATATACTTTTTATGGCAAGAAAGAACGAACTGGCTGTCATACCTACAGCCGACCTCCTTTCGGAATTAGAAAGCATAAAAATAGAAGGAGGAGGGGTCATGAGTAATGGAACTGAAAATTCTGTCTGTCCTGTCAACGAAGGTTGTGTGAATGCTGGTTGTATAAATGCCAATTGCTCAAATGGGAATTGTACTAATGATCTCTGTACCGATATGCATATTTTCTGTAGTAACACTGAATGTGGGAATAGAGCGAACTGTAAGTCTTGTGGCATAAATAGCCTAACTTTATGTGCAGGTCAAGGTTACGGTTATTGTGACGTAAATTATTGTTAATATAGCTTAATGCTTCCACATATACAATGTATATGTGCATACCTCAAGAGGGCAGAGCAAATTGTGTTTAATTGCAAAATCAGGAGATATGAAACCCAGTAAATATAATTATATTATTCAAGACGATAATGATTCGGTATTCTTTAACGGAATAAGCGAAACTTTCTTCCGGGTTTCAAATAAGAATCGGGATTGTTGCGAGGCTATTATTGATAATCCAGATGCGAATTATAAAGATTTCAAAAATTTCATAGATCTTATTAAAGATTATGGATTTGTATTAAATGACAATATTGATGAGGGTGATGTCATCAAAAGCAAATATGAATCTTTGCGGCGACCTGATTTATATGAGATAATGATTCTTCCAACGTATCAATGTAATCTGAGATGTTGGTATTGTACTCAGGAACACGACGATCAATGGATTTCTGAAGATAGTGTTAAGAAAATAAAGAAGCGCATTGAATCCGTTTTGAAACGAGATGAAATAAATCAGCTGCATATAGCATGGTTTGGAGGTGAGCCATTATTATGTTATGATATTATAAAAGATATTAATAAATGGGCTCAGGAGTTATGTGGAGAATTGAATAAAAGTTTTGTCTCAAGCATCACTACGAATGCCACTCTACTTGACAAAGATAAAATTGAAAGTCTTAGAATCTTGGGCGTGAACCATTATCAGATTACAATTGATGGCGATAGAGAAACTCATGATAAGATAAAGGTTTTGGGCATACGATCTGCATTTGATATTTCTGTATCAAATATTGCTGAAATAGCAAAGCATACGCAATGTACACTCAGATTTAATTATACTAAAGAAAATTTAAAGCCGAATAATATAATCAAGGATATTAAGGAAAGAATACCTGAAAATATTCGTAAAAATATTAATTTCTTTATTTATAAGGTTTGGCAAGAAGCGAGTGATAAGATCAATCATAATGAAATTATCCGTCTTGCTCATTTAGCACGTCAAATAGGAATTCGGCCACAATTTCAAACATTGGGTATTTGCTATGCAGATTTTGACAATTTCGATTGTGTATTCCCAAATGGTAAGATTGGGAAATGTGACAATGCAAATCCTCAGTCTAAACATGTTAATGGGATTATAGAATCAAATGGTACACTATCATGGGAGAATGAAGTCAATTACAGCTTATACAATATATTTGATGAGCGTATTAATGCTCATGAATGTATGAACTGCAAATATTTACCTGTTTGTTGGGGTCCCTGTCCAATGAGACGTGAGGAGATGATGGAAATTCATCATAAAATAATCTGCCCATATGGATCAAATAAAGATAATGAAATTCAGAAACTTATATTAAATCAGTGCCTTAATTTAAGAAATTTCATAATGACTGCTCAGTTTTCAAGGGAATAGAATATTTTTAGGAATTAATCTAAAGTGTTGGGACTCTTATGAATTATAACTGTAAAGTTCATAATTAATAATCACTGATATATCCAAATGAATTAATAAGCAAAATGTTTGCTTAGATAAAATAACTAAAATTTAATAATTATGATGAGAAAAGAAGACTTGGCTGTCATACCGACAGCAGATCTCCTTTCGGAGATGGAAGCCCTCGAAATCGTGGGCGGTGTTGGAGAAATCTGTGACACCACAAATAATTGTAACAATAACGTACAGGGTTGTGGTGGAAATGTTAATTGTCAGGGTTGCACCTTTAACTCTATACAACTTTGCGGAGGACTAAGTGATGCCGCATTTGGCTGTAAAAATTAAAACCATTCTGAAACTTAAGTACATATCCTAAGATTCCTTCAAACTATCTTAGGATATGTATATTACAAGTCTCAATCTAATGACATAACATCATGAGATCAAGCAATTATAATTATATTATACCTGAACAGGACGGTTATCTGTTTTTTAATGGAATAACGGGTGCCAGTTTTAAGGTACAATCGAAAAATAAGGATGCGTTTGTATCTATTATTGATAATCCGGATCTTAACTATAGTAAGTTTGGAAATTTTATAGATCGCATGTTAAATCAAGGATTTATTGTTTCAGATGATACTGATGAGAATGAATTGATAAGAAAAAAATATGAACTTAATCGTTGTCCGGGTTTGTATGAGGTCATGATATTGCCCACGTATCAGTGTAACTTACGTTGTTGGTATTGTACTCAGGAGCATGCAAACCAATGGTTGTCGGATGAAAGTGTAGTTAAAATAAAGAAACGTATAGAATATATATTACGTAGAGAGGATGTTAATCAATTTCATTTAACATGGTTTGGCGGAGAACCTCTGTTGTCGTATGATCGAATATTGGAAATAAGTCAGTGGGCAAAAGACTTTTGTGAGGCTCTAAATAAATCATTCTTTTCAAGTATAACAACAAACGGCACGCTTCTGAACAAAGAAAGAATAGATAAATTGAAAGAATTAGGATTTGGTCATTATCAGATTACAATAGATGGGGATAGGTTAACTCATAACAAGATTAAAGTTTTGGGAAGTAATTCTGCATTTGATGTAACGATTTCAAACATTGCAGAACTCGCAAAGCATACACAATGCACGCTTAGGTTCAATTATACAAAAGATAATCTTAAACCTCATGAGATAATTGAAGATCTCAAGAATCGTATTCCGGAGGAGGTTAGGGGTAATATAACCATTGCATTGTATAAAGTGTGGCAAGAATCAGGAGAAAATGTTAATCCGGAGGATGTAAAGCTTTTGGCAAAATTGGCTCGCGACTCAAAATTTAAAGCTCATCTTCAGAGCACCGGGATGTGTTATGCTGATTATAAATATTTCGATTGCATTTTCCCTAATGGAAAAGTAGGAAAGTGTGATAATGCAGATCCTGAATCGGAACATGTATGCGGCATTATATCTGATGACGGAGAGGTGACTTGGGAAAATGAGGATTGTAACAGTTTACCCGGAATTTTTGACCCTAAGTTAAACGCAGCTGAATGTGTAGAGTGTAGATTTTTACCTGTTTGCTGGGGACCTTGTCCAAAGAGGCGGGAAGAAATGATGGATAAATATGGGAAGGTGACGTGTATGTATAATGGTAATAAAGACGCGGAGATTCAAAAATTATTGGTAAATCGTTATCTGAATTTAACGAATTACTAATTTTATAACAATATTTTCTAAAGATTCTTTGAATATCTTAACAATTGATTATATTTGTGGCAAATTTGTGCGTTTTTGTGCGGAGGAATACGCGTTTGTGTAACTAATTCTATGTAATTATGAGAAGATGCATGTCAAAATATTTAATCTTTACGATTGTTGCATTATCGTACTTATCGGTTAGGGCTGAGGAAGCCCAAGTAGATTCCACGCAGGTTGCCAAAACTGATTCGGTGTCAGTTGATTCATTGCCTACGGTAAAGGATCTTGACGAGTTGGTGGTGGAGCGCAGCAATGTTATAAGACGCGGAAATACGGATTCTTATATTGTGACGGAGGAGATGCGGAAGGGGAAGTATACAGCCGGGGAGTTGCTGCGTAATATCAGTGGTATGGATTACGAACCGATGTCGGAAGAGGTCAGATATTTAGGATCTACTAATGTAATTATATTGGTTGATAGTATAGAGAAGGATGCTTCTTACATCAAACGTCAGTCTCCTAATAGGTTTGACAGGATTGACATAGTGGAACGTCCCGGTGGTCAATACAGAGGTTATGATGTATTGATTAACTATCATCCACGACCGCATTACGTAGGATTAGAGATAAATATGAGATCACCGTTTGCTATAAGACCTGAGGATAATGGGAAAGGGAAGGCTTTTGCAAATATATCGCCATACGTAGATGCGACATATATGTATGAAAAGCTTACTATAACCGGCATTGTGAATTGGCAGTGGGCGCGAAGTGCGTCATCCACGTATTCATCTACGGAATATCCTATGAACCAATACTCGGAAACAATAGAATTACAGGATAGGAGAGATCCTATCCGAAGACAACGACATAGCTATTTAAAAGGTCAATTGTCAGGAGATTATAAAATTAATGACCGACATAAAGTGTCCGCATTGTGGACTATTAATTCTAATAATGTTCCTGTAAGTTCAAATTATACTCTTAATGTAAACGATAAAGGTCTTTTAAGTAAAGTGGGTGTGAGTCTAAAAGATGATATAAAGGGAGTATTGAACAATACGGTAGGGTTATACTATCAGGGTTTGTTAGGAGAATGGAATCTCAGTGCGAGTTCATCATATATGAATTCCGGATATAAGACACACTATTCACTAAATAGAACAGATGGCTATTCACTGCTTTATGATAGAAAGGGGGCAATAAATTACGGCCATGCCAAAATTAATCTTGGTAGAAGTTTTAATAATTACAAATGGGGACTTAATATTTTAGCTGAGTCATTCGTAAATAAAACATCGGAGACTGATATATATTCCGGGATAGTATTATCAAAAAATACTACACTTTATAATAACCTGTATGGATGTTTGAGTTTTAATCCATCTCAAAAATGGTCTTTTTACGCAGATGCCGGTTTTACTCTATATACAAATTCGGATGGCACGGGAAAGAGAACCCAAATAGAGCCCCGATGGCAAGTCAACGTGAACTGGTTTCCCAGTAAAGATGTCCGAATCAATGCATTTTACCTGATGCAGACGGGGTCTCCTATGGCTACACAGCTTCAGGCATTCGGACAGTTTACGGATATGTATAAATATCAGGAGGGAAATCCTATGCTCAAGGCTTCATTATATAACATGGCTTATATAGGATTTACATTCTGGAGAAAGTTTGTTGTCTTCGGTAGATTTGATGCTACAAATAACGGAGTGTATAATATTTATGGATTTCGGAATACCGATCCAATGGATCCCGCGTCAGGATATTATTACGCGTATGGACAGTATCAGAATGGAAGGTCTCGGACTTATACAATCGGAACTAATTTATCCCAGAAGTTAGGACGTGGTTTCTCTATTAGATTAGATGGGTCTATGGCGAGACAGAAAGCATCTTATAATGGATATAGTAATCATATATGGAAGCCGGCAGGGCGGTTTTCAATATCGCATCAGTTGGAAAAAATCAACTTATATACAGGTCTTATGTATGATTTTTTGGGAGGTGCTTCCGTTACACCCCAGCAGCATCAAAGGAGTAATATAGATCTTGTAAGATTATATGTAAGCAAGCAATTGTTTAAAAATAGGATGGTAGTATATGCGGAATGGGTTGTTCCTGTTCATTTAACAAATGGAGAGATGAACTCATGGCTTGTTTCTCCTAATATGATTCAACATTCGTGGAGTAATGAGCAATTCCGGGATAATAATCGAGTCTTTATTAATATCGCTTATCGTTTCACCACCGGTAAACAGGTGCGTAAGGTAGACTTCGAAGTGCAAAGTATGCCGTAATCTTCTTTTTATATTAATAATGGGAGGGAAGTTGCCGACATATATTCAGAGTGATGCCATGCAGTGTGGGGCTACATGCCTGAGGATGATCTGTGGATATTACGGAGTGGATTACTCTTCGGAATTTATTTCTGAATTTTGTCGTGCCACTAATACGGGCGTGTCACTGAAAGGTATCTGTGATGCTGCGCGGGAACTTGGTTTTGAAGCGGTGGGATGCAGGGTCTCTATGCAGGAGATCCTACACGCACCGCTTCCTTGCATTCTACATTGGCACCAAAATCATTATGTGGTTTTGTATAAGGTTTCCCGTAATGGAATAAGGTTCCATATTGCAGATCCGGCAAAAGGAAAAACAGTGTTGACTCGTGAGGAATTTGAAGAGGGTTGGCTCTCCACGCAGACAGCAGGAGTTGATAAGGGGGTAGCTCTGTTTCTTACCAAAACAGATAAGTTCGGGGGAGTAAGGGAGTATGTGGCGCGCGATCGGAGGTCGTTCAGATTCCTATGGGGATATGTGATGCAATATCGCAAATATTTCATGCAGATCATAGCCGGTCTGCTTTTGGGGTGCGTGCTTCAGCTTATAATGCCATTCCTCACGCAGTGGATTGTGGATATTGGTATCAGACAAGAGGATATAGGTTTTATATGGCTCGTGTTGCTTGGTGAGTTTTTTATAGTTGTGGGTAAGGTTTCCACTGATTTTATCCGCCGTTGGCTACTGCTGCATATCTCAATACGGATAAACCTTTCGTTGATTAGTGACTTCTTTATAAAGTTGCTGAAGTTGCCGATGTCATTTTTTGATACGAAAGTTATGGGCGACCTGCTGCAGCGTATGAGTGACCACGGAAGGGTGCAGTCGTTTCTGACCGGTCAATTGCTGGGAATCATATTTTCGTGTCTGAGTTTTGTGATTTTCGGGATAGTGCTGTTGATCTACAACAGATTGATATTTTCGGTTTTTATTGTCGGAAGTGTCATCTATGGTCTCTGGATGAGTCTTTTTCTGAAGAAACGCAAGGTCATAGATTATGAGATGTTTGAACGGCAGGCAGATTCCAACAACAAGACTTATCAATTCATCACATCGATGCAGGAGATCAAGTTGCAGGACTGTGAAAATCGTCGGCGTTGGGAATGGGAGGATACACAGGCTGAATTGTTTGGTGTGAAGCTTAAATCGCTGCGACTTCAACAATGGCAGGAGGCTGGTTCTGTCTTTATAAACGAGATCAAGAATATACTGATTACGGTGATGGCTGCTTCGGCTGTGATCACCGGGGACATGACATTAGGATCAATGCTGGCTGTGCAGTATATCATAGGTCAGCTGAATTCACCGGTGTCAGAGCTTATGGCGTTTATCTACACATTGCAGGATGTAAAGATCTCGCTTGAAAGAATAAATGAGATTCATGAGGGAGAGAATGAGGAGTGTGATAGCTTGCAATTGAAGGAACTGTCCGGAGAAAAGAATATTGAATTGAGAGATGTTGAATTCAGATATGACATTCATTCTCCGATCAACACAATAGACGGAGTGTCGTTAGAGATACCTGCCAATAAGGTTACTGCGATTGTGGGGGCGTCGGGGAGCGGGAAAACCACGCTGATAAAACTGATGCTTGGCTATTATAAGGTAAACAAAGGGAGCATAATGATTGCGGGCGAGAATATCGAAAGATATAATCT
Organism: Bacteroides sp.; assembly: GCA_014802175.1. Taxonomy (GTDB): domain Bacteria; phylum Bacteroidota; class Bacteroidia; order Bacteroidales; family Muribaculaceae; genus Lepagella. The sequence goes on from JAAVCU010000007.1 coordinate 23,745, forward strand.
TAAGGAGTGGAGACGGCGGTGTGGAGTTGTGATGCAGGATGGGGTGATATTTTCAGAATCGATAGCGCGTAACATAGCAGTGGGTGATGGAGATATTGATATGGATAGATTGGAGATGGCTGCCCGCATGGCGGAAATTCATGATTATGTAATGGGTCTGCCGTTGAAGTATGACACCCGGATTGGCAGGGATGGATCGGGAATTAGTCAGGGACAGCGTCAGCGTATACTGATAGCACGGGCGGTATATCGCAATCCGGATTTCATATTTCTGGATGAGGCAACTAATTCTCTTGATGCTAAGAATGAGCGTATGATAGTGGAAAATTTAGGGAGATTCTATGAGGGAAGGACAGTTGTGGTGGTGGCTCACCGGTTGTCGACAGTGCGCGATGCTGACAATATCATTGTTATGGATAAGGGGAGGGTTGTGGAAACCGGCACTCATGAGGAGCTGACGGCAAAAGGGGGAGCATATTATACGCTTGTGAAGAATCAGCTTGAATTAGGCAGCTAACCGGGCAGTAAAAGAGATATCAGAAAATGGCAAAAGATAATCGGAGAGAACAAAAGGTTGGATTGCGGTCGGAGAAGGCGCGTAAACTTATCGGCGATATTCCTGATTCAGTTGTGAACTGGAGTATCGCGTTGACAATACTGTTCTTCGTATTGTTGCTGCTCGCTGTGTGTTTTATTCCTTATCCCTATTCTGATGGGGAATCAATTATTATGCACATCTTAGGATAACTGCCTCTCCGCATCTGTGGTTACATGCGGATTACATCTTTGACGCCTTTGACTGTTTTGATTTTCTTGATGAGGGCGGTGAGCTGGCGGTTGTCGCTGACACCGATCACAAGATAACCCTGGAACATGCCGTCGTGGGAGTCGATGGAGATGTTGCGAAGCATGGTGTTCGGCTCTTTCGAGATGATAGAGGTGATGTTGGCTACGATGCCGATGTCGTCGTTGCCTATTACGCGCAGTGAGGCAGGGAGCATCTCTCCGGTTTTACCGCTCCAGTTGGCGCGGATAAGACGGTAGGGGTAACGCTCCTGAATGTGGCGGGCGTTGGGGCAGTCAGTCTTGTGAATCTTTACAGACCCATCGGAGGATATGAAACCGAATACGTCGTCGCCATAAATGGGGTTGCAGCAGCGGGCGAATTTGTAGCTGAGTCCGTTGATGCTTTTTTCTCCAATTACGAGTACATCGCTTTTCGGGTCGTTGTCCTTGGGCTGGATGAGTTGGAATTCTTCAGCCGATACGTGTTCGCTTTCGAGTTCGCGTGTGGTGGAGTCGATATATGTGTTAAGGAGTTTTCCTGCATCTATCTTGTTCTCGCCCATGTCTGCGAAAAATTCGATGGCAGATTTATAACCCTGCTTTTTGATCATGCGCATGAGTTCCGCTTCATCGATTTCCACTTTGCGGTTCTTGGCGCGGCGGTTGAATGTCTCCTTTCCGATGTCGGCCAGTCGCTGACGCTCCTCGTTGAGGCTTTGCTTGATTTTGTTGCGCGCTTTAGAGGTGGTGACGATGTTCAACCACTCATGGCGCGGCGATTGATTGGCGGCAGTGATGATCTCCACGGTGTCGCCATTCTGAATCTTGTAATTAAGTTTGCGGTGAGCACCGTTGACGATGGCGCCCGTGCAGTGCGCACCGACGTTGGTGTGGATGTGGAACGCGAAGTCAAGAGCTGTTGCACCGGCAGCCATGCGGAACAAATCACCCTTGGGGGTGAAGGCGAACACCTCCTGACCGAAGGCATCGGCCTTGATGTTCTTCATCAGTTGCATCGGACCGGCATCGGCGGTTTCGAGAATGTCGCGGATATTGTTCATCCATTTGTCGGAGCTGTCTCCCTTGCCACCTTTATAGCGCCAGTGGGCGGCGAGACCTTTTTCCGCCACAAGATCCATCCTTTCGGTACGGAACTGCACTTCGACCCATTTTTGACCCGGACCCATCACAGTGGCGTGAAGACTTTCATAGCCATTGCTTTTTGGCAAAGTGATCCAGTCTTTCATGCGGGCGGGATTGGCGGTGTACATATCCGCGAGTATTGAATAAGCCAGCCAGCAATCCTGTTTCTCTTTGTTGCGGGGGGTGTCGATGATGACACGTATGGCAAAGAGGTCGTAAATGCCGGGGAGATCCACCTTCTGTTTCTTCATCTTGTTCCAGATGGATGAGATGGATTTGGTGCGTCCTTTTATGGTGAACTTAAGTCCGGCTTCCTTTAGGCGTTTCTCCACCGGGTCTATAAATTCTTTGATATACTGGTCGCGCGAGCGTTTGGTCTCGTTCAGTTTCTTTGCAATCTGGGTGTATATCTCGCGGTTGGTGTATTTCAGTGAGAGGTCTTCGAGTTCACCTTTGATTTTATAGAGACCGAGACGGTGAGCAAGCTGCGCATAGAGGCAGTTGGCCTCGAATGCAACGTTGCGCACCCATTCTTCGTCGGGATGATGGTTGATCATACGCATGAGTATGAGATTCTCAACGATCATGATGATGATTACGCGAATGTCGTGAGCGAGTGCAAGCATCAGACCGCGGAAGTTCTCCTGGTTGTGGGCGGAGTTGCGGTTGCTGAACTTGGAAACGTTGGCAAGACCTTCAAGGAGTCCGGCTATATCTTCACCCCAGTCTGCCGTGATCTGTTCCATGGTGAGTAGTCCCTGCCGATAAAGAGGGTAGAGGGGTATGGCGATGAGGATGTTGTGATCCGGATCCACCATCTCTGCAAAAGCGCAGGCTGTGCGCAGGGTGAGGTTGGCAAGAGGGATGTTGCGCGTGGAGTGAGCGCGCGGACTGCGACGCAATCCGTCGGAGAGTGTGGAGCGCAGCAACGCGAACTGCTGCTCCTCCATCAGAGGTTGCATCAGTCGGTAATAGTCGTTTACCAGTGTGGAGAGTTCCCTTAATTCCTCACCTTGTAATTTTTCTACCTGTATATTTTCCATAGAACATCAGTTTTGCGCAGGGTTATAAGTTACTTCCTACAAAATTACAAAAAAAATCATTATATTTGCAGAATTAATATTCTTTTACACTTAAGTAAGTGAGAAAAATAAATGAACAAATAACGAGTTTTATTGTTCAAGTTTTTCTTACCACATATATCGTTTTATTTTTAGAACTTACTTATATTCGAGAAATGGAAATTATCAAGCCGGAGATAGAGGGATTGCTGGTGATCAAACCGAGGGTGTTCACCGATTCAAGGGGATATTTCTTCGAGAGTTACAGCAAAAAGAATTTTGACGAGGCTGTGGGTTATCCCGTGGAGTTTGTTCAGGATAATCAGTCGAAGTCAAGTTATGGTGTGGTTCGAGGTCTGCATTTCCAGCGTCCGCCGTTCGCTCAGTCCAAGCTTGTGAGGTGCATAAAGGGTAAGGTTCTTGATGTGGCTGTGGATATGCGTCGCGATTCTCCGACTTTCGGTAAGCATTTCGCAATCGAACTTTCCGAAGAGAATCAGTTGCAGTTCTTTATTCCTCGTGGTTTCGCTCATGGTTTTTCGGTGCTTAGTGAAGAGGCCGTGTTCCAATATAAGTGCGATAACTATTACGCTCCGCAGGCCGACGGCGGAATCGCTCTTGATGATGAAGCTCTCGGAATCGACTGGCGAATTGCTCCGGAGGATAGGATTCTGTCAGATAAAGATATGCATCATCAAAAGTTAAGTGAGATTACTTCACCATTCTAAGAGTGTGTTTACTTTTAAACCAAATTAATAAATGAAGAGTGTGAAATATAATTTTTGATTTCATCACAATGGATCTTTTGGGCGCTTTCCCAAACTTTCATCAGTCGCAATGCCCGCATTGCTCCTTCTTCAATTTTGAGAAATCACTCCAAAATCTCTCTTTGTGCTAAAATCATTTAAAAGTAAACACACTCTAAAATTCTATAAATATGAAAAATATATTGATCACCGGAGGAGCCGGTTTTATCGGGTCGCATGTGGTGCGTTTATTTGTTAATAAATATCCGGATTACAACATTGTGAATCTTGATAAGCTCACATACGCCGGGAATCTTGCAAATCTCAAGGATATCGAGGATAAGCCGAACTATAAATTCGTGAAGGCAGACATTGCGGATCTTGATGAGATGCGTAAGGTCATAACTGAGAATAAGATAACCGGTATAATTCATCTTGCGGCTGAGAGCCATGTGGACCGTTCGATAAAGGATCCATTCACTTTCGCACGAACAAATGTGATGGGTACGCTGGCTCTTCTTCAGGCGGCACGTGAATATTGGGAGTCACTTCCCGAGAAGTATGAGGGGAAACTCTTCTATCATATCTCGACCGATGAGGTTTACGGCGCTCTTGAACTTACCAATCCTGAGGGTGTGGAGTCTCCGTTTACAACCAAAGCTTCTTCTGATCATCATCATGCTTACGGCACAGAGTTCTTCCTTGAGACAACCAAATATAATCCCCATTCACCCTATTCTGCATCGAAAGCTTCTAGCGATCATTTCGTGCGCGCTTATCACGATACATACGGAATGCCGACGCTCGTCACTAATTGCTCTAACAACTATGGACCTTATCAGTTCCCGGAGAAGCTGATTCCTTTGTTTATCAATAATATCCGCCATCATAAGGCTTTACCCGTATATGGAAAGGGAGAGAATGTGCGCGATTGGCTTTATGTTGAGGATCATGCACGAGCCATTGATCTTATCTTCCATGAGGGAAAGGTTGCCGAGACATATAATATCGGTGGATTCAATGAGTGGAAGAACATTGATATCGTAAAAGTGTTGATACGCACTGTGGATCGTTTGCTCGGAAATCCGGAAGGTTACAGCGATGAGCTTATCACATACGTAACCGATCGCATGGGTCATGACATGCGTTACGCTATAGATTCCCGCAAGTTGCAGAGTGAGCTGGGCTGGGAGCCGTCGCTGCAGTTTGAGGAGGGGATTGAGAAGACCGTTCGCTGGTATCTCGACAATCAGGAGTGGATGGATAACATCACTTCCGGTGATTACGAGAAGTATTATGAAGATATGTATTCAAAGCGTTAAGCTTTCGGCATAACCCTACAAAAAATGAGGCGGATCCAATTGGGTTCGCCTCATTTTTAATGAAGTTGTTTAAACTAATTTTTTTTAAGTTTTGTAAATTAGTTTAAACAACTTCTATATATATCTGTCAGTCGAGATTGGAGAATCCGGTGCGACCGAGTTCATCAACAACCTTAAGAAGATATTTGCCATATTCGTTCTTAGCCATAGGGGCAGCCACCTCTTTAAGTCGGTCGGCGGAGATCCACCCCTGGCGGAAAGCGATCCCTTCGAGACAACCGATCTTGAGTCCCTGACGTTTTTCGAGCACTTCTACATAGATAGAAGCTTCCGCCAATGAGTCGTGAGTTCCGGTGTCGAGCCAAGCGAAACCACGGGGAAGTGTCTTTACTTTCAGTTTACCTTGCTCAAGAAATTCCTGGTTTACGGTTGTGATTTCCAATTCGCCTCGGGCGGAGGGTTTGATGCTTGAGGCGATCTTGACAACTTCGTTGGGATAGAAATAAAGACCCACCACGGCATAGTTGCTTTTGGGTTTAGCCGGTTTTTCTTCGATTGAGAGACAGTTGCCCTCCTTGTCAAATTCGGCTACACCATATCTTTCGGGATCATCGACCCAATAACCGAACACGGTTGCCTCACCATTATTCTCGGCGTTGGTAACAGCCTCTTTAAGGATGGTGGAGAATCCGGCGCCGTGGAAGATGTTATCGCCGAGGACAAGGCAGGCGGTGTCGTCGCCAATGAACTCCTTGCCGATTATGAAAGCCTGGGCAAGCCCATCGGGCGAGGGTTGTTCGGCATATTGAAGGTTGACTCCGAAATCCGAACCATCGCCCAAGAGGCGTTTGAAACCGGGAAGATCCTGAGGGGTAGAGATTATCAAGATGTCGCGAATGCCGGCAAGCATGAGTGTAGAAATCGGGTAATACACCATTGGCTTGTCGTAAATCGGCAACAATTGCTTGCTCACCCCTTTGGTGATCGGATATAATCTTGTGCCGGATCCACCGGCCAGTACAATTCCTTTCATAAGTGTTTATCTTTCTATGTGGTTGTCAAGTTCCCTCAACTTTAATTTCCACCGCAAATATAATTAAATTATTGATATCATCAAATAGTTGCGGTGAAGAGGATGGGGCGGTAGGTCAGGGTGGTGAGGGAGGCAGGGAGGGAGTGGGGGGAGCCGGTGAGGTGACCGGAGGCGGAGACACCGGTGTGCTTGAGATGCATCAGGAGTTCGCGTTTGCTTGCGAAAGAGAGGGGAAGTTCCATTGTCTCGATTGTGAAGTCGCTGAACAACCGGCTCAACCATGTGCGATATTCTTCAACGGAGGGATAGTGAAGTGGCGACGGACGGTAATTGTCGAGTTCCGACAGATTCCCCTCTGTAAATGATGAGAATGCCAATATACCACCTGATTTCAGGAGTTTGCGACAGTTAAGCAGAAATTCCGGAATATTTGAGAACCATTGAATGGTTGAAGCCGACAGAATCAGATCGTATTTTGCATCGAGAGTTTCGACGATTGTCTCTGCATTTCCGGTATGATAATGCTCCGCGGGTGCCATATTGAATCGAGGGAGTTCGAAAAGGTCTATGAAATCTATCTCTTCAGGTTTCAATATCGGGGCATATTCACGAGTGAGGAGTCCGCTGCCCGGTCCGATCTCAAGCACGGATCCTTTGCTGCGGGGAGCACGATCCGCCAATAGCTCACACAATGTGCACGCTATCTTCTTCTGAGCTATGGCGTGATGGTCGTAAAGGGGGAGTGCCGACTGAAATTTAGTGGCAATGCGGTTGGTGTCAGGGATTATCGATGAAAGAATCTCTTGAAAGGGATAGTAGTGAGCGCCGTGGAGATTAACGATCTCAACATTTTTATCTTCCCAACTTCGGTTCAGGTTGAGAGGGGGGAATATTCTGTCGTTATCTGAGATAAACACCTTTTTCCAGGGCAGAGCGCAGGTTTGTTTCCCGGATAATTTTTGTAAATTGAGCAGTTGATCGCGTAGCGAGGTGATTTCAGTGTCGGAGAAGTCTCTGTCGAACAGACGTTTGAATGTCGCTGCATCAGGCGACATCCTGCGGCGGAATTTGCCGAGATTTCTATTGTCGAGATTTGCTATTGTACCTTCGTAGATATCAACCGGGATCCCTTCAGAGTCGTCAACAGGATTCAGTGAGCCATTGATGGCGAAAGCGGCAGTGATTTTCTCTGAGGGTAATGAGTTGGCGGCTGCCAGCACTCCCAATGACCAGGCTACAAGCCAGATGGTGGTGTAGTCTCCGATCAGTGTATGGTCAAAATTTAAGTCGGAGTAATCATACACGACTGCTATATCCCAGTCATTTACGTTGAGTGTAGAATAGAGTTCTACGCCGGTGCTCCATCCGGCGAAAATCAGGATAAGTCTTTTACAACCTTGTGTATGTCTGACAAATTCAAAAGTCATTAAGCTCTTCTCTGATAATGTTTAATATGTGTTCTATCTGTGATTCGGAGAGTGCTGCGGAGAGCGAGAATCGGATGCGTTCGCTCCCTTCGGGCACTGTCGGACGCCGAATCGGAAGAGTGTCGATGCCTCGCGTTGAGAGTCTTGCACTCAGATGTAATGCTTTTTTTGCATCACCTAATATCAAAGGCACGATCTGCGATGTCGATACGTTCCGTTCTCCGGTTATCTCCTCTATCCCTTTTCGGAAGCGTGCAGAAATTCTCATCAGATGTTCACGCTCACGATTCATCTTCACGATGTAATGGAGGATATGAGTGGTCCACGCCATATTGACAGGAGGGATGGCCGTGGAGAATATGAAACTGCGGGCGCAGTTAATCAGGAAATGTCTGAGAATCGGGTTTGTGGCAACAAAGGCACCGGAGGAAGCGGTGGCTTTGCCAAATGTGCCAATGAGAATGTCGACATCTTCAATCAGATTATACTCTTCAGATATGCCGAGACCTTTGTTTCCTCTAACGCCAAATGCGTGGGCTTCATCGACATAAAGGATCATATTGGGATAGCGATGCTTCAATAGAACCAGCTCGCGCAGGGGTGTCTCGTCGCCATCCATGCTGTAGATAGATTCCACGACTACAATACACCTTTCTTTGTCGGAATATTTCTGAAGCAGTTTCTCTAAAGAGGATAAATCATTGTGTCGCCATCGACGGTATTCGGCTCCTGAGAGAGAAAGACCATCGATCATCGAAGCGTGAATGAGTTTGTCGCATAGAAAGACAGTGCCGGGAATATTCAGGGCCTGGATTGTTCCGACATTGGCGTGATAGCCTGAGTTGAAAAGAATAACTTCTTTGCCGTAGAGCCTGCCAAGCATCTGCTCCAGATTATCGTGATGAGTTTGCAGACGCGACAGCAGACGTGATGCGGAAGATGAGAAAGATGCTTTGGGGTACAGATCATTGAAATCCGTGTTAAACATTTCCCGGTTTGCACCGATTCCGAGGTAATCGTTTGAGGTGAGGTCAATGCTTAAGGAGTCGCTGCGGTCTGCGGGAATAGTGCGGAAACGATGTTCAGCATCAAAATCTTCAAGAATCTCGATGTAGCGGGAGAACCTTTTATCGTCGCACTTATTATTTTCCATACATTTCAGCAATTATCTCCATCAGGGAGTCACAAAGTATTTCCACCTGTCGGTCTGTCACCGCAAGATATGGAGGCATGATGTAGGCGTTCTTTCCGAACGGTCTGATCCATACACCCTTCTCCACGCATCTTTTCTGAAATTCACCGAGATTAACGTCGGTGGTAAGTTCCAGGACTCCGATGCCACCCAAAACCCGGACATCGCGTATACTGTTCCATTCAGCGGCAGGACGTAGTTTTCGTTCCATAATGGACTCTATCTCCTTGATTCTTTCTTGCCAGCCTGATTCGAGAAGCAGCTTTGTGGAGGCTAATGCCACGGCGCAGGCTAATGGATTTGCCATGAATGTAGGTCCGTGCATCATGCAACCTGATTGAGAGGCTGAGATCCTGTCGGCAATCATCTTTGAGGTGGCAACGGCGGAGAAGGTCATGTAACCTCCTGTAAGAGCTTTACCTATCAGCATGATATCGGGTTCCACTCCGGCGTGTTGCCATGCGAAGAGTTTACCGGTGCGTCCGAAGCCGGTGGCTATTTCATCGAAAATCAGGATTATATCAAGTTCGGTGCAGAGTTTACGCAGTTCGCGGAGGTATTGCGGATGATAGAATCTCATGCCGCCGGCACCCTGCACGATAGGTTCGAGAATTACACCGGCGAGGGAATCTGCATTTTCGGTGAGCAGTTTTCTCATAGGCTCGAAATCCGCAGGATTCCATTCCTCATGGAAACGGCATTGAGGAGTAGGTGCGAAGAATCTGATTGGCAGAGCCGGACCAAAAGCTCCGTGCATTCCGGTCACGGGATCGCAAACCGACATGGCGTTCCATGTATCGCCGTGATAGCCGGAGCGTATGGTAGCGAAATTTGTTTTAGAGGGATTATCGCATGCTTGAACCGCCATTTTCATAGCTACCTCGGTTGCCACTGAACCTGAATCTGCATAAAAGATATGGTTCATCGACGGTGGCAGGATTGAGAGAAGTAGTTTACCCAGTTCAATTGCCGGCTCGTGAGTCAGACCTCCGAACATTACGTGCGACATCTTTTCAATCTGAGTGTTTATGGCGCTGTTAAGTACCGGATGATTATAGCCGTGTATCACACACCACCACGACGACATGCCGTCGATTAATTCAGTGCCGTCGGCAAGTGTTATCACCGCACCCCGGGCGTGGTCTACCTTATAGGTCGGCAGTGGGTTGTGGGTAGATGTATATGGATGCCAGAGATGTTCTCTGTCAAATAAATCGTGATTTGATTCAGGTCCGTTCATAATATTTCGCTAACAGGGGAGATAAATCTCCAAATCACAAATTTAGTAATTTTTATTCACACTGCAATGTTTAGCCCTGAGGAAATGGTTTCTTATGCCGGATCCACGTCGTAATAGAGCATTGAAGATTTGATTTGGGGGAGGTGTGCGATGCGTGCGTGTACAGCGCGAAGGATATCCTTGACCTTTTTCATCGAGGCTCCGGCTTCCACTTTCAGCATTATCGATTGTATGTACCATAATGCAACACGACTCACAAACGGTTTCTCGGGTCCTAACACGCGCGGTCCGAATACTTCGCGGAGTGCGTTGGTGAGTATTACGGCTCCGGCATCAGCTGTGGCGGAATCTTTGTTCTTGAGATAGATGTTTATGATGCGCGTGAACGGAGGGTAAGCGTATCGCTGTCTTTCCGCGAGTTCTTCGTTATAGAATGAGATGTAATCGTGTTGCTTTACATGTTTAAGCACCGGGTCTTTGGGTTCGGTTGTCTGTATGAATACCTTGCCAATGTCATTTCTGCGTCCGGCGCGTCCCGCCACCTGTTCCAGCATACAGAATGCGCGTTCGTTGCTCTTGAAATCCGGAAAGTTGAGTAATGTGTCGGCGTTGATGACGCCGACTATACGTACTTTTTCAAAGTCGAGTCCTTTTGAAACCATCTGTGTGCCGACAAGGATGTCGGTCTCGTGGTTAGCGAACTCTTCTATTATCTCCTGATAGGCATCCTTGTTGCGTGTGGTGTCAAGGTCCATCCGGGCTACGCGGTAGCCTTGAAATTCCTGGTGAACTTCTTCGGCAATGCGTTCGGTGCCATACCCATATATTTCGATGGAGTTCTGGCCGCAGGCGGGGCAGAGTTTAGGAAGCGGCTGGCAGAAACCGCAGTAATGGCATTTGAGGAGGTCTGAGTTTTTATGATAGACAAGCGACACATCGCAATTGTGGCATTTGGGGGTCCATCCGCATTGCTGACACACAACAACAGGAGCAAATCCACGGCGATTCTGGAACATTATGGCTTGCCGTCCCTCCTTGAGCGCTTCATTTGTAGCGAGACGTAAGGGTTGAGAGAGTATCCCTTTATTGAGCTTCTTCTTGCGTTGCTCGCGCATATCCACTATCTCAACCTCTGGCAAAGTGGATCCTTCGAACCTCTCGGCAAGCGATACGAGACCATACTTCCCAGTGGAGGCTTTATAGTAGGTTTCCACTGAGGGTGTGGCTGAGCCGAGAAGAGTGTGCGCCCCGTGCATTGAAGCGAGTACTATAGATGCATCTCGGGCGTTGTATCTCGGTGCAGGATCATATTGTTTGAACGATGATTCGTGCTCTTCGTCAACGATCACGAGTCCCAAATGAGCAAAGGGGAGAAAGACAGAGGAGCGGACTCCTAAAACTATCAGAGGTTCGTTGGTTGTCAGCAAACGTTTCCAGACATCTACCCGCTCGTTGTCGGAAAATTTGGAGTGATAAATCAAGAGGCTGTCGCCGAACACCTTACGCAGGCGGTCGGTAAGCTGAGTGGTGAGTGAAATTTCCGGAACGAGATATAATACCTGGTTTCCTGCCTCCATGCATGATGCAATCAGGTGAGTGTAGATCTCTGTCTTGCCCGAGCCTGTAACGCCATGTAGCAGAGCCACCGATTTTGATTTAAAAGTCTCTATCAGCGAACTCAACGCGGTTGATTGAGCCGGAGATAGGGGGGAGAGGATGGGTTTGTGAACCGAAGGGCGAAGGTTGAAACGGTTGATCGCCTTTTTCTCGACGCGCATTATCCCTTTGTCGACAAGTGCACGGAGCACTCCGGGTGAAATTCCCGATGCGGACAGAAATTTTTCTTTGCTGACTTCTGTTAATTCTTCGCCGCGACGCATCCAGCCTGAGAGTTCAAGATATGCAATCAAACCTTTTTCCTGTTGCCGGGAGCGCGCCACGAGATCGAAAAACTCATGAAGCTTGTCGGAGTCGTTACGATCTATTGTTAGCTCCACTACTGAGGTTTTCTTGGATCGGTATTTTTCTACTACCTTTTCACTGATTTCCAATATTCCGGCTTCCATCAGTGTGTTGATGGTACGCGCGCAGTTCTTGATTCCTGTGGCGGTTTCAATCTCCGAGATCTTCAGACGCTTTTTGTTTTGAAGTGCCTGGATTACGAGTGCTTGGTATTCAGTGAGTTTGAAACCGTCGGGAGTGTCGAAGTCGGGGTTCAGACTTATGAATGTTTCGCTTTCCGGTTTTAAGCCTGTAGGCACGGCGGCTTTATATATCTCTCCGACGCTGCAAAGATAATATTCCGCCATCCAGTGCCATAATTTCAACTGTGGATATCTCACAATCGGATCGGCGTCAAGAAGAGCCATTATAGGTTTTGTCTCATATCCTTCGGGTGCTGAGGAGTGAATATGCTCAACTAAGCCGGTATAATATTTCTTTTTACCGAATTGCACGAGCACCCTCGACCCTTTCTGAAGAGACCCCTCCATATCGGCCGGAATTTCATAAGTGAAGGTGGAATATAATGGTAACGGTAGTATGATTTCAGCAAACATATTACAAATTTAATTCAAAATCTGCAACAAATCTATCTATTATGAAACTTATTGTGAAAATATTTTGTTAAATTTGCATAGTAATAATTAAGATTCCACATTATGAGAAATTTTAAACATCTGGTTATCGTTGCCATTTTGGCAGTTTTCGCCTGTGGTCAGGCTAATGCAGAGTTCCGTTTCGGTGTTAAAGCGGGTGCTAATTTTAACAAACTTCATATCAGCTCTGATATAAAGAACGATTTCACATCTGGTAATACGGCCGGTTTTACAGGTGGTGTGATGACAGAGTTCACAGTGCCTTTGATCGGTATCGGTGCAGACCTCTCTTTGATGTATAGCCACATGAAGAATGAGCTCAACGAAGATGGCGAGAAGGGGACTGTAGGCAAGAACTTCCTTGAGATTCCCTTGAACCTCAAGTATAAGCTGAGCCTTCCGGTGGTTTCAAAAATTATCAAGCCGATGATTTTTACCGGTCCTACATTTGCGTTCAAACTTGATAAGAGCACTTTCGAGTCTATTAAGACTAAAACCACGCAAGTAGGTTGGAATTTCGGTGTCGGTGTTGAGTTGCTCAATCACCTCCAGATCAGCGGTGCATACACTCTTGATGTTAATGGCGCTGCCAAATTTCTGCCGGAGGGAATGGTTAACCCGATTAAGCTGAAGAATAACTACTGGACTGTGACAGCAGCTTATCTTTTCTAAAAATAAAGAAGTTAATGATTGCTAAGTAAATGGAGGGCTGGCTCTCCATTTACTTATGCGTTTAAATAGTAGGTTATGAGAAGAATACTTGCAGCGTTCCTGCTCGCAATTGTAGCTTTTGGTGCATCGGCCGAATTTCGATGGGGACCGACAGCCGGAATCAATATTTCGGAGTTGTATTGGAAACAGGATCTTGTGAGCAATAAAATGCTGGTTGGTCCGAATGCCGGTGTGATGGGTGAGCTGATGATTCCTGGTATCGGTTTCGGTGTGGATTTTGGATTGAAATACAGCATGCATGGCTCGGAGGTGAATTTCGGTGAGCAGAAGATCTGGAATTGCGAGGGGTATGGAAAAGAGAAACTCTGGTTTCATACTATCCAGATTCCGGTGAATCTTCGTTTTAAATGGACCCGTATGAATGGTTTCGAGCATTATGCAGCTCCGTTCGTTTATGGTGGTCCGGTGTTTAACATCAACGTTGCTACCACGAAGCTTCCTATAGTTGAGCATCCCGCCGGTTCGTTCGCGTTGCAGTGTGGCATCGGTGGTGAGTTCTTCGAGCGTTATCAGATTTCTGCCGGATATTACTGGGGTATCTCTTACGATTGTCGCACGGTGAAGCTCGATAATTTCAGTGCGCGCAGTCGCGGTTGGCTCGTGAATGTAGCTGTGTTGTTCTAATAATATTTAACTATGGAGAACAAGGAAAAGAAAGATATGCCGATGGTGCAGACAGATCAGGAACTTGAGATCACTCAAAAGGCAGTTGAATTGTTGAAAACTGTATTTGATCCGGAGATTCCGGTTAATGTCTACGATCTCGGTCTTATATATAGAATTGAATATACAGCAGAAGATAAAACCCTGCATGTGGATATGACCCTCACCGCTCCCTCTTGTCCGGCAGCGGATTTCATCCTTGAGGATGTGCGACAGAAACTCGTAAGCATTGAAGGTCCGGAGAAGGTTGATTTGCGTCTGGTTTTCGAGCCTGAGTGGAATAATGACATGATGACGGAAGAGGCAAAGCTTGAACTCGGTTTCCTATGAAAGCCTATTTCTTGAGCGACCTGCATTTAGGAGCTCCATATTTTCCGGATTCAAAAGAAGCCGAGAGGAGAGTGGTCTCTTTTCTCGATGAAATAAAGGATGACGCCGAAGTGATCTATCTCTTGGGCGACATCCTTGATTATTGGTATGAGTATCGTTATGTGGTGCCCCGTGGTTTTGTACGCTTTTTCGGGAAGCTTGCGGAACTTTCCGACAGGGGAGTGCGTATAGTCTGGCTAATCGGGAATCATGATATCTGGATATTTGATTACTTGCCCAATGAGTTAGGGATAGAGGTTGTGGATGGAGCTATAGAAGAGTGCATAGACGGGAAATATTTCTATATGACGCACGGGGATGGTATTGGTAAGCTACCGGCTTCGTTTAAGTTGTTGCGAAAACTGTTTAGGAGCAAATGGTGTCAGAAGGCGTTTTCGGGAATACATCCGCGATGGACAGTGCCGTTCGCCTATAATTGGAGCCGTCACAGTCGAAAATTGGAGGGTCCTTCACCTCAGGATGCTGAGCGGATGATGAGAAATATCACGACGTTCAGCAAGGAGTATCATGAGCATCATCCGGAGATCAACTACTTCCTTTACGGACATCTGCATTTATTGGAGCGTTTCAGTGTGGCGCACGATTGCGAAGTGCTTGTGTTGGGGGAATGGATCACAACTTTCAGCTACGCCGTCTGGGACGGCGAGAGCCTTTTGCTGCGCAAATATCAGCCAGGCTCAAATATGATGAATCATGATAAATCATGATGAAACATGATGCATCATGCAGCCTCATGATTAATCATGTAATATCATGTTGCATCATGTTAAAACATGTAATAAACTTAACTAACAAAAAAATCTAATTGCTTATGGGAGTGGAGATAAAATTCTCGCAATCCTATCTCTGGATGAATTCCTGGATTCTTGCCAATATAATTCAGCTCGGAACTCAAAGTTTCTGCGACCGTTTTGTTGATTTTCGGCTCGATCCGGGTAGAAGACTCTACGACCAGATGGTGATGGCAGCAAGGTGTGGTGTTGCAAATATTGCAGAAGGCACAGCGCGTAACACAACTTCGATAGAAACCGAGATGCGTCTGCTTGATGTGGCGCGTGCAAGTATTGACGAAGTTCAAGGAGATTACTTCAATTACCTCCTTCGGAAGAGAGTGGAGATATGGCCCATCGGCAATACACACCGCGAAGCTATATGGCAAATCAATCTGGATCAGCCTAAGTATTCAAACAGCCTCTTGCATGATGCAGGGGTTCATATCCTCAATCAAAAGAAAAAGTTCGATTATTGGTTGGAGAATGAGTCTCCAACTGTAGTCGCAAACGCCATGTTGATATTGTGCGTAAAATTGAATAAGATGTTGCATTCTCAGTTGCAGGGTTTGTTAGAGTCTTTCAAGATGCAAGGTGGATTCACGGAGAATATGACAGCAGAGCGTCTTGAAACGCGACGTCAGAATGCGGCAGTGCAGAATGCTCCGACGTGTCCTAAATGTGGTAAAACGATGCTCAGAAGATATCAAAAGAAAGGTCAGGGTCAAGGTCGTGAATTCTGGGGATGCAGTGAATACCCCAAGTGTAACGGGCTTCGACCAATAAATGATGCAAAATGGGGGTAAAATATATGTTCTACAACACATTTGTGACATTTTGCCATAAATTGTTTGGTCAGTTATAATTTATTACCTACCTTTGCAGTGACCTAAAAACAATCTTTTTTACCTTATAATTTTTACCTGTAGAAACTTATAGAGGGGGTGCGACCGCAGAGGTTATCACCCCCTTAAATATTATATTGTAGAAAACATGTCATCTCATCGGGGTTTATCAAATGCCCTATAATTTGGGTTTGAGCCTATAATGGTCATTGAGGGTGATTAAATTGGCTCTAAAAATTTCTAATAGACATTAAGTAAGTTCTAAAAATAAAACGATATATGTGTTAAGAAAAACTTGAACAATAAAACTCGTTCTTTTTGGATGCTTTGAGTTTGTCGTTCAGTCGCATAGCCCGCTATGCTCCTTCATTCCGCACTCAAATCATCTCAAAAATAACTTCCTTTTATTTGTTCATTTATTTTTCTCACTTACTTATTTAGATATTATTTATATGTTCTACAACACATTTGGCTTATTTTGAGNGAATTTATTTGGTCAGTTACAATATATTATCTACCTTTGCAGTGACCTAAAAACAATCTTTTTTACCTTAAGATTTTTACCTGTAGAAACTAATAAAGGGTGCGACCGCGGAGGTTATCACCCTTTCTTTTTTTGTGGTTCGGAAATCAGATTTAAANTTTGGGGGTAATCATGATGAATCACGGCGAACCATGTCGCAACATGATGAATCATGTTATTACATGGAGNANCATGNTNTNTCATGGAGCATCATGATGCATCATGTTATNGCATGTTATATCATGGTNAATCGGGGNTATCTTGGTTTTATTTCAGATTGCGTTCGCGGTGNTTGTAGAAGAAGTGAATCAAGATGATGATGACTACCTCGGCGACCGAGACGAGAATGAAGCGAAGCGTTTCTCCTTCGCGGATCAGTTGCGGTCCGAAGTATATTGCCATGCCGATGAAATATAATGCCAATAGGGCCGGCAACCAGATTGATTTCCTAANTTTCCGTTGATTTCCCATAAACAAATNTATTTAAGTCTGCTCCAAGTTTATTCAAGATTGCCTNAAGTTTATTTCAGTCTACCCNAAGTGTATTCAGGACTGCTCCAAGNTTATTTAATTTGCACTAAGTTGAGTTTACTTCAGGTTTGTTTAACATCTGCCTCAAGCTTATTCAAGTCTGCAGTGATGGATTATCCATGCGTTAGCCTTGCGGTTGGGCCGGTTGNGGCGGTNGNGGCTTATCTTTGTAGTGTCGTGAGTTTGCCGGGTCAAANTGTCCGGATTGAAGGTGTTCGTAAATCTGTATGCATGCGAGTGCATCNAGTGCTGCGTAGCCCTGTTGGTTCGGTGTCAGTTCCTCTGCTTCCCAGTTTGTAAGGCGTTGTCCNTTGGAAATTCTTTGATTGAANAGGATACCGTAGATTCTCGTCAGACTGTTGTCTGCGATCTTGAATTGCTTNACATANGGTTGCAGATCTATGAACCCGTCAGGATTAAGTGGACACAGTTTGTGCAAGTTGTGGAAATCATCGTGGATCGATAATCCGATCTTGAGTATATTCTTATTTTCGAGAATACCTTTTATGGCCTGCGTCATTCCGATTTTGTTGAGGCGGAATAGGTAGCAGGTGGTGTGAGTNGAGAGCTGCAGGAGNGATACTTTATTAATTTGNCCTCTNTTGAAGCTTGGTTTGGTCTCGGTGTCGAATCCGAGAATAGTCTCATTCTTGAGTTCTTCGGCAGCTTTCTCAGCTGCTTCCAAGGTATCTACGAGCATTATTGAACCGGTATAAGAGGCTGCCGGAAGAGAAGCAAGTTCCTCTTTCGTAATGCTAACAATTTTTTCGGTCTCTTCCATAACGAAGTATTATATTTTTGCAGCTGCAATATCGCAGCTTCTGGTTTCAATACGGGTCATTCCGTATCGGGTTGGGAGAGGAAGAGTCAGAGAGATGGCATNTGTAAGAAGAGAGTTGATGGAGAGTGAGAANAAAGCCAGTTCCGGATATAGTTGCGGGTNTCGTTGCAGATAATCTCATCTTTATCGAAATGCGAGTTATAAACCACCGCAAAAATATCAATTGAATTTTGNTGGAGAGCGTAAAGAGATANGAGAGTGTGNTTGATAGATCCGAGGCGACCGTTGGTGACGAGTATCACGGGCAACTTATGATCGCGGATGTAGTCTATCGTCAGATATTCNCCTTTAAGAGGAACCATCAGACCTCCCGCNCCCTCAATTAGAAGGTGACGGTGAAGCGATGCCAGTTTNTCGCTCGCATTCTCAATNACAGTCANGTCAAGTTCCCGATTATCAAGTCTTGCTGCAAGATCGGGCGAGGCNGGATAGGTAAATATTACAGGTGCAGTGAGATGTAAGGTGTCTTCNTCGGTAATACCTTTTCCGGTGAGGCGGCGATGTATTTCTATATCCTCACTGAATTCGGTGTTTCCGGTCTGAACAAATTTCTGTGTTATAACATCCAGACCGGCATTGAGCATGCCACGGGCGATCCATCCCGTGGCATAGCTTTTGCCTGCATCTGTGTCGATCCCTGTAATGAAGAGTCGTGACGGAAATGCTATATCCTTGAANTTTACCATGCAAACATAGGATATTCGTTCATCATATCGTTAACTTTAGCGCGAACTTCAGCTATGACTTTTTCGTCATCAGCATTGCTCAGCACTGTGTCGATAAGTTCNGCTATNGTCTCCATCAGTTCCTCTTTAGCACCACGGGTTGTNATAGCTGCGGTTCCGAAGCGGAGTCCGCTGGTGAGGAACGGGCTGCGTGAGTCGTAGGGAACCATATTCTTGTTGGCTGTAATATCAGCCTCAACCAATACGCGCTCAGCCTTCTTGCCGCTCATTTCGGGGAATTTTGAACGGAGATCGACGAGCATGCAGTGATTGTCGGTGCCATCGGAGATGATCTTATATCCACGCTTCATAAGCGCGTTTGCCAATGCTTCTGCATTCTTCTTGACCTGCAGGGCATATTCTTTCCACTCCGGTTGGAGTGCTTCGCCGAAAGCTACGGCCTTGGCAGCAATGACATGCTCAAGCGGACCACCCTGAACACCGGGGAATACGGCTGAGTCCAACAAGGCAGACATTTTCTTAATCTCACCTTTAGGTGTTGTCTTGCCCCACGGATTGTCGAAATCTTTACCCATAAGGATAAGACCACCACGCGGACCACGAAGTGTCTTGTGAGTGGTTGTTGTCACGATGTGNGCGTGTTTNACAGGGTTCTCGAGGAGGCCAGCTGCAATAAGACCGGCGGGGTGTGCCATATCTACCATAAATATAGCACCGATCTCGTCGGCGAGTTTACGGATACGAGCGTAATCCCANTCGCGACTGTAAGCNCTTGCTCCTGCGATNATGAGTTTCGGACGCTCNGCNCGTGCTTTCTCCTCCATCTCTTCGTAGTTAACNCGACCGTCTTCTACCTTTACAGTGTAGCTAATCGGCTCGAAAACGAGTCCTGAGAAGTTGACAGGNCTACCNTGGCTGAGGTGACCGCCATGGCTNAGATCCATACCCATGAATTTNTCGCCCGGATTGAGGCAAGCCATGAACACAGCCATATTTGCCTGTGCGCCACTATGCGGCTGCACGTTTGCCCATTCGGCGCCGAAAAGCTCCTTAGCNCGTTCGATTGCNAGGTTTTCGGCTTCATCCACAACCTGGCAACCTCCATAGTAACGTTTTGCNGGATAACCCTCTGCATATTTGTTGGTAAGGCANGAACCCATAGCGCGCATAACTTCATCGCTTACGAAATTTTCACTNGCNATCAACTCTATGCCACGACGNTGNCGGAGGTGCTCACGGTCGATTATATCAAAAATCTGATTGTCTCTTTTCACGTTATTAATTAGTAATTAGAAGTTAGTAATTAGTAATTTGGGACACTTCTTGCGGAAGTCTAACAGCATTATAACAGTGTTATAGACCTTTGCGGAAGTNTAACAGTGTTATAAGACCCATTGCGAGAGGTTATCAGCCTCCGAAGTTGTCATAGTGGATGCTTTCCGGTTCCACNCCGAGATTGTACAGCATATTGTTGACTGCGTTACTCATCGGACCGGGACCACACATATAGTACTGGATATCCTCCGGCGCTTCGTGATCTTTCAGATATTTCTCATACATCACGTTGTGAACAAATCCCGGAGTGTATTCAACGCCGGCGGCATCTGCTGCCGGATCCGGACGGTCGAGTGCGAGATAGAACTTGAAGTTGGGGAAATCCTTTTCAAGCTGCAGGAAATCGTCGAGATAGAAAACCTCATTGAGTGCGCGCGCTCCATAGAAGTAACTCATNTTGCGATCGGTAGTCTTCAGAGTCTTGGTCATCCACATGATTTGAGCACGCAGAGGAGCCATGCCGGCACCNCCACCTACCCAGATCATCTCNGCTTTAGAGTCNACTATCGGATGGAAATCTCCATAAGGACCACTCATCATAACTTTATCGCCAGGTTTGAGCGAGAAGATGTANGATGAAGCNATGCCCGGAGGCACATCCTGAAAGCCGACCTGAGGTTTCGGTTTGAATGGNGGAGTGGCAATTCGCACAGTTAGCATTATGCGGTCGCCCTCTTCAGGATAGTTTGCCATTGAGTATGCTCTGACTGTCTCTTCATCNTTCGACGCCTTGAGTGTAAACAATCCGAACTGATTCCAAGAGGGGAGATATTCTTCGCCGATAAGTGATTTATCGATGTCCTTATCGTAATCCATCTTGTATTTAGGAATACGGATCTGTGCATAAGATCCGGGAATGAAGTTCATGTGCTCTCCCTCAGGAAGGCGCACTATGAATTCCTTGATGAATGTGGCAACATTNTTGTTGGATATAACCTCACATTCCCACTCCTTCACATCAAGAGCAGCTTCGGAAACCTTGATTTCCATATCCCCTTTAACCTTGACCTGACAACCGAGTCGCCAGTGATCTTTGATCTGTTTGCGTGTGAAGTGAACAGCTTCTGTAGGAAGCATGTCGCCACCACCGGATTCCACCTGNAGTTTACACTGTCCGCAACTTCCTTTTCCACCGCAAGCGGAAGACAGGTGCACACCGTTTTCACCTAATGTTGTAAGAAGGCTCTTACCTCCGGCGGCACGGATCATTTTCTTGCCACCGTTGATGGAGATTGAAACCTCGCCGCTATTGACAAGCCATTTTTTGGCAACGAGCAGAACCACTACCAGCACCAGAACAATGGCAAGGAATATCAGCGANGCCGCTATTACATTATTCCATTGGATCATATTTAGAGAATTCATTTCGTTTTAAAGTTTAATGCCGAGGAAGCTCATGAAAGCAATTCCCATAAGGCCGGTGATGATAAAAGTGATTCCGATGCCACGCAAAGGCTTGGGCACGTTGCTGTAGTCAAGTCGCTCGCGGATNGCTGCNAATGCCACNATAGCCAAAAGCCAGCCTATTCCNGAACCTACACCATAAACCGTAGCNGTCCAGGCATTGCTAAACTCACGCTGCTGCATGAAGAGAACGGCTCCNAGGATTGCGCAGTTAACCGCAATCAGNGGCAGGAAGATTCCGAGNGAATTATATAGNCCCGGAGAATATTTTTCAATCACCATCTCAAGGATCTGCACCAAAGCCGCAATTACNGCGATGAACATGATTAATCCGAGGAATGAAAGGTCGGCATCGGCATATTCCGCACCGAGCCAACTCAAGGCTCCGGGTTGAAGGATATACTGATTGATGCACCAGGTGATCGGCAAAGAGATGGCGAGAACGAATGTAACTGCCACACCCAGACCGAAAGCTGTTTTCACATTCTTCGACACCGCCAGAAACGANCACATGCCGAGGAAGTAGGCAAATATCATATTGTCGATGAAAATCGACCGTATAAATATATTCAGATTTTCCATTGAATTCTAATTTTTAAGAGTCAAATCGATAATATTAATAAACTCAAATTGACTCCCTTATTCCTGGAGGTCTTTATTTTTTGCGCGGTGAACCCAGATGATGCAACCAACGAGGATAAGAGCCATCGGAGGCAGGATCATCATACCGTTGTTCATATATCCGGCTTCATACCAACTCTCGGGAACGATGCGATAACCCATCAGTGTGCCGCTTCCGAACAATTCGCGGAAAAATGCTACGATAATAAGGATTATGCCATAGCCGATACCATTTCCGATTCCATCAAGGAAAGCGGGCCANGGGCGGTTATTGAGCGCGAAGGCCTCAAGTCGTCCCATGATTATACAGTTTGTGATGATTAGACCGATAAACACGGACAAGGCTTTGGAAACTTCATAGTTGTATGCTTTCAGAACCTGATCAACAATAACTACGAGAGCAGCAACAACAACCAACTGCACGATGATTCGGATTGAGGTNGGGATTGTCTTGCGCAAAAGTGAGATTATGACNTTTGACAACGCGAGNACCGCTGTTACTGAGATTGTCATAACCAAAGCCGGTTCAAGTTTTGCAGTGACAGCAAGAGCAGAGCAGATACCGAGTATCTGCACAATCACCGGNTTGTCTTTCGANAGAGGGTTGATAAGCGGAAGGAACGTCTTTTTCAGATTCATTTCTCTACCTCCTTTCCTTGTTTAAGATTTTTAAAGAATGCAGTGTAAGGTTCAAGGGAGTTGCTGAGCATACGTTGCACACCCTGGCTGGTGATTGTTCCNCCGGATATTGCGTGTACCCACGCTCCTTCGGCTGGTTCCTGACCATTCTTAACCACACGTACTGATTGGAATTCTCCTGATTTATTGAAAATGTCCTTACCCTGGAATTGTGANCTGAAGGCNGGTTTCTCAATCTCGGCACCAAGTCCGGGGGTTTCNCCCTGGTGAGCGAAATACGCNCCATAGATTGTATCGCCATTGTCGTCGAACGCTACATAACCCCATATCGGACCCCACAGTCCGGCTCCATANACCGGGATAATATATTTGTCGCCGCTTTCAAGAGAGCACACAAACACNGGAAGGAGTCTTTCACCTGCNGGTTTCTTCACCTCAAGGCTNACATTCACGTCAAACGGATTTATTGAGTTCTCAACTTGTTCTCCCTCTTCGTTCACGATATANGAATCCGTGATATATTTTGAATAGAGATCGCTCACATTTTCGCCCGACTGAGGAATAATCAGTGCGGCAGCGAGTATCTGACGTTTTGTATCGNTTGCTATATTTTCCTCCTGTTTAGGACGCAACGCTTGATAAACAANCGAAAGCACAACGCCCACAATCAACACGAGAACTACGGAATATATGACCGTATATAAATTGCTTTGTCTGTTCATGGCTGATAGGATTTAGTTATTGATTCCGGTTTGAGTGCGGCGCAAGCGTTTGCGCACGTTGGCATTGACAACGCAGTAGTCGATGAGGGGTGCGAAACAGTTCATCAAGAGCACTGCAAGCATCGCACCTTCCGGATAACCGGTGTTATAGCATCTGATAAGTATCGCAATCACTCCAATAAGGAAACCGTAGATATATTTNCCTGTATTGGTTCGGCATGCGGTCACGGGATCTGTTGCCATAAACACGATTGCAAACATGAAGCCACCGAGGCAAAGCTGCTCGATAGGAGACATGAAGCTTACCGGATAAAGGTCTGAGGCAAAATTGTGAGCAACAACNCTCATCAGCAATCCGCCGACAANAGCNGAACCNATGATTCGCCAGCTGGCAATACCTGTGAACAGAAGNATCACCGCGCCGATAAGGATNCAGAATGTTGAAGTCTCACCCCANGAACCGGGATAAAGACCGAAAAATATATCGGTGAATGACAATGGATTGCCAAGAATGTCGGTGATAGGAGCGGCGGGGTCAGTTGCAGAAGCCAATTGTCCGAGAGGGGTAGCTCCTGAGTAAGCGTCAACACCGTGCGCACCGCCTAAGGAAACGAATACGTTATCTCCGCTCATCTTTGAAGGATAGCTGAAGAATAGGAATGCACGGGTAACCAAAGCCACATTGAGGAAGTTATAGCCGGTGCCACCAAACACCTCCTTGGCGAAAATCACGGCAAAAGCAACCGCAATTGCAAGCATCCANCAGGGAGTGTCGATAGGGCATATCATAGGAATGAGTATTCCGGAAACAAGGAAACCCTCCTGAATCTCATGTCCACGGATCTGAGCCACCACAAATTCAATTCCGAGTCCTACGATATAGGCTGTGAGAATCTGAGGTAGAACGGCAAACAGACCGTAAAAGAACATTTCAATGATATTTTTGTCGAGCTGGCCGATTGCCTTGAAGTGCTCGTATCCTACATTCCACATACCGAAGAGGCAGCAGGGGAGAAGAGCGATCACCACGGTGATCATAGTTCTTTTGGAGTCATTGCCATCGTGGATGTGCACTCCTGATTTTGAGGTCTCGTTCGGTGTGAAAAGGAATGTGTAGAAGCCATCGAATACCGAATGCAGCTTCTCAAATCTNCCCCCTTTCTCAAACTGGGGTTTGATTTTGTCTATTTTCTGTTTTAATCCTTTCATCAGGTAATAGTTTATAGTTCAATAAGCAGGGGCATAAACTGTTAGTTAAGCTCTTTGCGGAGATAATCGAGACCTTCGCGCACAATTTTCTGGAGCTCCAGTTTCGATGTGTCTACAAACTCTGGAAGGGCGAAATCTTCCGGTGCGACCTCATAAATACCTCGCTCTTCCATTCTCTCGATATTCTTGGCGAGAATTGATTTGATAAGATATTCGGGGTAAATATCCATAGGGAACACCTTGTCGTATTCGCCGCTCATAATCATTGCGCGGTGTCCACCTTTGATGCGGGCATCGAAGTCGAAAGGTTTCTTAAGACCGCGAAGGAATGCGGGGAAAGCATGGCTTACACTGAATTTCTTGGGATTCAATGAAGCCCAACCCATAAACTCATCAGCGTGATCACCTTCG
The DNA here is from genome assembly GCA_014802175.1 of Bacteroides sp. GTDB lineage: Bacteria > Bacteroidota > Bacteroidia > Bacteroidales > Muribaculaceae > Lepagella. The sequence goes on from JAAVCU010000007.1 coordinate 48,614, forward strand.
GGGATAGCTGTAATCTGGGTGTAAGGGTAATGGAGATAGCCCTCTTTCTCGGAAACCTTCTCGCCTGTCAGAACATTACCTGAAATAACCCTGACTTTCCCCTCGTCGGTAGAGAGTTGTCCGTTGAGCAATGTGGAAAGCTTGGCACCGATAACCGTCTTGACTACGTGAGGTTCTTTAACGCTTGGACCTGTTAACGCTACATTGCAAGTGTAGTCTATAGTCCCCTCTGTAACGAGTTCGCCGATACGGCACGCAGTGGCTGCATTCAAAGTCCATACCGTCTCACCTTTGTTTACTGGTTTGATTGCCGCAATCTGTGTGCCTACATTTCCTGCCGGATGAGGTCCGGCAAATTCTGTAACTACTGCAATATCCGAGGATATTCCGCTGCCGGCTTTGACTCCGAGATATACTTTGCCCGAAGTCAGAGAGGCGAGAGCTTTCAATCCGGATTCGAGATATTTAGCATTTTCAGCCGATATAAGTTCGCCGGCAAGAGGCGCAGAATCAAAAGCGGTAACGAAAATGTCACGCGGTTTGATATCATGCGAGGGAACAATATCGAAGGGGCGTTGGCGCATCATTGCAAAGAGTCCGGACTGCATGATTTTATCCAGAACTGAAGCATTCTTGTCAATTTCAATCTGGGTGTTGCTGCCCTCTTTCCTGACTGATACGTATTCAATCTTTCTGCGTTCGCCACGATGGATTTCTTCAACTGTGCCGCTCACGGGAGATGTTAGTTTCAGAGATTCACACTCCTTGGCATAAAGGAGGGGAGTGCCACATTTAACGGAATCACCCGCCTTAACTGCAGCTTTCCATGTGTAACCCGGAAAATCTTCGGGTGATATGGCGAACAAAGTTGTCGCATCGTCGACGATGACATTACCATTGATTTTCCCTTTCAACGGTATATCAAGTCCTTTCTTGATGGTGATTATATTTGCCATAAATTAGTTTAAACAACTTCTTACTTAGTTATATTATGGAGGGTAGAGGTATACTTGTTGCAAAAATACAAAAAATGTGAATTATATCCAAAAAAAATCTTCCGCCCGATTCCGGACGGAAGACCTTTAAATCCTTATTTAACAATCTGAAATATAATTTCGAGATTAGATTTGGTTATTTCAAGCCATCAACATATTTGCGCACTGCCTCGTTTTGAGGATCAAGTGCAAGGAATTTGTTGTAGTATTCCTTGGCTTTAGCCACGTCATTCTTGTGCATGTAGCAGTTACCGAGGTACATGTAAAGAGTTTTGGCGTCGCGGGTATACTTCGAGGGATCGGGAGCTGCTTCAAGGAGTGCTACCGCCTCTTCATACATAGGCTGGGCTGCTACTGCCGCATCATCTTCAGTTGCTGCTGTCTGTTTAGCTACATCACCCTTGAGCATTTTAGGTTTGTAGTTGTCGAGAAGAATCTTCTCCATCTTGTCGGCATTCTGGAGCACCTCGTCGAAGAAAGCCTTGGCAACCTCTGGCTTATCCTTGTTTTCAACTGCTGCATAGAAAGAGAACACAGCCTGCTGATTGAAATCATTGTAACCGGGCTCTTCTGTCTTATTTACGTAATCTCTATAAGACTCAGCAGCTTTGGTAAGATTGTTGAGATCCACATATTTCATGGCGAGATCCTTGTTGAAGGCCGCATTGTCGGGCATTTCAGCAATAGCTTCCTGCAGCACGGCAATCGCCTCGTCAGCACGTTTATCCTTGGCAAGCTCATCGGCAATAAGGGTGTAGTCGATAGCTGCAAATTTATTGGCAGAGGGGTTTGCTTTATGCTCTTTAAACAGAGTCTCGGCCATTCCGAGGAGTTGCTCTTTCATCTCCGGAAGCTGCGCAGCATTCATGAACTGGTAACGGCGGGCAGTGAAGTTGGCGGGATCGGCAGCGAGAAGCTGAGAAGCGTAGTCGTAACCTTTCTTGTAATCGCCACCGTAGAAGAGAAGGAATGCATAGCGGTTTTCATCCTGCTTGAAGTGGCTCGGGTTCTTTACGTATTTGCCATATTCATTAGCGGCATTTTTGTAATCCTTAGCATTGTAATATGCGTTGGCGAGCTCTCTCTGTCCAAGAGCTGATTCCGGGTTAACGGACAGCAGCTGGTTAAGCATCTTGATTGCGTAAGGAGGATTGACCATTGTGAAGAGGTTGGCATATTTCACGTAAGCATCGGAAGCGGTGTTATTATAGTTTGCTGCCATTTCATATTTTGCACCGGCATCACCCCAATTCTTTGCGCGAGCAGCCTGATCGCCTTCGAAGATGTAAACGTCGGTATTCTTGATGTCCATCTTGCGGGCTTTCTCCACACGTTTTGTAATCTCCTTCTCATTTGCAACAGGATCTGCCATATCGTAAGCGCGGGCAATGGCAATCTGCATTGAGGGGTCTTTCTTTGCGTGAGATTCTCCCTCTTTAAAATAGTTGGCAGCGCCCTTGGTGTCGCCTGACAACAGAGAAAGTGTGCCGAGTCCTACATAGTTGTAGCCATATTCGGGGTTCGACTGAATACCTTCCTCGAAATATTTCTTGGCCTCGGAATTATTGTTTTGACGCAATGCAATCATACCGAGATAGTAGTCGCTGACAGCTTTATCTGTGCCACTGTTCTTGAGGCTGCGAAGCAAAAGCTCCTTGGCATTGTCGAACTGGTCAGCTTTGTAATACTCCTCACCTTCAACGTGAGTCTGCGCAAAAGCCGAGAATGAGAATCCGGCGAGGCAGAGAGCAAAAATTCCTTTAAATTTCATATCTATGTTTTTTCAATTTTTTGTCTTTGACAATAAATGTCATATCCGGTTTAAAACTGAAGTTATTTAAACAACTTCATTGATATGCTAAATATCCTTAATAAGGACTCGCAGTTTAACACTAAAGTGGTGAACTGCGAGTCCAAAGTTACTAAATTTTTACTATAATGACAAATATTCTATCTACAATACGATTAATAATAGTTAAAATCAGTTTGATTTATTGTTATTATTATTGTTTGTTGTGAGCTCAACAACGCGTGGGTTCATGTGGAAGGGGAGGATACCTGTCTTAGAGATAATCTTCTGCCCAACGAAACCGGTCACGAACGTATAGAAACTATGAAGCACTGTAGAGTTGGAGGCCGTGGATATCATATAAACCTTGCGGAATAATGGATACTGACCTGAATTGATGTAGACCTGATAAGGTTTATATCCCGAGGGATCGTAGTCATTCCCTTCAGTTGGGTTGCTCACCTTGACAACGTTTACCTCTGTGGTGAGATTTGTTACAATTGTGTCGTTCTGGTTGGCGTAATCCTTATTACGGTCGGCAACCGGAACATTTTTAGCCTGGCTGAGATCGTCGCCAAGCCAGCTTACAGATATAATTCCTAAAGCGTCGGGATCCTTCTTGACAACATCGAATACCTGAGCATTATCCTTTTGTGCATAAGCGTGAGGATTGTCTGAAATCTTGGCACCTTCCGGCAGGAATTTCTCACGCATATAGCTGACTGTGGAAGAACCTGCGTTATCAAACACCAGTTTGATTGAAGTGGTGTCGTTTCCTGCCAGCTGACTCCATTTTGTAATTTTACCGTTAAGGATATCGCTGATTTCAGTGACAGAGAGTTCTGTAACGCGGTTATCTTTATTTGTGATCAATGCAACAGCATCAACAGCGATGCAATGTGTTTTCACCACACGTTTGTTCTTGCTCTTGATATAATCCTTTTGTTCCTTCGTGAGTTCCTGTGTCACTATGATAGCCTGAGTGCCGTCCGCAATCAATGTGTCGATAGCTTCCTGCTCGCTGACATAGAAGGGGATAATAGAGGATCCGGGATAGGAAAACTCAAATACTTCTATCTCCTCATTGAGGATGTTGCGGAAACCATCGTCACAGAAGATGGTGGCACTACCTTTGGCGTATTCGCCGCGTTTCACCTTGGTACACGAAACCGCTCCCAGAGCCAACAGCCCCGAGAGCGCTATAGAGAATAGAGTTCTTGCTTTCATAAATGTTGTGTTAATTTATCGGTATGTTGTCTATTGCACACCCTTGTAGAGCCGGTAACCTCTGAAGATGCCGTAAAGTATCAGCAATCCGCCTACAATGTAGCTTGCAACGTCGCTGTTGAAGAAATCGAACACTCCGACTTTGAATATAAACAATAAGCCAACACCAAGATAAATCAATACCATAATGATACCGAAGGCTATACGTGCACCCTTTGGTTGCACGGGGCCGTTTCCATTTTCATAACCATTCATATCTTTCAATTTTAAAAGTTCTTTAACTTTTTAACAAATTTAAAAGATAAAGGTTTAGTAGAGACAAATAAAAAGAGCGCCCCGAGGGACGCTCTTTTTATTTTGATAGGGATAGTTATTAGTTCTGGATCTTGAACATAACGGGGAGGTTGAAGTAGCTTCGAACCGGTACACCGTTGTTCTTACCGGGCTGCCATTTCGGCATCTTCTTAACCACTCGGAGTGCCTCGCGGTCAAGGTCGCGGTCTACACCCTTAAGGATGGAAACGTTTCCGATAGAACCGTCTTTCTCAACCACGAATTTAACCATCACTCGACCCTGGATGTCGTTCATCTGAGCTGCCTCAGGGTAGTTGATGTTCTGGCTGAGCCATTTCATCATAGCCGCAGTACCACCGGGAAATTCCGCGGGCTGCTCTACTGCTACGAAGATTTCCTCCTCCTTCGGTTTAACCTCGGGTTCGGGTTCTTTAACCACAACCTGTTCCTGAACTGCCTTGAATTTATCGGCGTCGTCGCTACCTTCCTGAGTTACTACACCACGAGCGGTGTTATCCTCTTTCTGGGTATCCATATCCATCACCTCGTTTTTCACCTTGTCGGCGTCAACGATAGCAATCTGTGTTACCTGTACGGTTGCGAGCACCTCTTCGGGCACTTCAATTTCCGGTTGTTCAAATTTCTGCTCCTCAATCTCGGGTTCGGGTTCGCTCTCCTGCTCTGCTTTCTCAGCAAGCTGAGCTGCCATCATCTGCTCGCGCTGCTCCTGAAGAGCGAGAGCCTGCTGCTCCGCGCGATAATCGGACCATTTGCTCAATGCGATGATAAGGATGAAGATTACTACTAAACCTATAAGAGTGAAAAGCGCTGCCAAGTTGTGACGTTTGTCGCTCTCCTTACGAAGCTGATAAGCACCAAACTCTTTGTTCTTATCGGCAAAGACGAGGTCACGCCATTCAGATGAGGTCAGATCTACATTTCTATTAGCCATTGTCTTGTTCTGCTTTAAGTATTAATAAATCTAACTCACCATTAATTATGATGACTATTCTGATAGTCAATTACCATAAGAGAATCCACCTTGGTCATATTGTCAATCTGGTATTTAGAGATGTTGTTGATCTGCATCTCGTCCAGAACTGACACGAGGCTACCGAAAGAAGCCTGAGGTGTAGACTTGATGATGATAACCGGTTTCTTCAGATTCTCATCCTTACGGATTTTAGAAGCTGCTTCGTCGTAAGCTGCCTGAGCTTTCTCTCTGTCAGCCTTAGTCTCAAGGCTTCCGAAACCTCCATCGGCATACTGCTTCTTGATCTTGTTGATCTCAGTAAGCACGTCTAAGTTGCGCTGCTGGATGATTTCGCGGATGCCACGAGCCTGTCCGGTTTTCTCATCATTGGCAAGGAACTCAGAAACCTTGATGTTGTTGTTCTCAGACAGCACAGCGCCGCCGGGTCCCAACATACCGGCGTCGCCACCGGGTTTACCCTCGTAATAGTAGATTACTGGTTGAACCTTACCGTCGATAGTGTCCACGTCAAATGAGCCTGTTTTTCTTTTGGCGTCGATAATGATTGTAACAGCGTCGTCGGCTGAAGCCTGCGACATGTTCTCCTCATTATTCACCTTCTCATTTGAAGGGAGTGCGATTGTCAAAGTCTGCGATTTGATCATTGTCGTACAGAGCATGAAGAATGTAATAAGCAACATGTTCATGTCGACCATCGGCGTGAAATCCACGCGGATCTGCATCTTTTTCTGGTGGCCTTTCTTCCCTTTGCCACCGTCGTTTTGTTGAACTTCTGCCATAATTATTATTCTTCCGCTCCTTTGAGAGCTGTCAATAACGTAAACTTATTCATGTGAATTGTCTGGAGGTTATCCATAACCATGTGCACGATGTCGAAAGAGGTGTTCTGGTCGGCCTTGATGGCGATACCTGTACCATCTTTGATCTTATCGGCGAGGTTGGAGTTCTCCGTCTGACGCATTGCCTTCATCCAGATCTGGAATTCTGTAGGTTTGGATTCATCAGAGTTCCATTCGATTGGAATACCGGTAATGTGGTTGGGATTTTCATCCTCTCCGGCGAGCCACTGGTCCATTTTGGTCTGACCCTCCTGCTGATTGGCGAGATCAAGGAATTCGCCCATCTGGTTCAAGGGTACACCGAAAGAACCGAGTTTACTGAAGGCATACTTTTGCTCATCTGTAAAGTTGATTTTCTTCTGGTGAGTCTCGTTGTAGATTTCGCTCGCTTTCTCGAGCAGCGCCACTTTCATCTTCTCGTTACTCCAGTTAGATGAAGTGTCGTTGTTCATTGTGAGCCAAACTTTACCTTCGGGACTTAAGAGAACCTGAACATAGTTAGTCTCCTGCACTTTCTCTGTAGAAACAGAGGCGGGGGTAATAACTGTAGCAGGTTCCTTCTGTAAGAAGGTTGAGGTCAACATGAAGAAGGTAAGCAAAAGCACGGTCACATCACTCATCGCGGTCATGTCGATGAATGTGCTTTTTCTTGCAATTTTTACTCTTCCCATATTAGCTATAAACTTAATTCGGTTTTGTTAAAGTTAGTTTGTATTCTTTCTATTGAAGAATTACTTGTGTGTAGCAGCGAAAGTAGCTACGATAGAGAAACCGATTTCGTCGATAGCGTAAGAAAGGTTGTCGATCTTATTGGTGAAGAAGTTGTAAGAGATTACAGCGAACGCACCGGTTGCGATACCGAAGGCGGTGTTCACAAGTGCCTCAGAGATACCGGTAGAGAGCTCAGTTGAGTCAGGAGAACCTGAAGAAGCAAGAGCCTGGAATGATTTGATCATACCCATTACAGTACCGAGAAGTCCGACGAGTGTACCGAGAGTGGTAAGAGTCGCGATGATGGGGAGGTTCTGAGAAAGGGAAGGCATCTCAAGAGCTGTAGCCTCTTCAACCTCGTTGCGGAGTGTAGTGAGTTTCTGCTCTTTGCTGAGAGTGTCGTTCTGATCCATCTCTTTGTATTTAACGAGTGTGTTGTAAACAACAGAAGCAACAGAACCTTTCTGAGCTTTGCAACGGCTCATGGCTGCGTCGATGTTGTTAGCTGCGAGGTCAGCTTTGATGTCAGCAACGAATTTAGTTGTGTTACCTTTACCAGAAGCTGAGCTGATAGCGATCCAGCGCTCGATAGAAAGCACGATAACAGTGAGAAGAAGGGTCATCAGGATAGGCACGATGAAACCACCTTTGTAAACTGTACCTGCGAGGTTGAGGGGGTGACCTGCTGTGTCGTTACCCTCGAAGTTGCCGGAATAACCCATTCCGAAGAGGAAGATACAAACCGCTGCGATAGCGCAAGCGATGATTACGAGGAACGCATTGCGAATGCCACGGACCTGGCTGATTTTTTCCTCTTTTTTCACTTTTGCAGAAACAGTTGCTGCTGGCTTGGGTGCCATAGGTTTCTGAGTTTCCATAATCGTTCTAAATTTAAATTGTTTTTGTTAAAAATTGATTATTTTGTTTCTTTTGTTTCCTTTTTTGTTGTGAGTCCTCCTTAGATTATTTCCATGATATATCTGCCTGAGTCCTCATAGTGGTTAGTTGCGTCGGCTTTTAATGGTGTCAAGCCCGTTTTTAGACGTTGAATAACAGACCCGGTTTCAGGTCTGTTTAAGTCGACATTGCAAAGTTACAATATATTTTGAATAAATCATCATTGAATTATAAAAAAATTAGTGTTTTCTTATCGCTTTTTGTTTTATTAAAGTTTCGCAACGTAAATTTTGATGTTTTATAACATAAATTGAAGTTGTTTAAATTAATTTTTTATTAAAAGCATAGAGTCTGCAGAGGAGAATAATAAAGGTCGCGGGATTGTAAAAAAAAGGAAACCCCGGATGGCAAATTTGCCGTCCGAGGTTTCTCTGATGTTTTTATGTCTTGATCTCAATCTGCAGACAGACCGGGATCGCGATTTCAATCGGCTGGTTATTTTCCTTCGATTGCTGCTACACCGGGAAGTGTCTTGCCCTCGATTGCCTCGAGAAGAGCACCACCACCTGTTGAAACGTAAGATACGCTGTCGGCGAGACCGAATTTGTTTACGCAAGCTACGGAGTCACCACCACCTACGAGTGAGAAGGCGCCATTGTTGGTTGCCTCTACGATGGCGTCAGCGATAGCGCGAGAGCCGGCTGTGAACTTGTCGAACTCGAATACACCGGCAGGACCATTCCAAAGGATAGTCTTGGCGGGAACGATCACAGCTTTGAATGCCTCTCTTGAAGCGGGACCTGCATCCATACCCTCCCATCCTTCGGGGATGTCCATAACTGAGCAGATCTGAGTTTCGGAATCGTTGCTGAAGTCGTTACCGGCTACGCAGTCTGTGCCAAGTACGAGGTTTACACCTTTCTCTTTTGCTTTCTTCATGATGTCGAGAGCAAGGTCGAGTTTGTCGTTCTCGCAGATAGAGTTACCGATGTTGCCACCCATAGCCTTGGCGAAGGTGTAAGTCATACCGCCGCAAAGGATTAGGTTGTCAACCTTGTCCATAAGGTTCTCGATGATACCGATCTTGGTAGAAACCTTAGAACCACCCATGATTGCGGTGAAGGGGCGTTTGATATCTTTGAGGATGTTGTCAACAGCCTGAACCTCTTTCTCCATAAGGTAGCCAAGCATTTTGCTGTCTTCGTTGAAGTAGTCGGCAACAACGGCTGTTGAAGCGTGACGACGGTGAGCTGTACCGAATGCGTCGTTTACATAAACGTCAGCATAGCTTGCAAGTGTTTTTGCGAATTCTTTCTGACGCTCTTTCATCTCTTTCTTAGCCTCATCGTAAGCGGGATCTGCTTTGTCGATGCCTACAGGCTTACCCTCCTCTTCGGGATAGAAACGGAGGTTTTCGAGCAAAAGAACCTCACAGGGTTTAAGATCTTTGGCAGCCTCGTGGGCATTGGCGCAGTCGGGAGCGAACTTAACATCGCGACCAAGAGCTTTGGCCACAGCCTCGCGGATCTGGGAAAGGCTGAGTTTCTCGTTTACTTTACCTTTGGGTTTACCCATGTGTGACATAAGGATGAGTGAGCCACCATCTTCAAGAATTTTCTTAAGGGTGGGGAGAGCACCACGGATACGGGTGTCGTCGGTGATGTTACCGTTCTCATCCAGAGGCACGTTGAAGTCTACTCTGACAATTGCCTTTTTACCGGCAAAATTGAAATCATTGATTTTAGCCATTTTTCAATAATATATTGGGTTAATTTTTTCACTTGTAGTGAGGTGTGCGTTGATGCGACATCTGGAAGTTGTTTAAACTACTTCCTTATATACAATCATCAATTCATGACTTATCGCAAAATTAGTAAAATTTAAGGAACTTCCCAAATTTATAACTATGTGCAGTGTTTTTTTATTAAATTTGCAAAAGAAAATGAGCGGTGAGTATAATGAATGAATTTATGAGTAAGGAGGATATTGTAAATAAGGATCAGGATAAGCTTGCAGAGATGTTCCACAATAAATTTGGAATATATCCGGTGAGGGTTATGAAATTGCCAGGTGCCGGTTCTGCGAGGAAATATTACCGTCTGGCTGCAGAAGATGTTTGTTGCATAGGCACGGTGAGCGATGATCTCACTGATAGCAGAGCTTTTGTGTCTTTGTCCGGGCTCTTCAGAAAATACAATATTAATGTGCCTGAGGTGTACGCTCATTCGGCTGATTTCAGATATTATCTCCAGCAGGATCTCGGAGATGAGCAATTGTTTGATCTTTTGAAGAGAAGAGAGGGGAACGGAGATTTGACTGACACTGCAGTCGAGATGGTCAAGTCGAGTATCGACGAGCTGGTTAAAGTACAATGCGTAGATCCTGTTGAAATTGGCGGTTGTGTCGGCTATGCAGCATTTGACCGCAGACAGGTGATGTGGGATCTCAATTATTTTAAGTATGAGTATCTTAAACCCTCGGGAGTAGCATTCGATGAGAACGCGCTTGAAGATGATTTCGAGCGTTTTGCTGAATGTATACTCGGGTATGCTGCTGAAGACCGGGGCTTTATGTATCGAGATTTTCAAAGCCGGAATGTGCAAATATGGCAGGGAAAGCCGTGGTTGATAGATTTTCAAGGTGGTCGTATAGGTCCAAGAATTTATGATATTGTATCTTTCTTATGGCAGGCGAAAGCAGACTTTTCAGACACTTTTCGTCAGGCAATGTCTCAACTATACTACACACGAATAAAAGAGGCTTTCTCAAGTAAGGGTGAGTCTTATTGCTATACAGAATCGGAATTTAAATCCGCCCTAAACGTATTTGCGTTATTCCGCACTTTACAGGTATTGGGAGCATACGGACTTCGCGGACTCGTGGAGCGTAAGGCTCATTTCATAGAGAGTATTCCTAATGCCTTGAAGAATCTTGATTCTTTACTTAAGATCGGGGTAGCAGACGAATATCCTGTTCTGAAGAAAGTCTGTGAGCAGATTTGCAGAGATGAGCGGTTTGAACCTGATTCGCATTCAGGTTTACTTATAACGGTATTCAGCTTCTCTTACAAGAAGGGTTACCCGGCTGATTATACAGGAAATGGTGGGGGCTTTATGTTCGATTGTCGTGGTATGCACAATCCTGGGAGATATGAGGAATATAAGCCACTTACCGGTAGAGACAAGCCGGTGGTGGATTTTCTTGAGGAGAGGGGAGAGGTACAGAAGTTTTGCGCAACGGCTATAGATCTGGTAAGTCCATCGGTGGAATGTTATATCCGTAGGGGATTCTCTAATTTGCAGATCGGATTCGGATGTACGGGAGGGCGACATCGGTCGGTTTATTGTGCAGAGCGGGTGTCGCGGGCTTTGTCGGAAAAATTTCCGGATGCTGCTGTGCGTTTGATTCATCGCGAACAAGGGATAATAAAAGACTTATAGGAAATGAAAGCAATGATACTGGCGGCAGGGTTAGGAACCCGACTTCGTCCATGGACCCTTACCCATCCCAAGGCACTTGTGCCGGTGGAGGGTGTTCCTATGCTTGAACGGGTAATAAGGAAATTAAAAGAATCCGGTTTTGATGAAATCGTAATCAATGTGCATCATTTCTCAGATCAGATTGTGGATTTTATAAAACAAAACGATTTCGGCGTGCAGATTCAGGTAAGCGATGAGTCTGATATGTTGCGTGATACGGGAGGTGGAATCCTCCGCGCTTCTTATCTGTTTGGCGATGATGATGTGCTGATTCACAATGTTGATATACTTAGTAATGCCGACCTTCGGGATTTGATGAAGTGGCACCGAAGAAATAGTAATGACATTACGTTGCTGACAAGTAGCAGGGATTCAAGTCGCAAACTGTTGTTCTCCGATAATGGGGAACTTGCCGGTTGGCATAATCTTGTGAAAGATCAATACCGTCCGGAGTCAGCTCGTGAGCTGCCTTGCGATGAGGAAGCGTTCAGCGGGATATATATAATAGGGAAACAGGGCTTGAACGCATTGCGAAAATATGCAGAAAAGATCAATGCCGAATCTTTCCCGATAATGGAATTCTTCTTATCTTTCCCGGAGGGTATAAAAATCGGAAGGATGAAGGTGAGTAACCTTGTTACTCTTGATATAGGAAAACCCGAAACACTCGCCCGAGCGGAAGAATATCTGGATCAGATAAGATAAACAACTTCATTAAGGGGAGAAAAAATGAGGTTGAATCTGTGAAAAGATTCAACCTCCGTTATTAATAGTGCTATTTTGGTTATAAGTCGGGAGATTATGATTGATGCTTATGAATACGCTGCGACTGCACACGAATCACCGAGGGTGCGTAGACAGCATTTCTACTACCAGCGAACTGGAATATGCATCCTGTCAGTAAGATTGCCATTGAGATTCCACTTAAGCACCATGTAGCTGTTGCCGACACAGTGAGACATGAGAGGATTAGGAGTATGGATCCAATCAGATATGTTATTATAGCAGCAGTTTTCATAAGCTAATTTTTATTGTTCACTATAATAACAAGCCGCGTTTGTAAATGTTCAGAAAAAAATTAATAACGTCAAAAAAATTTTTTCGTTCCGAGCTTACAATTCAGCGTCCTTGAGTTTCTCTGCATTTTCCGCTACAATCAAGGAATCGATACATCCCTGAATATCACCATCCATAAAAGCGCCAAGATTATATATGGTGTAATTTATGCGGTGGTCGGTGATTCGTCCTTGAGGATAATTATATGTGCGTATCTTTGCTGATCGGTCGCCGGTGCTCACCATTGTTTTTCTGCGCGAAGCGATGTCGTCGAGATATTTCTGGTGCTCCTTATCATAAATGAAGGTGCGCAGACGCGCCAGAGCTCTCTCCTTATTCTTGGGTTGGTCGCGGGTTTCAGTACATTCGATCAATATCTCCTCAACTTGTCCGGTATTCGGATTTTTCCAGTTATAGCGCAGTCGCACACCAGACTCCACCTTGTTTACATTCTGACCTCCTGCACCACCGGAACGGAAAGTATCCCATTTGATCTCACCCTCGTGAATCTCCACGTCAAATTCCTGGGCTTCCGGCAATACGGCAACGGTTGCTGCTGAAGTGTGTACACGTCCCTGGGTTTCTGTGGCAGGCACACGCTGCACGCGGTGTACGCCACTCTCATATTTCATGGTGCCGTAGACGTCGGTGCCGGTAAGGTTGAACACGATTTCCTTGTATCCCCCTGCAGCCCCTTCCGACACTGAGGATACGCTTAGTTGCCAACCCTTTGTTTCGGCATATTTCTGATACATACGGAAAAGGTCTCCGGCAAACAATGCAGCTTCATCGCCTCCCGTGCCACCACGGATCTCCACTACAGCGTTCTTCGCATCGTCCGGGTCAGCGGGTATGAGCAGGAGCTTTATTCTCTCCTCCAGTTCAGGCAGGGCAGCGGAAGCACTGTCCAGTTCTTCGCGAGCGAGGGCACGCATCTCCTCATCATCTTCCGACGCAAGTATATCTTTCGATTCGGCGATAGCGTCGAGTTTTGACTTATATTCATTCTTGGCTTTGATGATCACTTCCAAATCGTGATACTCCTTTGAAAGGCGCACATATCTCTTCTGGTCAGCAATCACAGCCGGGTCAGTAATCAGGGTTGAGACCTCTTCAAAACGGGCATCGAGCCCCTCAAGTCTGTCAAGTAATGTTATTTCAGCCATAATCCGCAATATATTTTCTGCAAAATTACAAAATAAAACTGAAAAAACTTGGTAGATAAAGCAAATAGAGTTAACTTTGCAGCCGGAATGAAGAAAACTTCATCCGAATATAATTTTTAACCAATCAATAAACCGGCAAGTTTATGGCAACAAAAATCAGATTACAGCGTCATGGCCGCAAAGGCTACGCTTTCTATCCAATTGTAGTAGCCGATAGCAGGGCACCACGTGATGGTAGATTTATTGAGAGGATAGGTTCTTATAATCCGAACACTAATCCTGCTACAATAAGTTTAGACTTCGACCGTGCTTTGTATTG
>JAAVCU010000008.1 GCA_014802175.1 Bacteroides sp.
TGGATGCTTTGAGCTTGTCGTTCAGTCGCATAGCTCGCTATGCTCCTTCATTCCGCACTCAAATCATCTCAAAAATAACTTCCTTTTATTTGTTCATTTATTTTTCTCACTTACTTATTAACGGATCATTACTTTAACGGCTTTCTTGAAACCGGGCTTTGTTACGAGATATATACCTCGCGCGAGATTATCGCCGGAAACAGCTCTACCGTTAAGGTCAAAGATTCTTGCGCCTTCGGGAACAAGGATATTGTTGCCCCAAACCTCCACCAAGAAACTGTCGTCATCAATTTCATCAACTGCGGAAGTCTCTTTTACCAGGCGGAAAAGATTGAGTCGCTCCTGACCGTTGCTGGTGTAGGTGGTGAAGCGCTTGGCAGAGGGGTTGTAATACAACGCGCCCGAACCGGTTGATGAGGAACTGCCGTAGACCACTGCCACGCCCTGAGCCGAATATGTCAATTTTGCCTTGACTCCCTCTGTGGTAGAATAGTCGGTAAGGTCGATCTTCTTCTGGCCGGAGCTGAAGAGATAGCCGTGAGCATTCCCCTTCATATCGGAGGCTTTGAGCGCATAACCGTCACCAAGCGTCTCTAACGTAATGACCGCTGCATCCGATGGTGCGTTCTTGATCACGCCATCGGTTATGCTCACCGCGTATGTCGGTTCAAAATATGTTTGATCCTTATTCTGAGTCAGCGTCATTGCCACCTCCGAACTCGCACCAAGTATCAGATAGCTTTCGCCGGCACGTATCTCTGACTGTGAAGCCACAAGCACAAAGGTGCCGGGGATAAGATCCGGATCGTCCGGAAGTGGATCGGGATCGACAGGATCCGGATTTACCGGATCGGGGTCTGTCGGATCCGGGTCTACCGGGTCAACAGGATCGGGCACATGCGCTCCATCAACATGATATGGTTGACCATTCTTATCTCCCCAGATATATTCCGCCAGATCAGGCAGATCGATAAAGGGATTGCGGTTCTTCTGCTGGGAATAAACACCATCGTTACGGTCGCGCTCCTTCTGACTCACCGGATCGTTGGCCGACCAACGCAGCAACAGTTCCTTGGCCCAGGGCTTAAGCTCGAACGGGCTGGCGGTAAACATCCACTCCACATTCTGACCACCCTTGGTGCGTCCCCAATTGATATCATCGTATGTAACGAACATATACATATATGTTCTGGCGAAATCCCCTTTATACTCATCTACCGGTTCAAAACCATTGGATGAACCTCCACCCTGTCCGGACTTCGGTGTGCCTACATTTACAGCACCATTATTCCACTTGACAGTGCCGAGCTCTGTCAATGGATAATTACTCTTGCGGCTATTACCATCCGAATCCGAGGGATTCAGGTGATTGATATCCTTATAAGCATCATTGTTTGTACCTCCCCACCAGGAGTTGGCTACAGAATGTTCTATATTCATTCCCGGATGACCGGAAGAGATAGCCACATTATTGGTGCTGTACATATCCCACCAGCACTCCTTGCCATTTACGACACGCACATCCGTATGTCTGAAAGCTGACCATGTGTCGTCTCCGTATGAAATTACGGTATGTTTACGCACGATATCCTTTACGGCAGCCGACAGAGCTTTTCCTGTCTTGCCTTCCAGAGAATTGTAATACCCGGCGGGTGCGTCAGCGAAAGCTGATAGCGAAACAACGCCCGCAACACCCAGCATGCTACATATATTTCCGAACCAAAGTTTCATTATAATGATGTTGAGTCAACTTTTAAAGTTATTGAAGTTGTTCAATATATTCTGCAAATTTATAAATTTCCTACAAATTCCACATTCTTTTTAACATAAAATCCCTATAAATTCTCAATTCTCCCAATTCTAATAACGTATGCGCGTCAGCCCCCTTTTCTTTCGGGAGCTGACGCGCAGTTATAGAAGTCTCAAATCTTCTATTAGAAGACGATGAGTTTGAAGGGACGGAGTGTATCGGAGGTGAGGATATATACTCCGGTGGGGAGATAGTACTCACTGCCGTCAACGGGTGTGTCTACCGTCAGAATCTCGATGCCGTTGATATCAAAGACATGGAGAGGCGCATTCTCAGCCGCTGTGGTGCGGATAGCAAAACCACCTTCGATTGCGAAGATCTGCATCGGGGCGCAGTGATACAATTCCTCGACGTTGCTGCCGCCGGCGATATAGATCTCATTCGAGGGTTCGGAGAGCATTCCCAAGCGTGAATATTGCACATAATACGTTTCGGCAACGTTAGCGTCGCGGTCGTTGATCTGATAGCTTGTCTCACCGGTCTCATACGTATCAGTCTCCTGCTCGCCATCCACAATGCGTGTGCGGGTAAGGACATAATAGTCGGCGATCTCACCTGCGGCGACAGGATTCCAGCGTGCGGTGTAGGTTGTGGATGTAACGTCGGTGGGTTCAAGGGCAGTGAGCGTGGTGAATGTAGGCATCGGCAACGCCTCACCCTGCAATGTGACTGCGATGGAACCCTCCAGACCGCCATCGTAAAGCACTATCTTCGCTTCGTGAGAGCCTTCACTTGTCGGCGTATAGGTTATGTTGAGGAGATACCCCAGATTCTGATTGATGGTGGCTGCCGGGATCTCTTTTGTGATTTCGGGTACGAACATTGCCCGGTCCGCGCCTGTGACACGCACCGAGAGGGGCGATGTGAGATTCTTGCCTACAATCTGCAGGACGCGAGTCTCGGAGCGCCCTACTGCAACCTGCCCGAAGCCAAGACCTTCTCCATTAACGGGCATGGTTATTTCCGGATCGCCCGTGATCGGGGGTGTAGGATCACTACCCTCCTGATCTTTCACATAGAAGGTCTCTGTGGTGCGTGTGCCCCAGATATATTCCGCCAACTCGGGGAAATCCACAAACGGATTGCGGTTTCCCTGATACTGCTCCACAACATTATTTCGGTCGATCTCTTTCTGGTCCACCGGATCCTGACGACACCACTGGAGCAACATCTCTCGCGCCCATGGCTGGAGTGTTGGATATGTCTCTTTTTTATACATATAGTTCACAACCCAGTTTATGTCGTCATAAACGGTTGCGACATACATATAGGCGCGGGCAAAATCCCCCTTATATTCGTCGGCAGGTTCGAACACATAGCGGCTGCCTCCGCCGTAACCGGTCTGCGCTCCTCCAACTTTCGTTACTCCGTTGTTGTAACTGGCAGAAGCCGTAATTCCGAGTGGATAATTGAGTTTAGCCTGATTGGCGGCACCATCCGAGGGGTAAAGGTTCCACATATCGGAATATGCCGGAGTGTATTCAACCGATCCGTTGAGTTTCCACCACGATTTCGGCACACTGTGCTCTCGCTGCATCTTGTTAGCGGAGAAACTGCTCTTCCCCGACTGCCCGGGCTGAATAAGATAAATTGCGTTGGAATACATGTCCCACCAGCGTTTGCACCCGTTTACGAGTTCCGGATATACATCGGAATACTGCCAATAATTCGGCAGATCTGAATAGACGAGAGTCTGATGCTTGAGGACACATTCCTTGGCGGCATTCTTTAGCTCACCTGCACTCTTACCGTTCATTTTGTCGTAATATCCGCTTTTGAACTCAGCAGATGCGGAGGATGCACAAAGCACTCCGAGTGTTATTGCGATGTAGAAATTCTTCATAATTAATAATCTTTCAACAAATATAACACTTATTTTATTAAATCCGCCGAAGCTATCTTAAAAAAGCTCCGAGGACACACCTCAGAGCCGTTTAAGACAATATCTAGATTCTATTAGAAGACTTGATTAATCTCCGAATATTAATATTATTTAGATCCTGTAATCTTCAAATTTTTTATCTGCCAAGTATCAGCACCAGAAGAGGAAGAACCATATTTGAACGCAACCTGAATTTTCTTTCCTGCATAAACGCTTAAATCTATATCACCTGCACTGGTAGCAGTCCAGACTCCCGCAGCAGGCCACGATGGGACAGTAAGTTCTGTCCATACCGTTGCGCCAACTTCTCTAACTGCAAAACCACAAAGTTTGGTAAGGGTGGTCTGGAACTTGGCCGCTTGATCGAAAGTGGCTGAGACAAAAGTATAGCCAGACAAATCAATTTCCGGAGATACGGCATAAGACAAAGCCTCATAGTTTGAGCCTCCTACATACGCAGAAGCCTTCAATACGCCATACTGGTCATCCCATTGCCATATACCTTTTGTCACAGCTGAAGGAACTGTAATGTCATCAAAAGTCCAGCCATCAGCATTAGAGATTAGACTTTCATATATTGAACCACTTGTTACGGGACGTTCTGGTGTATCTCCACCTCCTTCTCCAAGATTGAATTCTGAAGGCTCTTTTACTCCCGAAAGTCCAACATAACGGGTTACATTACCTTTAATATTTAACAGTTTCCCAAGATTTTCAGGATTATCCATAAGATTGAGTTGGGTTCTCGAATCTGATTTAGACGGGAGATTTACACTTATGCACTTATTCCAATCTTTTTCATCTGGAGAATTTGCAAGTAATAGGTTTGTTGCGACAGTAGCAGGAACGGTAAACTTGGCGCTCTCATCTGCCGCATAAGACTTGATGCCAGTATCTACATAACCTACAATATACCCAGTTACCCATACATCGGTATAAAGATTTACAGAGTTTGTCGTACTCATTGCGTTTACCTGGCTTGCACTGAAAGGTGTAGACTCTGAGCCATCTCCATTAGGAAGGCCCTCCACAGGTTCAGGAGTGGTGCCCGAGCCGATTGTGATACCGTCAACCTCCACGTCGGAAGCGGTGCCGCCATTACCGGTCAGACCGGGCATACCGAGGAATGTAGAGAGTGTACCGTTTACAAGTATTGCTTTCTTGTATGCCTGAGGGTTGTCGACGAGGTTGACAGCCGCGCGGAAGGCAGAGCCCTGCGGGAGTTCAACAGCGAGACACTTGGTCCAGTCTGTCTCATCGGCTGAAGCTGCGATAAGGATATTGTTATCCATCTCGGCATCCGCTCCGAAGATAACGTCATCGTTCGATGTAACGTCGTTTACACCTGCCTTGACAGAACCTACGATGTAAGCCTCAACCCAACCTGCGAAACCTTCGTTCTGAGCTGCGATTGCCTCCTCGATCGTGTAAGGATCATCTTTCTGACCCTTCTCAGTGATGATCACGTCATCGAGACTGCGAAGCAGAAGCTGCCATGCGTCGCCGTAGTAAGAGAGGATACCGCGCACTGTGCCTGTGCCTTCCGGAATCATTTCGTTATAGAAGTTTGAATAGCCGGAAGTGCGCACGATGAGAGTGCTGCCGCTTGCATCAACAAGAGTGCGGTTCACACTCTCCTGATAGGGAGCGTAAGTCTCCTTGCCACCCTCCTCGAAATGCACATTGCGGAACTCTACGAGCTGGCTCTGCATATTACGGAACGCCTCACCTGTGGCAGGAAGTTGCGAGAAGGTGGTTACAATGCAGTAGGGATTCTCGGCAGGCCAAGTCTCATCCTGTGCCACATATTTAACATCCGGATTGGGGAATCCGTTAAGCTCCGAGTGAGCCAGGAAGTAATCCCATGCAAGGAATGTGAGCGAGGGTTCGTCGTTATAGAGATCATACCAGCCGATCTGCTGCAGACCGTTGTAATAGCCGATGTAGAGACCTGTGGCATTAAGCACGATCTCCTGACCGAGACGATAATCGGTATAGGTGGAACCCTGATTGATTGAGATTGCCAAAGCGGCGGTCTCATCCTGAATTACGATAGATTTGTAGATATTACCGGTTGCATCACTGGAAATGACACGACCCTTGATAATGTAAGGAGTCTGCGACTCTTCATCCTTCATCGGGCAGAGCACTGTCTGATCAGCAAATGCAGTTTTGAAATCGGAGATGGTGGTGTTAGCCTCCATCGTGGCTTTCGGCTCCACAAGAGCGGGAGCATCCATATCAGCCTGGCAGGAGGTCAGGGACGCGGCGGCTGCCGTCATCGCCATTCCAACATATAATGCTTTTAATTTTTTCATCACTTAATTTATTATTCGTGTATATCTCGAATTATTTTCTCTGTCCGAACACCTGAAGTTTGTCAATTTCCCAGGAACCGGCTACCGCTGTAGAAGAGGTGTAATAGAATCCTACCTGAATTTTCTTACCATCGAAAGCACTGAGGTCAATCTCACCGCTATCCGAGAATGTCCATGAGTCTCCTGCGGGCGCAACAGGCATCTCGACAGCTGTCCACTCTGATGAGCCCTCTTCACGCACCAGCACTTTGGTCATTGCAAGGAAGGTGTCTTGATCATTGAACTTATTTGCAGCTGAATGAACATTCATTGTCACTGCCTCATAATTGCTCAAATCAATCACCGGGGAGATAAGTGTTGACTCTGACTCTATGCAGTTGCTTGAGATGAAGCCGCTTGCCACCCAGCCATATTTTTCTGTAACTTTCCAGATTTCTGCAGTAGATGTGGCGGGAGTTGTCTGATCGAAGGTAAATCCGTTTGCATTGTTAAGGAAATCCCACTCCTGAATTGTCGGACGCACGGGCTTCTCGATAATATCGATTGACTTGTCACCCTCGTCGCCCCACATATAAGCGGAAACACTTCTTACACCATAGACACTGCAATATTTAGAGCCGATAGTTCCGAGAATGGTAACCTGTTTACCTTTGTTGTCGGCATTGCCAAGATTCAAAGCATTACGAACCGGGCCGCTGGGGAGCTGCACGCTGATGCAATTGTTCCAGTCGGTCTCATTCGGATCATCTGCCATAAGGATATTTGTCTGAACTGTGGCAGGGGCTGTGAATGTGGCTGTAGCGTCAGAGCAAGAGCTGGCGATGTCGGTGTTTACGTAACCTACGATATAACCTGTAACCCAGATTGCGGTGTAACCCTCTACGCTTGTGCCGAGAGCTACCTGATAGCAGCTCATAGGATCGTTCCAAGTTCCCTGATGGATACCCGGATTGTTAACGGGAGGATTAGATAAATCGTCCGAGCATGATGCCAATCCTAATGCCATCAGGACCAGCATTGAAAATATTATCTTAATATTCTTCATATCTTAGAATCTTATTCCCACGTTGAAGAAAACACGGATGCCCTGGGCATAGTAGATCTTGTTGGGGAACTTGTTAACGTTATAATTTGTATAATCGAATTTACCCTCCTGATAGCCACCGGTCTGGATATTGCGGTTGTTGAGAAGGTTGTTTACGCTGAGGTTGAAGTTCACTGAACCGAATTTGGTGTAAAGAATCTTACCGACAGAAACGTTCATCACCCACTCTGAGTTGAGTTTATCCTGACGAGTGATTTCAGCCTGTTTCTCAGCATAGAGCATATCGGGAGTGATGCCCTGTGCAGCCTGAGCAGCAGAGGGTGTACACTGGCTCCAGAGACCGGGCATCTCCTCGTGGCGTGTGGGGGCAAGATCGATCCAGTTGTCGCCGAACCACTGACCATTAACCTCGAAGAACCACTGCTTGATGTTGTAGTTCAGACCGATTGAGTAAACCTGCTGCGGAGTGCCGCCGAGGTGATAGTTCTTGAGATATACGCGACGGGTCACGTCAGCTTCAGATCCGTTCTCATAGCTGCGAACGCCGAGGGGGTTGTTCTCGTAAGTGTAGCGTGAGAATGTTCCGGCTGCTGAAACGGAGAGATTGCTNAGGATCTTATANTCCATACCGAGCTCGATACCTTTGTATTCTGTCTCCATGCCCGACATTGTGTAGTTCATGAANGTNTTGAGCTGATAGTCGTAGAAACCGGTACGTTTGATACCATCCCACATCTTNGTGTAGAAACCTGTNANTGATCCGCGGAANCGGGCGTAGTTCCAAGTGTAAGAGAGATCGGCAGAGAGGAAACGCTCTGATTTCAGACCCTGTACGGATTCATCCTTTGTGCGGGGCGATACATAGCTGTAGTCGGGCATCGGGGCGCGTGTGCCGTAAGATGCGTGAGCTGTGAAATAATTACGTCCGTCGAGTTTGTAAGTTGCACCTGCCTTGAGGGCTGCATTGTCGAAGGAGTGGTGCGTGCCGGTGCCGAGTGAGTTCTCGGGAGCGCGACCGTTCTGCATATTACCGTGGCGNACGAAATCTGTGAAGCTTACCTCAAGACCATAGTTCACATTCCAGTGAGCTGTTGTGATCTGGTTCTGGAGCCAAGCNCGGGCGTTGATGCTGCGGATGTTGTAGTCATAACCGAATACGTCTCCTTTGTAAACCCTGCGGTTGGGGTTNCGCATATCATTCTGCATGATATTGGGGTCGCCGGCGAAGTCACGCTCCGAGAAGTTGTCGACATCGCGCCAGAACTCACCGCCGAGNAGATCGCGTATGGTCTTGTAGTAATGACCGTCGCTATAGTTCAGACTCAAACCACCCTGCAGGGTCATGTGATCGTTGATGCGGTGATCAAGATATGAGTTCAGCATCACTGAGGTGAGGTTGGAATGACGGTTTTCGAGGATATAGCTTGACTGACCTACAAGCTCGGGGTCNCGGTCATACTGAGTGCGGTTGAGCATATTGGTCTGATAGAGGCGGTTCCAGTCGATCTGGCGGTGAGCCTTATCGCCGCTCCACCAATCTTTCACGAAATCATATTCCGCCATCTGTGCATCCCAGAGTTCNGTGCCGGGAGTGGCGTCGGGAANATAATATGAGGGGAGATAACGGTAATAGTCCGGACGCGGGTCAGCAGTCTGATACCAGTTGAGGGCGGAGCTGCTGTAGCGGTTGCTGCGGAAAGCGAGGGCAGTGTTGAGCTTGGTTCCCATCATCGGTTTCCAGATCCAGTTGAGGATNACGGAGGGATCTACAGACTCAACGATGCGNGAGCTCTTCTTCTTGCCGTCGAGATAACCCCACGACGGGTTGTAGAGGTTTGANCCTGCGAGGTCGTATGCCTCCTGAGTTGCAGCTGCGTTTGTGGCGCGCTGTGTGGGAGCNGCCCAGGCNGTGAGGTTCAGGGAGTGCTTGTCGTTGAAAACTTTCTGCAAGCTGAACTGCAGACCGATTGAGTTATAGAATGTGCCTTCGATCACACCTTCGGGAGCGTAACGGCCGATGATGTTGGCTGAGAATGCCCATCCTTTGGAGTTAAGTCCGGTTGAGTACTGCAACATCGCACGCAACATATAGTTGGAGTTGGTGTAAGAGAGGTTGCCACGGAAACCGGGAGCATATTCGGAGGCATAAGTGGTGTAGTTGCTTGAACCGCCGATGTTGCCGTAACCGAAAGGTGCAGCCTCAAGACCGATGTCGGTTGAGCGGTTGCGGAATGCGCCGGAAGTCATACCTCCGAGGCCGGAGAAGTTGAAGCGACCGCGCATGGCGTCGTTGAAGTTAACACCGTTGATGTAACCGGCATTCCAGTTTGAGTCGTAACCGCGCCAGCGGAAACGCGCNGTGGAGAAATCGTAGTTGGCAGCCTGATAATAGATATCATCGGTAGCNCCCTGGATTGATCCAACACTCTGACCTANNCCCTCGTCGTCGAGGAGTTCCTCCTCATCGAANAGGAAGGAGTCGCTTTCGAGCATCTGACCATCGAAACCTGAGGGTTCGAGGCGGATCTCACCGATATTTTTCACGATGCCNTCNACGATCTTCACATCCTGATAAGCGTCGGCGTAACCGTATGCTATGATCTGAAGCATATCGGCACCCGGAGCCGCATTTGAAATTCTGAATGTTCCGTCGGAACCGCTTGTCACAAAGATTGCCTGGTCGCGCAGAAGGATATTGGCGTCAACGACAGCCTTTCCTGTGCGGGCATCGACCAATGTGCCGGTAAGCCCTGTTGCCGCAAGCGACGGAAGAGCCATGCACAGCAGCATGAGCAATGAAAGTTTAATTCGCATAGTTGTTATTGTTTTCTGATTTTGATTTTTAATCTACAGCCCAAACCCTAAACTCTAAACCTATAGCCTATAGCCTAATAGCCTAAAGTCCCTATCCCCTATCGCCTAATTACTTTTTCACTTCCTGAACGAGGAAAATCTCGGTGGGAAGGTGGTCGGAATAACCGTTGGTCCAAGCGCCTCCGGAGAATGTGCGGTGCGGATAACCGCGATATTGACCGTCGTCCTGGAGCAGGAAGGATTTGTTGAGCACCTCCGCGCCGTAATATTTCAGACCTCCTACGCCGTCAACAAGGTTCTTGTTTACGATAATCTGGTCGAAGAGGTCCCAGCCACCGCGATAGATATATGAACCGATTCCTTTATCAAGTTTCTCCCAGAAGGGGTTGAAGAACCCACCCTCTTTTGTGTCCTCGATCTTCTTGACAGCGCCAAGGGTCTCTGCCACGCTTTTGTTGTGGGGGTCGTCGTTAAGGTCTCCGAGCACTACGACACCGATCTTGGGATCTATTTTATAGAGCGAGTCGGCAATCGAACGGCTGAGCGAAGCGGCAGCCTCGCGAAGCCAGCTGCTCTCCTTCTCTCCACCTCGGCGCGAGGGCCAGTGATTGACGATGATGGCGATGCGGCTGCTNCCCATCAGACCAACNACACACATCTGGTCGCGGGTCTTGAATTTCGGAAGCTCAGGCACTACCAGACGGTGATTCGTGACTTTGAGCACACGGAACAGCTTGGGATTATAAAGCAAACCCACATCCACACCACGCGCATCAGGTGAGTCGTGATGACAGATCTGAAGATTCCAGTCTTTGATTGCATCGGCTTTCACAAGATCCTGAAGCACGGTGATGTTCTCGATCTCGCTCACACCTATTACCGCCGGACCCATCGGAGTCTTCTNGGTGGTCATCTGCGATATGGCNNNTGAAAGGTTCTTGATTTTCGACCAGTATTTCTTGCCGTCCCATTTGTGAGAACCGGCGGGAGAGAATTCGAGGTCGTATTTGCCGTTATTGTTGATTGTGTCGAAGAGGTTCTCAAGGTTATAGAACGCTACTCCAAACGTGCGGTACTGCTTGCGATTCTGTGCATGCAGACACACAGACGCTGACACTCCCATCAGGAGCGCCAGCGCGATTACGGTTAGTCTTTTAAATTTCATGGGGTCTTAGCCTCGTTTATGCGGATTAGAAATATTTCACGTCTTCGCCAGTCATTGTGGAAAGAAGACTGTTGGCAAGACTGCTCGCTCCGATACGGAAAAGATCCTGATTGAGCCATTCGTCGCCGAGTACCTCTTTAACCACNGCATAGTAATGCAAAGCCTCCTCTGATGTGCGGATACCACCTGATGCCTTGAAGCCTACCTTGCGACCGGTCTGCTCGTAGTATTCCTTGATGCACTGACACATCACNTAGGCGGCTTCGAGCGAAGCACCGCTGTAGATCTTGCCTGTAGATGTCTTGATNAAGTCNGCACCACTGTACATCGAAAGGATCGANGCTTTCTTGATGTTGGCAGCAGTCTTGAGGCAACCTGTCTCGAGAATCACTTTCAGTTTGGCATCGCGGGCAGTGTGCTTGAGTTCGATGATCTCATCGCAAAGGTCTTCATAATTCTCGTCGAGGAAACGACCTACGTTGAGCACGATGTCAACCTCATTGGCTCCTCCCTCTACGGCCATAGCCACNTCTGCAACCTTAACGGCATCGAAAGTCTGGCTTGAGGGGAAACCGGCGGCTACAACCGCAATATCAACACCCTCAACATCGAGGTTTGCTTTCACTACCTCCGCAAAGTTACTGTAAACACAGATTGCTGCGACGTTCTTGAACTGCGGATAATCGTTATCGAAATCATTGACACGCTGGGTGAATTTTGACACGCTCTTAACGCTGTCTTCAGTGCTCAGCGTAGTGAGGTCGATAGAGCTGAAAAGAAACTGATATACTTCGGGAGAGGCATATTTGCCGGACTCCTCAACGATCTTTTTTACTTCCGCAGCAACAGCCTCATCGTTCTCAAGAACCTTGCTGTCGGCGAGTGTTTTCTGATATCTATCCATAACTTAGAATGTTATATTTTTAGGGTTTTATTAATATTTCCAATCTTATGAAGTTGTTTAAACAACTTATTTGAGAATTGCCACTAACCGTTTTATCATTGATAACAATTCTAACTCGCAAATATATGCAATTCTTTCGTAATTTTGAAATAATTATCCCTAAATTAACATTTTAAATTAACATTTCAGTTATCAGTTTAAAACTCACTTGCCTCGGCGGGGAGCGATGCGGTCGGGATTTTTGGAGAGGAAGTCAGCCCAGGACTTAGGGCCTTTGGCTATCTGCGGTTTTCCGGTTTCGTAATAGTGGGTCAGAGCCGCCGCCAGTGCATCAGTGGCGTCAAGAAGACGGGGCATATTCTCCTGAGGGATATTGAGCAGACGACGCAACATCTCCGCCACACGCTCCTTGGATGCGGAGCCGGTGCCGGTCACGGCCTGCTTTATCGAGAGCGGCGCATATTCAGCGATCGGTATGTCGCGACTTAGGGCGGCAGCCATCGCCACACCCTGCGCCCTGCCTAATTTGAGCATGGACTGCACATTCTTACCGAAGAACGGGGCTTCGATTGCGAGTTCATCGGGAAGATATTGCTCCACAAGACCGGTGACGCGCTCGAAGATGCGGTGCAGACGTTTGTAATGACTCTCGAACTTGCTGAGCTGAATCACCCCCATCACCACAACCTCCACCTTTTTTCCGCTAATACCCAGCACACCATACCCCATCACATTCGTGCCGGGGTCAATACCCATTATGATCCTGTCATATTTTTTTACTTGCGGGTCCATTCCGTGTATTTGTGTAATATCCACTTATCTCAAAAAATTGTTTCGAAAATGGAGGTGAAAACCATTGCATCGGGGGCAAATCGGCGCTGGAATGCAGCCACGAGTGGATTGAGACGCTTGGAGGTCCAGAGTTCAATCTCCTCCATCGTGTCAAACTCACCCTGGAAAGCTACACTGAGGGCTTGCGCCTCACCGGCAACCGCACCCCCTGCCTGCCGCATCACCGACAGGCGCGACTTCCCTTCCGGGCCTGCCTTATGCGCCAACGGGGCAAACCATTCCAAAAACTCAGCGCCGCGCTGCGGCTCAACCATAAATGTAGCGTTATGTATCAGCACCTCTGTTAATGTTTAATTGTTTATGAAATATTAATCCAAGGCCTAAAATCAGATTAATTTAGACAGGCACAAAGGGACAGGCACAAAGTACCTTAAACTGAACCGCTTCGCGATTCGAAAAAGCCTAACGCCTAAAATCTATAACCTAATATCTACAGCCTAATCTAAGCCTAATGCCTAAGCCTAAACCTAAAGCCTAANGCCTAACAAAAAACGGCATGTTTAAGAGAAGCTTAAACACACCGCCAAAACAAAACTATGAAAAACATTTGAGCCTCTTGTCGGATTCGAACCAACGACCCCGAGATTACAAATCACGTGCTCTGGCCAACTGAGCTAAAGAGGCAGGCAGGCGAGCTTACTCCATCGCACCGCTCAACCCACTACCCTTGCTTCGGTCAAGACCTGGGGGATTCATGGGGAGCTGGTCGTGAAGGACTCACCCGAGTGCAAAATTACAACTTTTTCTCGAACTGACAAAATTTTTCATGAAATTTTAATGTTTTTCGAGGCGGAGGCGGTAGAGACGCGCGCCGTTGGTGGTGCGGTTCATATTCTCGTCCTCGGGGAGATAACTNANGCCGAGACGATGCAGCCCGACTTCCAAGGGGAGCGTCACGGCACTGCTTTTCCCNACATCTTCCCAGTTGCCGTTGCCACGCTGGGGCATGACGATGGTTCCGGCCTTGTTGCCGTCAAGCGTAAGGGTGCGCACAGCAGCCTTGTTTTTGGTGTTTACCGGACCATTACCATTGGTGTAGTCAACCGTTATGGTGTAGACGGCGCTTTCCGGAATCATCACCTCCAGCTCCACAGGAGCGGTTTCCTTGTCAATCGCGACATATCCGTCGGCAATGAAGGGCACTACTATAGTTTCGCGGTTGCTNCGCGGCTCAGATGCAAACGACTGTGTGCCGTCGGCAGCCACGCCTATCACCTGCCATTCACCGGGCTCTACGGCCGCGTAGGTGGTGGCGCGTGTCTCCGCTACCGGCTTACCATCTTTCAGCACTATGTATTTACCGATATANTCAATCGGATTCCACTGCAACAGATTGTTGACCGGCACTCCCTCCGCATCAAGAGCGGGATTGTTGGCAAGCCATGCCGTCGGGGTCAACGGAGCCTTCTTGTTAGCTGCNCGGTTGAGTTTCATCGGAGCTATCGGTTTATTATCCATTCGGACAACGATATCAGCCCCATTTTTCAACATTTTCGCCGGTATAAGCTGAGATTTAGTTATATCAAAAGCCTTTCCGTCTATGGTCATTTCCGCTACCTTGTCGCCATAACCCTCTACGGTGATATTGAGCCGNGCACCGCGATAAGGGAAGTTGCTGAGGGTGCGCGTTCCGGCAAGTGGTTCCGGCACAAAAGGCTTGAGTTCCAAGCCATCTTTTTCGAAATGGATACCGAAGAGCACACGGGTTGTCAACGCTATATTCCCGGCGAGCGACCACAGCATATTCGATGAGTTCAACTCGGTGTAGATATCACCGTTGTCGAGATTGAAATTCTCTTTGTTGGTGGCAAAAAGCGCCGCCGGGCGATATACCGATCCAATACCCTCCAACACACCCTGCTCATTACCGGCNTTGGCTTGCGCCAGAGTCCAGTAGGAAGCCACAAAGGGCCAGAGGGCGTTGTTATGATAATTCGGGATGTCGGCTATCTGCGGATAGAAGATAGCGGGTCCGAAAGGGGTATGAGGATTATTTTCAGAGATGGATTTCTGATGATCGGCAGGAGCTATGTCGTAAAGGATAGCCAAAGCCTCGCCGAGAGTCTCGGCGCGCGGATTGAGGATGTTGTTTCCACTGCCGTAAGTGTACATTCCGTAATAACCTTTGTCAGGCATCCAGAAGGTTTTGTCAATATTGGCAGCAAGTGCGGTAGCTTTAGCATGCCATTTATCAGCTTCGCGTTTCTTGCCGAGTGTCGACGCCATATCGGCACAAGCCTGCAACGCGGCGGCATACATCACGTTGGTGCCCATAGCTTCGCTTTGGGCTATGTCTGCGGTCTGCATCCAGCGGGGATAGCTCTGCTCACGCCAGTCGATGAAGGAGGTCTCCCCTTTCACCAGACCGCGCGGACTCATCACGGTCTTCTCATCCTTCTCGATGGAACGCGCCGCAATAGGATAAACCTTCTCAAGCCAAGCGCGGTCGCCGGTGACTTTATAAATCTCCCAGGCGGCAAGCACCCAGACCATTCGGTCGGTAGAGATGGGCCACGCCCCTCCCGAGCCTGTATCCTGGATTATCTGACCACTCGGATTCACCTTCTTCATCAGCGAGATCATCGACGCCTCCGGTTGCATATATGCCATCGAAAGAATGATGGAATANCTGACATCGCGTGTCCACACACCCGCCCATTCCTTGCCGGTGCGCAGTGTGGTGTCAGGTTCCACGGCGTTCACCATCTCGTCGAGTCCCATATTGTAGATTGCAGTGTGCAGCAAATTGTCACTCTTGAGCTGAGGATATGCGGAAAGGTCATTCTTCCGTTTCCAGCTCTGTTCTATCGGCATGAAATATCCGGGACGACCCTTGTAGGTAGACTGAATCTCGAAAGGACTCACCGCCCACGCCTTGAACTCATCCTGAAAAATTGTATCGCCCGCCCAACGGTAGGCATCTGTCTCCACAATCACCGGGGTTGCTGCAACAGCCGACAAGCTACCGGCAACGGCAGCCAACACCCCAAAAGCACCTATTCTCATCTTCTCTTTTTCCCTTTTTTCTTAGGTTCATGACGTTTTCCCGGCTTCTTGGGCTCCAACGGCTTGTTGGGATTACCGGAATCGCTGACGAGCGCAAAATCAAGCTGCTTGCGGTCGAGATCGGCACGAGCAACCTGCACCTTAACTTCATCGCCAAGGGAGTATTTTGTGCCATGTTTACGACCTATGAGGCAGTAATTCTTCTCGTCGTAGTCATAATAATCGTCGGCAAGGTCGCGCACGGGCACCAGACCCTCGCACATGGAATCGTTAAGCTCCACATAGAAGCCCCATTCCGTCACACCGGAGATAACACCGTCGTAGATTTCGCCCAAGCGATCCTGCATGAANTCTACCTGCTTGTAACGTATCGAAGCGCGTTCGGCNTTGGCTGCAAGTTGCTCCATTTCCGATGAATGACGGCACTCATCTTCGAGTTTGTTAGGATCCACACTGCGGGCGCCGTCGGCATATTTGGCGACAAGGCGGTGCACCATCATATCGGGATAGCGGCGGATCGGCGATGTGAAATGAGTGTAATAAGGCATCGCAAGTCCGTAGTGACCTATATTCTCNGTGGTGTAAAGTGCTTTTGCCATAGAGCGGATTGCAAGGATCGAGAGCATATTCTCTTCACCCTTACCCTTGACATCTTTCAGAAGTCGGTTCACACTCTTGTTTACCTCCTTGGCTCTGCCGTCGGTGGCTATCTTGTAACCGAATCTGGAGGCGATCAGCGCAAGATTGCTGAGTTTCTCGGGATTCGGATTCTCATGAACACGATAAACGAATGATTTGGCCTTTTTCCCCTTGGGCACTTTGCCCACAGACTCAGCCACGGAAAGATTGGCGAGGAGCATGAATTCCTCGATAAGTTTGTTGGCATCNTTNGATTCCTTGAAGTAGACGCTTACGGGTTTGCCATCCTTATCGATTTCGAAACGCACCTCGGCGCGGTCGAATTCGAGAGCACCGGCATCATAACGACGGCGGCGGAGCTGCTTGGCAAGGTCGTTGAGCACCCCGAGTTCGCGGGCATAATCACCCTTGCCGGTCTCGATAATCTCCTGCGCCTCCTCATAGGTGAAACGGCGGTCGCTCTTTATGACGGTACGCCCGATGCGGCTGTTTACCACATTTGCTTTTGCATCAAGCTCGAAAATAGCCGAGAATGTCAGTTTCTCCTCGTTGGGTCGCANAGAACAGATTCCGTTTGAGAGATATTCGGGAAGCATCGGGATGGTGCGGTCAACGAGATAAACGCTCGTGGCGCGTTTCTGAGCCTCCTTGTCTATCACGGAACCGGGGCGCACGTAGTGCGTAACATCGGCGATATGCACACCCACCTCCCAGTTGCCATTGGCAAGCTGACGGATAGAGAGGGCATCGTCGAAGTCCTTGGCATCGCGCGGGTCGATGGTGAAGGTGGTGACGCTACGGAAATCCTCTCTGCGGGCAACCTCCGCCGGCGTGATACCGGCTTCGATCTTGTTGGCAGCGCGTTCCACATTCTCCGGATATTTGTATGGCAATCCGAATTCGGCAAGGATAGCGTGCATCTCTGCATTGTTCTCCCCTTTCTTGCCGAGAATGTCAACCACTTCGCCACGCGGGTTCATCTCATCATCTTTCCAGTATGTGATACGAGCCACGGCCTTGTCGCCGGTCTTACCACCCTTGAGTTTGTTGCGCGGGATGATAATATCGGCAGCGAGGAATTTGGAATCTGACACCAGCGCCGAGTAGTTGCGGTCTACTTTCAGCGTGCCGATAAACACCTGATCTTTGGCTTCGAGGATTTCTATTACCTGCGCCTCCGGCTCCTTGCCGGGACGGGCGGCGGAAACCATCACACGCACTTTGTCGCCATTGAGGGCGTGCATGGAGTTACGCTCGGCTACGTTGATATATTCGTCGTCGATGATTACGGCATTCTTGCCATTTGAGCGGCGCACGAAATATCCTTCGTTGACTGTGCCGCGATTTGAGAATGCCTTATATTTGCCGAGTCCAACCTCCTGAATCTCCTCGGCGGCTACAAGCTCGTCGAGCAGATTGATAATATCTATGCGGCACTGCGGACCTGTGGCGTCAATGCCGAACGCTATCTGCTTATAGTTAAACGATTGTTTATTCTGTTTCTGGAGAAACTCCATGATTTTCTCCTGCAAATCCCGCTTTTTCCAGCGGCGAACTGCATTATTGTCTTTATTTTTCATATCTGGGTTATATCATTTTAAATCCGGGAATACTCAATGCTGATAATATTATAACTCTTTTTAACGCCTTAACGTTTACAAAGATATTAAATTCCTTTCAAATCCTATGCCTAAAATGAAAAAAGTCGCCGGTGGCGACTTTTTTTCATAACACAAAATATTTAAACTCTCCTCACTACTCTCTACTCTCTCCTCACTCCTCTTCGGCAATCGCATTTGCGACTACAACAGCCTTCGAGATGTGGTCGCAGATATTTTCATCGCCTATGAGTTTATCGATTCCTGCCTTGTGAAGATCAGCGCGGACATTATCACGAACGCCGGAGAGCACTATCATGATTCCTTCGCGATGCGATGATTCAATCAGGAGCTGTAGGTTGTGTATACCTGTGGAGTCCACAAACGGCACCTTGCGCATACGGATGATTCGCACTTTCGGTTTCTCCTGCAGGCTATGACGCACCATCTCGTCGAACTTGGTGGCGGCACCGAAGAAGAATGGACCGTCGATCTCATAAACGGAAACTCCCGGACGNAGGTCAAGGACTTCATGTTGAGTGAGGTCGGTGCCGTCGGCGGCATCAAGCTGCTCGCCATAGACGCGAATGGTGGTGTTCTCAGTGATGCGGCGCAGGAAGACAACCACAGCCAAAAGCAGACCGATTTCAATCGCGATCGTGAGGTTGAAGATTACTGTGAGCAGGAAGGTCACTACCAACACGGCAATGTCTCCTTTAGGGTTGTTGGCGATACCGACAACTGTNCGCCACCCGCTCATGTTATAGCTGACCATAATCAGCACAGCAGCAAGGCANGCCATCGGCACCAGGTTGATCAACGGCATTGCGAAGAGGAAGATGACGAGGAGCACCAGTGAGTGGATGATACCGGCTACNGGGGTCTTTCCTCCGTTNGTGATGTTGGTCATGGTGCGGGCGATTGCGCCGGTGACGGGGATACCTCCGAAGAAGGGAACCACAACGTTGGCGAGACCCTGACCGATAAGCTCTGTGTTACAGTTGGTGCGGTCGCCGGTGCGTCCGTCTGCCACGGTTGCACTCAGCAAACTCTCGATAGCTCCAAGCATGGCGATGGTGAAGGCCGACGGCAGAAGGAGGTTGACCGATGCCATGTTGAGCCCGATGGCGTGGGGAGCAGGAAATTTATTGGACAGGTTTCCGAAACGGTCACCGATGGTCTGTATCCCCTGGATATCTGTATATGTATGCAGCAACCATACTCCCAACGACACAACTACAATAGCTGTTAGCGCTCCGGGAAGTCGCTTCGAGATCATCGGGGTGACGATGACTATGCCAAGCGATACCAGACCGGTTATGAGCGTGGGCAGGTCAATGGTGTTGAAATAGCGGATATATACCTCCCATTTACCGATGAAATCGCCGGGGACAGCTTCACCGATGCTGAGTCCGAAGAAGTCGGGCATCTGAGTGGAGAAGATAGTGACGGCGATACCGGCCGTGAATCCGACAACAATCGGATATGGAATGAATTTGATCACAGTGCCTAAGCGGAAGAGCCCCATCAGCAGAAGGATACATCCTGCCATAAAGGTTGCCATAGCCAGACCGGAAAGTCCGTAGAGCTGGATGATGTTGTAGACGATTACGATGAATGCTCCGGTGGGACCGCCGATCTGAACGGAGTTGCCACCAAGTGCGGAGACAATAAATCCACCGATAATCGCTGTTACAAAACCTACTGTCGGGGTTACGCCACTGGCGATGGCAAAGGCGATGGCCAATGGAAGGGCTACAATGCCCACTACAATACCAGCGATGAGATCGCTGCGGAACTTCGCTGCCGAATAGTTTTTCAGCGAAGTGATGATTGCCGGCTTAAAGTCGGGCTTTGCGGAAATTTTCATAATGACTGCTCTGGCGGAGCCTCTGCCCCGCTTCGTTACTGTTGTTTTTTACCTGTATCTGTTTCAGACAACAAAATTACAAAAAAAGTCAGTATCTGCAAAGAGCACTTTGCAGATACTGACTTTTAAGTGAGATGCAATTAGAATTA
This sequence comes from Bacteroides sp., assembly GCA_014802175.1. Lineage (GTDB taxonomy): Bacteria > Bacteroidota > Bacteroidia > Bacteroidales > Muribaculaceae > Lepagella. The sequence continues at coordinate 20,053 of JAAVCU010000008.1, forward strand.
TCTCTGCATCCTAATATTCTTTATTTTCCTTGCTGGGCATTGTTGATCATGGTCTGGTCGGCTGTGATATACATCTCGACACGGCGGTTCTGCGCACGTCCCTCTACTGTTGAATTGCTGGCNATAGGATCGCTTTCGCCCATTCCGACAGCTTTCAGTCGGCTTGCGGGGATCCCCTGCGATTCCAGATAGTTCACCACNCTCTGAGCGCGCTGTTCCGATAATGTCTGGTTCAATTGNTCGCTACCTGTGTTGTCGGTAAAACCAACTACGGTCACATCCGTGTCGGGGAATTGCTTGAGGTTATAAGCCACACGACTCAATGCGGCATCAGCTGCCGGCGAAAGGTTGGCCTTACCTGTCTTGAAAAGGATGGCATCGCCCAATACNAGCTTGATGGCATCAAGGTCGTTGCGGTCTTTCACCATCTGCACCTTGATATCCTGAATATCCTGCGCATTCTTATTGATCGCCTGTGTGTTCTGATCCTCCTGAGCCTGCATCTGCGCCAACTGCTCTTCGAGGGCCTTCTTCTGACTGTCCATCTTGTTGCCGACAAGTGCTCCTGTTCCGGCACCTAACGCGCCACCAACCAAAGCACCGATCCAGGTTCCTTTACCACCGCCGATAAGCGCACCNATACCGGTGCCTACAGCAGCACCNATCGTACCGCCGGCCGCGGCACCCTGACCTGTATCGCTCATACTATTCCAGGTATTCTTCAACGACGAACAACTTGACATCATCATCACGGCTGCCAATGCAATCACACTCCCCTTAGAAATCATCTTTTTCATAATCTTAACTTTTANGTGTTTTTCATATTTTTTCTTTTCTTATAACCGCAACCTACCCTTATTGGTTCGTGCAAACCGCAATTCTTTTTATAGACTCTCCACAAAGAATCATTTTTTCTTTTTGAANCCTGAACTCTTTTTCACNCCGNCTGACTTCGCATAGTTGGAAGGGTCTTTATCTATCCTTTTGAGAACCTCCGGCTTAAGAGTGATATAAATTGTATCTTTGGCTACTCCCACTCNGGTGAGTTCAGACATAAGGATCANCTTTCGCCCTTTTGAAGAAAGNATCTTNTNNTTATTNGTAACTACTGCATTCCAGCACGCCTCCGCCACAGTCATATCTTCAGGAAGCTGGACTACAGTCTCAGAATAACCATAAGATGATGCACAAAGTGCCACTGCAACACAGATGAAAAATTTCGATAAAGTATTCATAACACGAATTTGTTTAAACTATTTTGAGTTGAAAAAGAGAGAAAGAATCACCAAAGATCAGTAAAGCAAATTTAATTAGAAATTATTAAAAAACAATAACATTCCTCGTAAAACATGTCGAAGTTACTGATATTTCTTAGTTTATAGTATTTTCTTCGCCGTGGAAATGTGCGTAGAGGAGCTTTGCTTTAGCCGGACCTATGAGCGAGGTTATATCTTCGAGGGTGGCTTCTTTCAGCTTTTTGAGGCTCTTGAATTCCTTCATCAGTGTGGCTGAAGTGGCGGGACCTATTCCCTTAATACCATCCAATTCACTGACTACCTGTGACTTAGAGCGCCGATTTCGATGATGTGTGATGCCGAATCGATGAGCTTCGTCGCGCAATGCTTGTATCACCCTGAGGCTCTGCGACTTCTTGTCGATATAGAGTGGCAGCGAATCGCCTGGGAAGTATATCTCCTCAAGACGTTTTGCGATACCGACCAAGGCAACTTCCCCACGGATTCCCATTTCATCAAAAGCCTCGACAGCTGCACTCAACTGTCCTTTACCACCATCGACCACTACCAATTGAGGCAAAGGTTCCCCCTCTGCCATCATACGCGTGTAGCGACGATGCAACACCTCTTTCATTGAGGCGAAGTCGTTCGCCCCAATCACGGTCTTGATATTGAAATGGCGATAATCGCGACGCGCCGGCTTGCCATTGCGGAACACCACACAACTCGCCACAGGATTCGTGCCCTGGATATTGGAGTTATCGAAACACTCTATATGACGCGGCTCGACCTCCAGGCGGAAATCACTTTTCATCTGCGCCATCAGTTTTTCGACGCCGCGCTCCGGATTCATCAGCTCCGCTTGCTTTTCAATGTCGTGCATATATTGCATGGCATTCTTCAAACCGACATCAAGAGCCTTCTTCTTCTCTCCTCTTGACGGCACCACAAACGTTACCCCCTCGAATTCCACATCCGGAAGAAAGGGCACGATAACCACCTTGAACTCGCGATCGAAGCGTGTCTGTATCTCCGCTATTGCCATCGAGAGTATCTCCTCTCGCGACACTTCATTCTTCTGACGACGATACTCAAGATTGAGACTTTGGGTAACGGCCCCTTTGTTAAGGTGCATGAAATTGACAAAGGCCCTATCTTCATTCTCCACATAAGCGAACATATCCGTTGACATTGCGCCGACGTCTCCAATCACACTCTTGGCGTTGTATTTTTTCACAGCCTCATATTTCTCTTTGACCACCTGCGCCTCCTCAAATTTCCATTCCTCGCTGAGTTTGGACATCTCATCCTTGAGGATATTCTCAAGCTCTATAGTTTCACCGTTAAGAATCTGCCGGACTCGCGAGATATATTTGCCATACCCTTCAGGGCTCACAAGTCCGCGACAGGGTCCGAGACATTTATGGATATGATAGTCGAGGCAAAGAGAATATTTATTGCGGGCAATACTTCTCTCATCTAAGGCGTGACGACAGCTGCGCAACGGATAGATATCACGGATAAGCTGGAGCACAACTCTCGCAGCTCCGGCATTGGCATACGGACCGTAATATCTGCCGTGCTCCCCTTTCTCGCGTGTCATGAACACGCGCGGATATAGTTCTTTTGTCACCACTATCCAAGGGTAAGATTTGTCATCCTTTAGCAGAACATTGTAGCGTGGTTGATACTCTTTGATCATCGCGTTCTCAAGATGCAGTGCATCCTCTTCGGTAGGCACCACAATGAAACGCATATCGACAATGTTGCGCACAAGCAGGTTTGTGCGCGTTGCGTCGTGACGACGATTGAAGTAAGAGGAGACACGTCTTTTCAACCTTTTCGCTTTTCCGACATAGATTACCTTACCGTTTTTGTCAAGATACATATACACGCCCGGTTGCTCGGGAAGATTAAGTATCTTCTCGCGCAATGCCTTTCCCGGACGGTTGTTAAAAATATCTTCCTGGGTTCGGTCCGGTTTGATTTCAATATCAAAACCTCCGAATTCATCGATGTTTCTTCCCGTGCCGGCAAGTATGTTTTTCATATCTTTCTCTTCCTTCATAGCCAAATTTTAGAACCTTCCTGCTGTATTATATAAAACAAATATCGCGCCATTTTGATTGGCGCAATATAATTAATTCAAATATCTCCGATTTCATCGAAGATATTTGAATCATATCGTATCATTCAAAGACTCGCAAATGCAGATTGATGCAATGCGACTGCGTCGCCTACCCTACTTCACCTAAGAGAGTCTTTGGATTTAAATGCAGACACTCTCTTAGTATTTCAGAAGAGAAGTTACTTCACAATCTTCAGGAAGCACCGAACGACCATTCAGATCCGAGAGCTCCACAATGAAGTTAATGTAGATCTTTTTCGGGTTCATCGACTTGACAAGATCATAGCAAGCACGCATTGTGCCACCTGTAGCCAAGAGGTCGTCGTGGAGCACTACCACATCATTCTCATTAATTGCATCACTATGCAATTCGATGGTATCTACACCATATTCTTTTGCATACGCTTTCTTGATTGTAACGGCGGGGAGTTTACCAGGCTTACGCGCAGGCACGAATCCGCAACCAAGCTCGTATGCCATAATGGAGCCACCGATAAAGCCGCGTGACTCGATTCCTACAATCTTGGTCACACCCTTGTCGCGATAAAGATCAGCAAGAGCTTTTCCTGTAAGATGCAAAGCCTCTCCATTTTTGATCATAGTTGTAAGATCGCGGAAGAGAATCCCCTTTGAGGGGAAATCAGGCACATCCCTGATAATAGACTTCAATTCTTCTATTTCCATAACACTATTATTTTTTAGTTTATAATTCCCTTAAATACGGATCCACCAGGGGCACGCCCTAACCCACACTCCCATCCTCCAGTCGGTCCTGCGCCTCGCCGTGTTCCACGTGGAACAATTTAATACTAATCGGCGGATACTGAGTATTATATATTAAATTTGATTATCTGTTTAACAACAGCAGCAGAACATTTATATCTGCCGGGGAGACTCCGGGGATACGAGACGCCTGCCCGATCGTTGCCGGTCGCTGCCGCGACAGCTTCTGACGCGCTTCCGTAGATATTGCATGAATCTCGTCAAAGTTTAGCGACGCCGGAATCTTCACATATTCCAATCGTGTCTGCTTCTCGGCGAGATCTTTCTCCCGTTGAATATAGCCACCATACTTTATCAAGATCTCCGCTGCCTCAACTATCTCCTCACGTCTCGCCTCCTCTATCTGATTTATCTCAGCCGCGAGNTTGGGAAGTATCGAAGAAAGTGAGACAATTCCGAGCTGGGGGCGCTTCACAAGCTCCACCAATCTTATTGAGGCATTGAGTGGCGTAGTACCCACAGATTCAAGAAACGCATTAACATCTTCATTTGCCTTAACAAGATACTTTTCGCAGAATGTGATCAACCGATCTCTTTGTTCGCGTTTCGACACCATAGCATCGTAACGCTCACGCGTTGCCAATCCAATCTCATATCCTACCGGCGTGAGACGCATATCAGCATCATCCTGTCGAAGGAGGATTCGATACTCTGCACGCGAGGTAAACATTCGATAAGGTTCATCTACACCTTTGGTGACAAGGTCATCTATCAACACTCCTATATAAGCCTGTTCTCTTCCAAGAACTATACCTTCCTCCCCTTTACTTCTCCGGGCAGCATTGATACCTGCCATCAAACCTTGCGCAGCAGCTTCCTCATAACCGGTAGTACCATTAACTTGACCGGCAAAATATAGACCGCCAACAAGACGTGTCTGCAAGTCGTGTGTCAACTGAGTGGGATCAAAGAAATCATATTCGATGGCATAACCGGGACGATAGAACTGAACGTCTTTCAACGCCTCTACCCTTTGCAATGCCTTCATCTGTACCTCCCAAGGTAATGAACTTGAGAAGCCATTGATATAATATTCTTCGGTAGTTTCTCCCTCCGGTTCAAGGAATAACTGATGTGAATCCTTATCGGCAAACGTAACAATTTTAGTCTCTATGCTCGGACAATAGCGAGGACCGATACTCTTTATCTGCCCGTTATAGAGCGGTGAATCAGCAAGGTTATCGTTCAAAATCTTATGAACTTCAGGATTTGTATGAACGATCCAGCAGGAGCGATTTTTAAGCACTCTCTTAACATCCGGCAAGAACGAAAACTTATGAAAATCAGCTATATCTCCTGTTTGTTCCTCAGCTAAATCGAAACGGATCGTGCGTCCGTCAATACGCGCCGGAGTACCGGTTTTCATCCTGTCTGCACGAAAACCGATGCTCATCAATTGTTCCGTTAAGCCTTTTGAGCTATCCTCTGAAATACGCCCGCCTTCGATCTGAGTGCGTCCGAAGTGCATCAACCCGTTAAGGAAAGTACCGGCGGTCAAGACAACCTGATTTGCATTAAATGTTATCCCCAAAGATGTGCGGACACCGGTAATCGATAACAATTTTCCTTCATCAACTTTATTCTCAGAAAGGATAAATTCAGTTACCGTATCTTGAAAAATCGAGAGATTAGGGGTATTATCAAGCACTTCTCTCCATGCATCAATATATTTTGCGCGGTCAGACTGCACACGCGGACTCCATACCGCCGGACCCTTAGAGCGGTTCAGCATGCGGAACTGGACGGCGGTTCTGTCGGCAAGGATACCCATCTGGCCACCCAAAGCATCAATCTCACGGACAATCTGCCCTTTGGCGATACCACCGATAGCCGGATTGCAGCTCATCTGCCCTACCCGATTCATATCTTTAGTGATCAGAAGCGTGCGGGCACCGAGACGCGCGGATGCCACGGCTGCTTCGCAGCCTGCATGCCCTCCACCAATCACTATTACGTCAAAATCGAAATTCATATAGTAATATATCTAAGATAACGATTAGCAATATTTCTGAGATAACGATGCACTCACTACGTTCGCGCCACAATCGAAGACACTCGAATTAAGCCGACCCAACTGGGCAAGAAGCGAGAGCAATCATTAATCATTGATTTCCAATCATTAAATTCAATTATTGATAATTAAACGCTAAATCATTAATAATTAGAGATAACCATTAATCATTAATTATTAACCATTAATTATTAACCATTAATTATTAATTATTGCCAGCGCTGCGTTTTCAGCGGCCTCCATAATNTCGCGCTCACCGGGTCCTTTGTCGTTTATGCCGCAAAGATGAAGAACGCCGTGGATGATTACGCGCAGGAGTTCTGAATCATAGCTTACGCCCAAATCTGAAGCATTTGAAGCGACTGTATCAAGTGAGATGACCATATCCCCACTCACGCGATTTCCGTTCGTATAATCGAACGTAATGATGTCGGTGTAATAGTCATGTTGCAGAAACTTACGGTTCGTGTCGAGGATATACTCATCATTACAGAAACAATAAGTGAGATTTCCGACAACGCATCCATGAGAGGCAGCAACGTCCTGAATCCAGGTTCTGACTTTATCGTAATCAAGTTGGGGCATCGCTACCCCCTCCGTCATAAATTCTATCATCTTACTAACATAATATGAATAACCTACAAATATAATCAAAAACGCGCAAATTTCCACTATGTATGCAAAAATTAACCTATGATGCATTAATTTGCACGATTCAACTCTATTTCAATTGAAATTTCAAAGCTGTAGATAAGATTTGTATCTAATTGTCTATCTGCTTATTAAACCCACATAACAAACACAGTTAAGCGTCTGAGAATCGAATAAAATCCAACTTTCGTGCAGTTAGACGTGAATTTAGAATTGTGAAAAGCAAAAAAATCACGCAATTGGCGATTGCCATTCACGTGATTTTTATATTTTAGACTTCGCGATGCGAAGCGGTGCTTAACTTTAGACTTTAAACGAAATCCGAAGATTAATATTCGTCCCAGCTCTTGATGCGGATGTCGGCGAGAGGGATCTCACAGAATGCGCGGATAAAGGCGGAAGCGAGGCGAGCATTCGTGAGCAACGGAATATTCAAGTCAATCGCGGCACGACGCACTTTATAGCCATTGCTGAGCTCTTTAGTTGTCAGATTCTTGGGGATATTAACAACCAAGTCGATCTCCTTATTGTGAAGCATTTCAAGCGCCTGTGGATGCTTATCTTCACCCGGGAGATAAACTCGTATTGCCGGAATACCGTTCTCCGCTAAGAAGCGCTGTGTGCCTGTTGTAGCATAGATGACATAACCTTTCTGATGCAACAGTCGAGCCGGTTCGAGCAGATCAACCTTTGAGCGGGCAGTGCCACCACTGATCAGCACTGTCTTCTTGGGCACGGTGTAACCTACTGAAAGCATAGCCTTGAGGATAGCCTCGGAAGTGTCATCACCAATGCAACCAACCTCACCCGTCGACGACATGTCAACACCGAGCACCGGGTCTGCACCCTGCAGACGCGAGAATGAGAACTGAGAGGCCTTGATACCCACATAATCAAGATCGAATGCAGATTTGCCGGGCTTGTCGACATTCATGCCAAGCATAACGCGCGTTGCTGCATCGATAAAGTTCTGTTTTGACACTTTTGACACAAACGGGAACGAGCGCGAAGCACGAAGGTTACACTCAATAACCTTTATATCGTTATCCTTGGCAAGGAACTGGATATTGAACGGACCGGAAATATGGAGAGCCTTGGCAATACGTCCTGAAATCTTCTTGATACGACGCATTGTTTCGACATACAATTTCTGCGGAGGGAACTGAATGGTGGCATCTCCGGAGTGAACACCTGCAAACTCGATATGCTCGGAGATGGCGTACAGCTTGATATCGCCATTCTGGGCAACAGCATCCATCTCGATCTCCTTGGCTCCCTGAATAAACTCAGAAACCACCACAGGGTGCTGCTTTGACACGTTAGCAGCGAGCTTCAGGAATCGCTGCAACTCATCTTCGTTCGAGCATACATTCATAGCCGCACCCGAAAGCACGTACGACGGACGCACCAGTACCGGGAAGCCAACCTCCTCCACGAAGAGATCGATATCGGCAAGCGACGTAAGCTCACGCCAACGGGGCTGATCCACACCGATAGAGTCGCACAAAGATGAGAATTTATTACGATCCTCGGCATTATCGATATCCTTAGCCTGTGTGCCGAGAATGTTGATATTTGAAGCATCAAGGCGCATAGCAAGATTGTTTGGAATCTGACCACCGGTGGAAAGTATCACACCGTGAGGAAGTTCCATCTCAAGGATATCCATTACACGCTCGTATGTAAGCTCATCGAAATAGAGGCGCTCACACATATCGTAGTCAGTGGATACAGTCTCAGGATTATAATTGATCATCACCGGACGGTAACCGGCCTCAGCCACGGTCATAAGGGCATTTACACCACACCAGTCAAACTCCACCGAGCTACCGATTCGATATGCGCCCGAACCAAGGACCACTACTGAGCGATGATCGCCCGTATACTGGACATCATTCTGGCGTCCATTATATGTAAGGTAAAGATAATTTGTCTGGGCAGGATACTCTGCAGCAAGTGTATCAATCTGCTTAACTACAGGACGGATGCCGCGAGCAAGTCGGCTCTCACGAACCTTTTTCGACAGCTCCTCGCTTCGTTTGTTCATCTCCTCACCCCAGAGGGCGCGTCCGATCTGGAAATCGCTGAAGCCCTCCTGTTTTGCCTTTCGCATAAGCTCATCGGAGATCTCTTCAAGAGAAGACAAAGACTCAAGCTCCTTGCAGGTGTTCATGATAATCTGCAACTTTTCAAGGAACCAACGGTCGATCTTTGTTAATTCGTGAATCTTCTCAACGCTATAACCCTTGCGGAAAGCCTCCTCAATTACGAATATACGCTTATCGGTAGGCTCACGCAACGCCTTATCTATATTGTCAATATTCAAGGGTTTGTTCTCCACGAAACCGTGCATACCCTGACCGATCATACGCAGACCTTTCTGGATAACCTCCTCGAAAGTTCTACCGATAGCCATCACCTCTCCTACCGACTTCATGGAAGAGCCGATCTCACGACGCACGCCATGGAACTTACCAAGATCCCAACGCGGAATCTTGCAGACGATATAATCGAGTGCCGGTTCGAAGAATGCGGATGTAGAGCGGGTCACAGAGTTCTTAAGATCGAACAAGCCGTAACCGAGACCAAGCTTCGCTGCCACAAAAGCCAACGGATAACCGGTGGCTTTCGATGCGAGAGCCGAAGAGCGCGACAGACGGGCGTTAACCTCGATGACGCGATAATCCATCGACTCAGGGTCGAACGCATACTGCACGTTGCACTCACCTACGATTCCGATATGGCGGATAATCTTGATGGCGAGTTTTCGGAGCATGTGGTAATCCTCGTTTGACAGAGTCTGCGAGGGAGCAACCACGATACTTTCTCCCGTGTGAATACCTAACGGGTCGAAATTCTCCATGTTGCAGACAGTGATGCAGTTATCGAAACGGTCACGCACCACTTCATACTCCACCTCTTTCCAACCTTTGAGACTCTTCTCCACCAACACCTGCGGGGAGAATGAGAGGGCCTGCTCCACGAGCGAGATCAGCTCCTCGCGGTTATCGCAGAATCCGCTGCCGAGTCCGCCGAGTGCGTAAGCGGCGCGGATAATCACCGGATAACCGAGACGGTCGGCAGCTACAAGAGCATCTTCCACCGACTCCACCGCCTCACTCTTGATGGTCTTGACATCAATCTCATCAAGTTTGCGCACGAACAGCTCGCGGTCTTCGGTGTCCATGATGGCACGAACCGGAGTGCCGAGCACCTGCACGTCATATTTCTCCAACACACCCGATTCATACAGCTTCACACCGCAGTTCAAGGCAGTCTGACCACCGAATGCGAGGAAGATTCCATCGGGACGCTCCTTCTCTATCACTTTCTCCACAAAATAGGGAGTGACCGGAAGGAAATAAATCTTATCGGCAAACCCCTCGGATGTCTGCACCGTAGCGATATTCGGGTTAATGAGAACAGTTTCAATGTTCTCCTCCTTCATCGCCTTGAGAGCCTGCGAACCACTGTAATCGAACTCTCCGGCCTCACCGATCTTGAGTGCGCCGGAACCGAGAAAAAGAACTTTCTTTATATTCTTCATAATGGAAAGATCAGAGGAGGTTGATAAATTCGTCGAAAATAAATTCAGTATCCTTCGGACCGCTACTTGCCTCCGGATGGAACTGAGCTGAGAAGAAAGGTTTGGATTTGTGGCGGATACCTTCGTTGGTGCCGTCGTTCATATTAATGAAGTGAGGCTCCCAATCTGCGGGGATAGTATCGTTATCCACAGCAAAACCATGATTCTGAGATGTGATGTAGCAACGCTCCGTGCCGCTCAGACGCACCGGCTGATTATGGCTGCGGTGTCCGTATTTAAGTTTGTAGATCTTCGCACCCGCCGCTTTGCTGAGGAGCTGGTTGCCCATGCAGATTCCACAAATCGGTTTGCCGATTTCAAATGCCTTGCGGATATTTTTCACCGTTTCCTCTGCGAACTCAGGACTTCCGGGGCCGTTGCTGATAAACAGACCATCGTAAGGGATCTGCGTGAAATCGTAATCCCAGGGAACGAGCGTCACCCTCACTCCGCGACGTGTCAGACAGCGGATGATGTTGTATTTTGTGCCGCAATCCACGAGCACCACTCGCTTCTCACCTTCACCAAACTCCTTGACCTCGCGGGTGCTGACCTTGGCGATAAGGTTTTCACTGTTGGGATCGTGGAACTCGATATCCTCGCCCCCCTCGAAAGTGATCTTTCCGAGCATCGAACCCTTGTCGCGCAAAAGTTTTGTCAGTGCGCGGGTGTCGACACCGTAGATGCCGGGGATTTTCTCATCCTTTAGCCATTCGGCAAGCGAGCGGGTGGCCTGCCAGTGACTGGGCACCCAGCTGTAATCCTGGCAAACGATAGCCTCGCAGTGGATGCGGTTCGACTCGAAATAGTCGCTAACGTTGGCTTCCGTGCTTTTTTCAGCTGATGGAACGCCGTAATTACCAAGGATAGGATAAGTGGTGACGAGAATCTGCCCCTCATAGGAAGGGTCAGTGAGGCTCTCAGGATAGCCTGTCATAGCAGTGTTAAAAACAACCTCGCCTGCACAGGGAGCCTCGTAGCCGAAGGAGAAACCTTCAAAAGTGGAGCCGTCTTCAAGTGTGAGCACGGCTTTTCTTGGATTATGCATCGTGTTCATTTTGAATGCAAAGTTACATAGAAACGCGATAAGAAACAAATTAATTTTGCAAGTAACGAAATATAAATTAAATTTGCAGTGAATTAACACCACGATGAAAGATATTCTTATAAAAAATTGTCAACTGTCCCCTTCCGGAAAAGAGGGAACGGTTAATATTCTCTTCTCCGAAGGAAANATTGCGGCGATAGGTCCGCAAGTTGTTGCTCCCGAGGGCTATATGGTNATAAATGCTCAAGGTCTGACNGCTATTCCCGGGCTTGTGGATGTGCATGTGCATTTCCGTGAGCCCGGTTTTTCATATAAGGAGACAATCATGACGGGAACGATGGCAGCNGCCGTAGGCGGATTCACCACCGTCCTCGCCATGCCGAACCTCAACCCTGCTCCCGATTGTCTGGAGAATCTGGCTAAGGAGTGGGCTATCATCAACAAGACAGCACTTATTGAGGTCGGACCTTACGGCACAATCACGCGCTCGCGACTCGGACAGGANCTGGCGGATTACGCCGCNATGGCTCCATACGTCGCCGCATTCTCCGACGANGGTTCTGGAGTGCAGGATGAGGATGTGATGCGCCGCGCCATGCAGGGGATAGCCGCAACCGGCAAACTGCTGGCAGCGCACTGCGAGGTGAATTCACTCCTGCGCAAAGGTTACATCCACGATGGCGAATANGCCAAAGCCCATGGTCACCGAGGGATCTGCTCCGAAAGCGAATGGCGTGAGATAGAGCGCGATATCCGTCTGGCNGANGAAACCGGTTGCCAGCTGCATATATGNCATATCTCCACAGCCGANAGTGTGGCCCTGATCCGCGAAGCCAAAGCNCGAGGAGTGAATGTCTCCTGCGAGACCGCNCCCCATTACCTTGTATTCTGCGACGAGGATCTGCAGGAGGACGGACGCTTCAAGATGAATCCTCCGTTGCGCTCACGACGCGATATGGAAGCTCTGCGCGAAGGAGCTGCCGACGGCACTATCGACATTATCGCCACAGACCACGCACCTCATTCGGCAGAGGAGAAATCCAAAGGTCTTGAGAAAAGCGCGATGGGCGTTGTGGGACTTGANACATCGTTGGGCGCGATCTACACATATATGGTTAAACCGGGCATCATCTCTTTCGAACGTATGATTGACATGATGGCCAATAACCCGCGCCGTATCTTTGATCTTGAAGGAGGGATGAAACCTGGCGACAGAGCAGATGTCACTTTGGTTGACTTCAATAAGAAGTGGGTTGTGAATCCCGGTAATTTTGCAAGTATGGGTACAAGCACGCCCTTCGAGGGAGTGGAATTGACCGGCAAACCGGCATTCACATTCTATAAAGGAAACCTCAGGTTCGGCCTGGCNAATGCGGAGTGACAGGAGACGATATATAGGTTATAGATGTTAGGTGATAGGTGTTAGGTGTTAGGTGATAGGTGATAGGTGTTAGGCGATAGGTTATANGTGATNGGTGGTAGTTTTTTAGATTTATGAGAAATATATTCAATATAATATCAAATGAGCGTGTGGCGCAAAAGACCTGGAGGATGATACTCNAAGGCNACACCTCACGCTTTACTACTCCCGGACAGTTCGCGAATCTCGCGATCGAGGGTAAGTATCTCCGCCGCCCNATCTCGGTGTGCGATTACGACAACGAGACCCTGACGCTTCTTTATGATGTTGTCGGCGANGGCACTGCACAGATGTCGGAGATGAAACAGGGCGAGAATCTTGATATTCTCACCGGACTCGGCAACGGCTTCGATGTGAATGCGAAATGCGACCGCCCNGTGCTGATAGGAGGCGGAATCGGTGTGGCTCCCCTATTGAATCTTGCCAAGGCGNTGCGCGAGGCGGGGAAAGAGCCTNCGGTGGTNTTAGGATTCAACACNTCTGCCGATGTGGTCCTTGAAAANGAGTTCAACGAAATGGGAATCAANACCATAGTCACTACCGCCGACGGATCTTACGGAATNAAGGGCTTCGTGACCGACGCTCTTCGAGGAGAGAATATGGTTTACGATTATTTCTATGCCTGCGGACCGCTGCCGATGATGCGCGCACTCTGCAATGAGCTCCCTATNGAGGGTCAGCTTTCGCTNGACGAACGAATGGCTTGCGGTTTCGGAATCTGCATGTGTTGCTCACTGGAGACACGCAACGGAGCCAAACGTATATGCAAGGATGGTCCGGTGTTCCTTAAAAATGAATTGATATGGAAATAAATAACAGACTGGAGGTAGAACTTTGCGGCGTTAAGCTCCGCAATCCGATTATTCCGGCGAGCGGTTGCTTCGGTTATGGCTACGGCATGGCGGACTTCTACGATCTCGATATACTTGGAGCGATCTCGTTCAAAGGCACTACCCTGCACCCGCGATATGGCAATCCCCTNCCNCGCACTGCCGAGTGCTATTCAGGAATGATCAATGCCGTGGGGCTGCAAAATCCCGGCATACACAAGGTTATCTCNGAGGAACTNCCCAAGATGCGCGAAGTGTTCCACAACCCTATCGTGGCGAATATCAGCGGGTTCTCAATCGACGAATATCGCGAATGTTGCCGCCTTATCGATCCTGAGGAGCAGGTGGAGATCATAGAGCTTAACGTAAGCTGCCCGAACGTACACGGCGGCGGCATGGCATTCGGCACAAGCGCTGAGAATGTGGCTGAGGTGGTAAGGGAAGTGAANAAAGTAATCACCAAGCCGTTGGTAGTGAAGCTCTCCCCTAACGTCACCGATATTGTTTCGATCGCAAAGGCTGCCGAAGATGCCGGAGCCGACGGACTCTGTCTTATAAACACGCTGTTGGGTATGCGCATAAACCTGCGTACACGCAAACCGATAATAGCCAACACTATGGGNGGATTCTCCGGNCCGGCGGTCTTCCCTATCGCNGTGCGTATGGTCTATCAGGTCGCCAACGCCGTGAAGATACCNGTGATAGGTTGCGGTGGTGTTTCAACCCCCGCCGATGTCCTGGAGATGATGATGGCAGGAGCCACTGCTGTTGAAGTCGGCACCGCCAACCTCCCCAATCCATACGCTTGCAAGGAGATCATAGAAGGCTTGCCNGCAGAGATGGACAAATACAGAATCGAAACNCTTAAAGAACTGAAAACTGACAACTGAAAACAGACATGAATAGAGATGTAATTATTGCGTGCGATTTCCCCACAGCTGAGGAGACTCTCGCATTCCTTGACAAATTCAACGGCGAAAGCCGCAAACCATTCCTCAAAATTGGCATGGAGCTTTATTANGGTGCCGGCAATGAGATCGTAAAAGAGATCAAGCGNCGTGGACACAAGATCTTCCTCGACCTCAANCTCCACGACATTCCAAACACCGTGCGCAAGGCTATGAAGGTTCTTTCCGCCCTGGATGTGGATATGGTCAACGTTCACGCCGCCGGCACTATCGAGATGATGCGTGCCGCCAAGGAGGGACTCACCCGNGANGATGGCACCCGTCCCCTACTGATTGCTGTGACCCAGCTCACCAGCACCTCCGAGGAAGCCATGCGCAACCAGTTGCTCATTGACGCCACAATNGGCGACACTATCATCAAATATGCCAAGAATGCAGCCGAGGCAGGACTCGACGGCGTGGTTTGCTCTCCCTTNGAGGCAGGTATCGTAAAAGAGGCTTGCGGCAAGGATTTCCTCACTGTCACTCCGGGCATCCGATTTGCCGANTCCGCAGCCGACGANCAGGTGCGCATCACCACTCCGGCACGCGCCAAAGAGATCGGTTCTGATTTCATAGTAGTAGGCCGCCCCATCACAGCCGCAGCCGATCCGGTGGCAGCTTACCGTCGTTGCATCGAAGAATTCGCAGATTAAAGTAAAGACTAACAAGATGAAAGATATAAAAGAGATACAGGAGGCAGTTGCTGCCAACCTTTTGAGAATCAAAGCCGTGTTCNTGAGCCCCGAAAANCCCTTTACCTGGGCAAGCGGCATCAAGAGCCCTATCTATTGCGACAACCGTCTNATCCTCTCCGACCCTGAGGCCCGCAAAGTTGTTGAAGAGGCAATTGCCGCAACTGTTGCGCGTGAATATCCGGAGGCNGAGGCACTGATGGGNACCTCCACAGCCGGAATCGCCCACGCTGCCATCGCTGCATGGATACTNAACAAACCGATGGGTTATGTTCGTGGCAGTGCNAAAGACCATGGCCGTAACAATCGTATCGAGGGACGTCTCGAACCCGGCACAAAGGTTGTGGTAATCGAAGACCTTATCTCCACCGCCGGAAGCTGCATCGATGTTGTTGATGCACTTCGTGAGGCCGGAGCCGAGGTTTTAGGTGTNGTTTCTATCTTCACCTACGGAATGCAGAAAGGTCTCGACCGACTCGCAGCCGCAAACGTAAAGAATACTTCCCTATCAAACCTTGATGCTCTTCTGGAAGTAGCGGTGAAAGAGAACTACATCTCCCCTGCTGCCAAAGATGCAGTGAAGACCTTCCGCGACAACCCCTCCGACGAATCATGGATCGCAATGATCAATGGCTAAAAAAACATTATAATAGAAATGAGACACCTTATTGACCCCACCGATTTATCGCGCAAGGANACAGAAGAGATCGTTGACCTTGCACTCGATATCATCGCCAACCGCGCCAAGTACTCCGAAGTGTGCAAAGGCAAAAAGCTGGCTACCTTGTTCTATGAACCTTCCACGCGCACTCGCCTGAGCTTCACCGCTGCAATGATGGAACTCGGAGGGAATGTGTTGGGTTTCTCCGATGCTCAGAACACCTCTGTGAGCAAAGGTGANACCGTGGCTGACACCTCTAAGGTTATCAGCTGCTTCGCTGACATCATCGCTATGCGCCATTACGAAGAGGGCGCGGCATACGTNGCAGCTCGCAATGCCCGCGTGCCGGTTATCAACGCCGGCGANGGCTCACACGCNCACCCCACACAGACTCTCACCGANCTCCTTACAATCAAACGCGAGATCGGACGCCTCGACAACCTTACNATCGGCTTCTGCGGCGACCTCAAGTTCGGACGCACCGTGCATTCGCTCATCAAGGCNCTTTCACGCCATGAGGGTATCAAGGTTGTGCTCATCGCCCCCGACCAGCTGCGCCTCCCCGACTATATGAAGCACGAGGTTTGCGACAAGAATGGTGTTGACTATAAAGAGGTNGCCACNATGGAAGAGGTTATGCCCGAGCTTGATGTGCTTTACATGACGCGCGTGCAGAAAGAGCGTTTCCTNGATGAGGATGAATACGACCGCCTCAAAGACAGCTTTATCCTCACTGCCGAAAAATTGCAGGCCGCTCGTCCGGAACTTCGTGTGCTTCATCCGCTNCCACGCGTGAACGAAATCGCCATTGATGTAGACGACGATCCACGCGCCGCATATTTCCGTCAGGTGGAGAACGGTAAGTTCGTACGNATGGCTCTTATCCTCACACTCCTGCGTCAGGCAGGCGACGAGCGTGTNGCTTGTCCTCCGGTNCTTCCCGAAGGCACNGAGCGCAACAAACATATCTGCTCCAANCCGCGTTGCATCTCCAATATGGAGAATGTAGACTCACTCTTCCGCCCCTGCGACGACGGNGTGGCAGACTATCGTTGNGTCTACTGCGAGGCTAAAGCGAAGTAATCGTAAGAGAATATGCAACACTCNCAGACGTTTTTCAACTCAGCCAANGAATCGAATCCGGAAGGAGAGCTGGCNGTCAATATTCTGGTAAGCAACATAATCGAGATTGCCACTNCCCACGCNAATGCGCTGGGTATNGGCAATCCGACTATGGCTCACCTNGATGCCGGCTGGGTTCTGTCGAGACTCACAATCGAGATGGAACGNTATCCGAANACCAACGANTCGTACACACTCCGCACCTGGGTTGAGAACTGGAACCGNCATTTCTCNACACGCGATTTCTCAATTGAAGATGAGNAAGGTAACGTTATCGGTTACGCACGNTCGGTATGGATGGTGCTGAACATGAAGACGCACGAGAATTTCGGACTGTCGCACCTTACGCTGCCGGATGGAGCCGTTTCGGATTACCCATGCCCTATCGCTCCCCAGGGGCGCCATACGGAGATCTACCCTATCGACACCCCTGCCGATGAAGTCCCGGCAAAGGCGTTNAGAGCCTCGGCTCCGGCTGTGGAATACACGTTCAAGTATAACGACATCGATTTTTACAGACACGTCAACACCGTTCGCTATGTCACCATCCTGCTTAATCAATATTCATTGCAGGATTTCGACAGCAAATTCCTTCACCGNATGGAACTCTCTTTCCTGCATGAGGGAAATTTCGGCGACACAGTGTCCGTGTTCCGGCACGATTACGAAGATGCCGGTGAGGAACGCACCGATTACTCACTCTTCTCACACCACAAGGGATTACCCCTCATCTTCGCAAGACTGATACTTCGCAAAAGAGAGCAATGATTCCTCTTCCGCTCCCCTTCGGGAGCACGGAATGAGAATAATGACAAAAGTTTAACAATATAAATTGGCAAAATTGGAAAATTAGTTGTAACTTTGTAATCTAATTTTCCAATCGGTAATGATACAGCAACAACACCATTCCATAGTGCGAAAGTCGCGCAAGAAGCGCAGAGCGAATCGTGCGGTCATGAATGGGAACGCGTGTGCAAACGTGTGTGTGGTTGTGAACGGATAAATATAAAAGCGGCGTCGGGCAAAGGTCTGACGCCGCCTGCTTTTTATATTGAATTATAACAATTTAACTATATAACATCGGTCAAGATTGATCAAGATTGACACAGGTATGAAAGTAGGTATTGTCATGGGCTCCACAAGCGACTGGAACGTAATGTCGGGAGCAACAGCGATTTTCGATTCCTTCGGGATTGAGTATGAAAAAAAGGTGTTGAGTGCGCACCGCACTCCGGCGCAGCTTGAGGAATGGGCGTCGGGAGCACGCGAACGCGGACTCTGCGCTGTAATTGCAGGAGCCGGAGGCGCAGCGCATCTCGCAGGTGTGGTTGCCGCATTCACCACACTCCCCGTGATCGGAGTGCCGGTTAAATCCCGCAGCCTCGAAGGTCTCGATTCACTTCTCTCAATGGTTCAGATGCCTCCGGGCATTCCCGTAGCAACAGTCGGAATCGACGGCGCCAAGAACGCCGCGCTGCTCGCCATCGAGATCATGGCAGTGACTGATCCTGAGATGAANGCCAAGCTCGATGATTTCCGCACGGAGCAGGCCCGTAAAGTCCTCGAATCTGAAATCTAATCATGGTTTTATCTCGTCAGAGTCTGACAACTGAGATATCTGACAACCTAACACACGACAACTGAAAACATAATGAANACAAGAATATTCGTAGAGAAGCGTCCGGAATTCCGCACTGAGGCGGAGAGCTTGCGTCGCGAACTCAATTCAAACCTCGGTCTTGACATCAAAGACCTGCGACTGCTGTGCGTTTACGACCTTTTCGGCTTCACACCCGAACTGCTNGAGCGCAGCGCNTATCGTGTATTCGGCGAGCCTGCCACAGACACCGTTTCCGAGGCTGTGGAGATCAACGGCCGTCCGCATCTTGCCGTGGAGTGTCTTCCCGGACAGTTCGACCAGCGCGCTCATTCCGCCGAGGAGTGTGTACGCCTTATCGAGCCCTCAGCCGACATCGAGATCAGCAGCTCCAAGCTGATGATTTTTGACGACACAGTAGGGGAGGAAGAGATGAAACGTATTGCCAAATACTGCATTAACGCAGTTGAGGCTCGCCANAAAGACCTCAATCGNCTTGAAAAACCTGAGCGCGCCGCAGCCAAACCGGTGCCGGTGCTTGAGGGTTTCCGCAATATAACTGCCGAGGAGGCTCCCGCTTACTGCAAAGAGAAGGGATTNGCNATGAACGGCGACGACCTTATGGAGGTTGTGAACTATTTCACAGCNGAGGGTCGCGATCCGAACGAGACTGAACTCCGCATCCTCGACACATACTGGAGCGACCACTGTCGCCACACCACCTTCACAACAGAGCTTACCGACATCGCCATTGAGGATTCAATCGCCTCTGACGCACTCCGCGCGGCTCTGGAGGACTGGAGAAAGATCCGTCACGACCTCGGACGCGATGGTAAGAGNCTCTGCCTCATGGATCTCGCCACTATAGGCGCGNGCTATCTCCGCAAGGAGGGTCTGCTCGAAGATCTGGAGCAGAGCGAGGAGAACAACGCTTGCTCTATCTATGTGGATATCGANGTNGATGGNGAAACTGAACGCTGGNTGCTTCAGTTCAAGAACGAGACNCACAATCACCCGACAGAGATCGAGCCGTTCGGAGGTGCATCGACCTGTCTCGGTGGTGCAATCCGCGACCCGTTGAGCGGACGCAGCTACGTTTACCAGGCAATGCGNGTGACCGGTGCCGGAGATATCTACAAACCTGTGGCTGAGACAATGGAGGGTAAACTTCCGCANCGNGTCATTTCACTGAAGGCNGCTGCCGGTTACTCCTCATACGGNAACCAGATCGGACTTGCAACAACTCANGTTCGNGAGATCTATCACCCCGGATATGTTGCCAAGCGCCTTGAGGTTGGTGCGGTTGCCGGAGCTGTGAAGGCATCGGATGTTCGCCGCGAGCGTCCTCAGCCNGGCGACGTGATCCTGATGTTCGGTGGCCGTACCGGTCGTGATGGTATCGGCGGCGCAACCGGTTCATCAAAAGAGCATAACGAATCATCTTTGGAAGAATGCGGAAGCGAAGTGCAGAAGGGTAACGCTCCCGAGGAGCGCAAGATCTCACGTCTGTTCCGCCGTCCGGAGGTGACACGTCTCATAAAGAAATCCAACGACTTCGGCGCNGGAGGTGTGAGTGTGGCTATCGGTGAGCTTACCGATGGTCTTGACATCTATCTCGACCGCGTNACCACAAAATATTCCGGTCTTAACCCCACGGAGCTTGCCATCAGTGAATCGCAGGAGCGTATGTCGGTAGTGGTTGAGCCCAAAGACCGTGAGGAATTCGAGCGTTACTGCCACGAAGAGAATATCGAGATTCGCCACGTGGCTGACGTTACCGATTCCGGACGTATGCGCATGTATTACAACGGTGAACTTGTAGCCGACCTCAAACGTGAGTTTATCGACTCAGCAGGTGCCCGCCATTATGCCAAAGCCGTAATCGGTGGCATAGANGANANAAATCCCTTTGAGAGAACCCTTGAAGGTAACAATCTTAAAGAGAAATTCCTTGAAAACCTCAAGGATGAGAACGTTACATCGCAGAAGGGTCTGATCGAGATGTTCGACTCTTCGATCGGCGCATCTACGGTGCTTATGCCTTTCGGTGGACGNACNCAGGGCACTGAGACACAGGCAAGTGTACAGAAACTCCCTGTCGGAAGCCATCACACCGACACCGCATCAATCATGACGTTCGGTTTCAATCCGTTTATCAGNAGCTGGAGTCCTTTCCACGGTGCGGCTTATGCCGTGGTCGAGGCACTGGTTAAAGCCACNGCTGCCGGNGCTGATTTCCGTCGCCTGCGTTTCTCTTTCCAGGAATATTTCGAGCGTATGAACTCCGATGCAGCGTGGGGCAAACCTCTCTCTGCTTTGTTAGGCGCGCTTGAGATGCAGCTCGCTTTCGGACTGCCGGCAATCGGTGGTAAAGACTCTATGAGCGGCACATTCAACGACATCAACGTGCCNCCGACACTCATAGCTTTCGCGGCCGGAACTGTAAACGCACTCGANGTTATCAGCCCGGAATTCAAGGCTGCCGGTAATAAGATATATATCATCCGCCACACTCCCAATGCGGATCTGACCCCCAACACCGATCAGCTGATCCTTAACTTTGAGAATGTACATAACGAAATCAAGGGTAAGAANATTGTATCNGCATGGGCTGTAGGATTCGGNGGNGTTGCCGAAGGTCTCGCCAAGATGAGTTTCGGTAATGGCATTGGCGCTGATGTTAAACTTTCAGAAAATGACCTCTTCAGCTTCGGCAACGGATCTCTCATCGTTGAAAGCACCGAAGAGCTCAACATACCGAATGCCGAACTTATCGGAACCACTATTGCTGACNGACTGATTNTCAANGGNGAGGANATTGCAATAGGGGAGGCGTTTGAAGCCAACCGCAGTATGCACACTCAGGTTTATCCCGACCGTAGCGGTGTTGTGGGAGAAGCCCCCAATGCTACTTCCGGTCCNAACACNGCTAAATGGGAAGGGGAGAAGACTGAGCATCCGGTGGTGTTCCTCCCGCTGTTCCCCGGCACAAACTGCGATTACGATATGACTAAGGCTTTCGAGCGTGAAGGTGCCGAAGTCAGGAGTCAGGTGTTCATCAACCTTACAGGTGAGGATATCGAAAATTCTGTTAAGGAGATGGCGCGCAACATCGACGAGTGNCACATACTCGCTATCAGCGGCGGTTTCTCTGCCGGCGACGAGCCCGATGGCAGCGGTAAGTTCATTGCCAATATCCTGCTTAATGAGACTGTGAAGAGCGCAATCGAGCGTCTGCAGGCCCGTGGAGGTCTTATTCTCGGTATCTGCAACGGTTTCCAGGCACTTGTCAAGTCAGGCCTGTTACCGTTTGGCAAGATCGGAGACCTCTCNGCAGAAAGCCCGACACTCTTCCATAACGATATCAACCGTCACATCTCGCAGATCGTGACCACNCGCGTGGGATCTGTGGCTTCACCTTGGCTCGACGGTTTCGAGATCGGNGAACTTCACAGCATCGCTGCTTCNCATGGCGAGGGTAAGTTCATGGCTTCTGCGAAACTTGCCGAAGAACTGCTTGCGAACGGTCAGGTAGCGTTCCAGTATGCTGACGCNGAAGGAAACGCCACTATGACCTCACCGGCNAACCCCAACGGCTCNACATGCGCCATCGAGGGNATCATCTCACCCGACGGCAGAATCCTCGGCAAGATGGGTCACTCGGAGCGTTANGCCGACGGCTTGATGAAGAATATCAGCGGCAACAAACGCCAGAATCTCTTCGCCAACGCAGTCCGTTATTTTAAAGATTAAACATGATTTNNCATGATGAAACATGATGCATCATGATATATCATGGNAAATCATGGGTAATCATGGAAAAAAATTGANAACAACAACTAAACAACAATATGGCTAAAAGTTACGAGGCTTCAGGCGTGAACCTGGAAGCCGGATATGAGGTAGTTTCCCGTATCAAGAAGCATGTCAAAAGCACAAACCGNCCCGGTGTGATGGGTAATATCGGTGCATTCGGCGGTATGTTTGACCTCGGGTCTCTCGGTTACGAGCATCCGATTCTGGTGAGCGGCACCGACGGTGTGGGCACCAAACTCAAAATCGCTTTCTCTCTTGAGAAACACGACACAATCGGTATCGACGCCGTTGCAATGTGCGTTAACGATGTCCTCGCNCAGGGCGCGCGCCCACTTATCTTCCTTGATTATGTCGCNGTAGGCAAGAANCATCCCGAGGTGGTGGAAGCTATCGTGAGTGGTGTTGCCGAAGGATGCCGTCAGGCNNACTGCGCTCTCGTTGGCGGAGAGACTGCCGAGATGCCCGGCATGTACACCCCCGGTGAATACGANATNGCCGGCTTCACTGTCGGCGCCGTGGAGAAAGCCAAACTGATTGATTGTTCAAAAGTTAAACCCGGCGATCTTCTTATCGGAATCGCATCATCGGGNGTTCACTCAAATGGCTTCAGCCTCGTGCGCAAGATTGTTTCAGACAACGACCTTGATTTCCATGACAAATATGAGGGCACAGGCGACCAGACCCTTGGCGAGATGCTGCTCACCCCGACCAAAATCTACGTGCGTCAGGTACACAAGGTTCTCGACGAAATAGATGTTCACGGCATCGCACACATCACCGGAGGTGGCTTCGACGAAAANATTCCCCGCATTCTCAAACCCGGTCAGGGTGTTGAAGTTGAGGAGGGAAGCTGGGAGATCCTTCCGGTGTTCCGCCTGCTCGAGAAGTTCGGTAAGGTTCCCCACCGCGAGATGTTCAANATCTTCAATATGGGTATCGGCATGGTACTCGCCGTTGATCCCGCCGACGCGCCCCGCGCACTCGAAATCCTCACCGAATGCGGCGAAAAAGCCTCTGTGATCGGTAAAGTCGTGGAAGNTGAGGGCGTTACCATTAAATAAATTTTAATGGAAAACGGGGAAAGGATAATTGGGTATGTTTAATCAGAATTAAATTATAGGTCTAAAATTTTTTGCATCCGATGCCTGAAATCTAAATATCAGCATCTATTGCTTGAATTCCGGATATCAGCATCTAATGCCTAAAACCTAAAACCTAAAGCCTAAAATATATGCGTGCATTAGTTAGCGTAAGCGACAAAAGGGGAGTGGTAGAGTTTGCCAAATCACTCCAGGACCTCGGNTGGGAGATCATCGCCACCGGAGGCACTATGACCAAACTCCGTGAAAACGGTGTTAACGTTATCAACATCAGCGACATCACAGGCTTTCCGGAGATCTGCGATGGTCGTGTGAAAACACTTCATCCGAAGGTGCATGGCGGTCTGCTCGGTCGCCGCGACATACCTGACCACATGGCTCAGCTCGAAGCCAATGGCATCGAGACTATCGAGATGGTATGCGTGAACCTCTATCCGTTTGAGGCNACAATCGCCAAGGAGGATGTGACTATGGAAGATGCTGTTGAGAATATCGACATAGGTGGTCCGTCANTGCTCCGCAGCGCGGCCAAGAATTTCCGCGATGTCACTGTGGTTTGCGATCCTTCAGANTACGNTCAGATCCTTTCTGAGATCCGCGAGACCGGNAACACCACTCTTGATACNCGCCTGAAACTCTCNGCCAAGGCTTACACCCACACTGCGCTCTACGATTCTCACATCGCCACTTATATGCGCAAACAGGCCGGTCTTGACGAGAAACTGTTCCTCGCTTTCGATGAGGTTCAGAGCCTCCGCTANGGTGAGAACCCCCACCAGCAGGCCATGTTCTACCGCGCTGAGCAGGAGGTGCCTTANTCAGTGGCATACGCCAAACAGCTNGGTGGNAAAGAGCTTTCATACAACAANATTCAGGACGCCAACGCCGCGCTCCAGATCGTTCGTGAGTTCGACGAGCCGTTTGCTGTTGGNCTGAAACACATGAATCCCTGCGGCGCTGCTGTCGGCACAGACATCAAGGACGCNTGGACAAAAGCTTATGAGGCTGANAAGGTTAGCATCTACGGAGGCATCGTGGCTGTTAACCGTCCTCTTGACGGCGAGACCGCAAAACTTATGAAGCCGATCTTCCTTGAGATCGTGATGGCACCCGATTTCACACCCGAAGCCCTCGAAGTGTTCGCTACTAAGAAGAACCTCCGTCTGCTCAAGGTTAATATGGAGAAATCCGATAANAAACAGAAGCAGTATGTCGGCGTTACCGGCGGTCTGCTCGTTCAGGATGCCGATCTCGAATGCAAGGAGATCACAGCTGAGATGTGCGTGACTGAGCGCAAACCCTCTGCAGAGGAACTCGCTGACATGAATTTCGGCTGGCGCGTAGTTAAGCATGTGAAATCAAACGCAATCGTAGTCGTTAAGAATGGTGCCACAGTTGGCGTTGGCGCAGGCCAGATGAATCGTGTNGGTTCTGCCGAAATCGCGCTTGAGGAGGCTAAGGCTGCCGGACACACCGAAGGTCTCGTACTCGCTTCCGACGGCTTCCTTCCCTTCGACGACACTGTGGAGTTCGCTTCAAAATATGGCGTTACCGCAATCGTTCAGCCCGGTGGCTCAATCCGCGATGAGGATTCCATCAAGAAAGCTAACGAGAAGGGTATCACAATGCTTTTCACCGGCATGCGCCACTTCAAACACTAATAGGAGATGAAGAAAGTACTTGTAATCGGATCTGGGGGTAGAGAGCACGCCATCGTGGAGGCTCTCTCCCGCAGNCCGCAGGTTGATAAGATATATTGCGCTCCGGGCAACGCCGGAATCGCCGCACTCGCAGAATGNGTGGCCATAGGCGTGGAGGATGTCGATGCGCTGGCGAAATTTGCCGAGGATAATGCAATCGATCTCACNGTGGTCGGNCCGGAAGCCGCTCTGGCTGTCGGTGTCGCCGATCGCTTTCAGGAGAAAGGACTGCGCATCTTCGGACCGAAGAAAGCTGCCGCCCGCATCGAAAGCTCCAAGGAGTTTGCCAAGGAGATCATGGATAAGTATGGCGTGCCTACTGCCGCTTATCGCGTGTTCGATGAATTTGAACCGGCATGGGATTACGTNAAGAACCGTCCACTTCCGGCAGTTATCAAATACGATGGTCTTGCTGCAGGCAAAGGTGTGGTTGTGGCTCTGACATACGANGAAGCNGAAGCCGCTCTGCGCGATATGCTGCTTGATGCCAGCTTCGGNAAGGGGAGGGTAGTGATNGAGGATTTCCTCGACGGACCCGAATTCTCNTTCATGTGCGTGGTGTCGGGCGAGAAGGTTTATCCTCTTGCCATCGCACAGGATCATAAACGCGCTTTCGACGGCGATAAAGGTCCGAACACAGGCGGTATGGGTGCNTACTCTCCCGTGCCGTTCATCAGCGATGAGGTTCGCAACGAGGCTCTTGAGNGCATAATCAAACCCGTGGCTGCCGGACTTGTNAAGGAGGGNGTTCCCTTCACCGGTGTNCTTTACGGCGGGTTGATACTCACCAAAGAGGGTCCGAAGGTTATTGAGTTCAACGCTCGCTTCGGAGACCCTGANACNGAGGTTGTGCTCCCGAGAATGAAGAGCGATATCTATGCTCTNTTCAACGCTGCCGTTGATGGTGAGGANTTCGNGATCGAATGGAATCCNGANGCAGTGCTTGGTGTTGTGCTCGCTTCCAAAGGNTATCCGGGCAGCTANAAGAAAGGGGCNGAGATCAAAGGTCTTGAGAATNTNAAATCTTCGGTATATCACATGGGNACCGCCGAAAAGGANGGNAANATNCTTACAGCCGGAGGCCGCGTTGCAATGGTTGTTGGCAAAGGCGCCACGCTCGCNGAGGCCCGCGACAACGTGCTTGCCGATATAGCCCTCATAGACTGCCCCGAACTCTTCCATCGCTCCGATATCGGTTATCAGGCGATAGAGAGCAGTGACAAGTGATAAAATATAAATGAAGAGTGAAAAATAAGGAGCGATAAGTGAAAAGGTCATAGGACTTATCTAACGCCTAAAACCTAAAACCTACCGCCTAAAACTTAAACAATATGATCGAAAGATATGGACGCGACATTATGCGTCGCGTTTGGACAGAAGAAAATAAATTCAACGCTTACCTTAAAGTAGAGATTCTTGCAGCNGANGCNTGGAGCAAATTAGGTGTTGTTCCTGAGGATGATGTGAAGAAACTCTGGGATAATGCTACTTTCAACATCGACCGCATNAAGGAGATCGAGCTTAAGACCCGCCACGATATCGTGGCTTTCACCCGCACTGTATCAGAGTCCTTGGGCGATGAGCGCAAATGGGTACACTACGGTTTGACCTCTACCGATGTTGTTGACACAGCCAACGGTTACCTCTTCAANCAGGCTAACGAGATTCTNCTCGAAGATATCGAGAAATATATCGAGGTGCTTGGCAAACAGGCTGAGAAATATAAATTCACACCCTGCATCGGACGCACTCACGGCATCCACGCTGACGTTACCTCATTCGGATTGAAATGGGTGCTCTGGCGCGCTGAGATGCTCCGCAACCTCAAACGTTTCCGCGAGGCAGCAAGAGGCGTTGAGGTCGGCAAGCTCAGTGGAGCTGTCGGCAACTTCGCAAATATTCCGCCGTNCATCCAGGATTATGTGTGCGANAAACTCGGCATCGAGTCTTCCGACATCGCCACNCAGGTTATCCAGCGCGACCGCCACGCATACTATATGGCAACAATCGCACTNATCGGCGCAAGCCTTGAGAAGATGGCTCTCGAGATCCGTAACCTCCAGCGNACCGAGGTGCATGAGGTTGAGGAATCTTTCGGCAAAGGTCAGAAAGGTTCAAGTGCGATGCCTCACAAACGCAACCCGATCTCAAGCGAGAATATCTGCGGTTGCGCAAGAGTGCTCCGTGGTTATATGATGACCACCTACGACAACGTGGCTCTCTGGCACGAGCGTGACATCTCACACTCCGCTACCGAGCGNATCCTTATGCCCGATGCAACAATCCTGCTCGATTACATGCTCAACCGCATGATGGGCATCCTTGAGAACCTCGTGGTTTTCGAGGACAGAATGAAATCCAACATCTACATGACCAACGGTGTGATCTTCGCACAGCGCGTCATGAACGCCCTNATCGGCAAAGGATTCGTACGCGAGCAGGCTTACGANACCGTTCAGCCTATAGCGATGCAAGCAATGGCCNCCGGCGCAAACTATCAGGATCTCCTGAAACAGAANGAGGTGGTGATGGGAGCCCTCACAGAAGAGGAACTCGACGCATGCTTCACACTCGACTACTACATGAAAAATGTGGATTACATCTACGAGCGCAACGGACTCAAATAATTAATGATTAATAATTAATGGTTCAGGCGCAGATTTGTTATGCCGCAAACATTAAATTCCGGTTTGGAAAGCAATTTAGCAGCAAGACTGTGCTGAGGGCGAAAGCCCGAAGTCGCAGAAGCAGATACCTGGCGCCTNAAACCTAAAACCTATACATTATGTCACAAAGATTAGTAGTGATCGGATCGCAGTGGGGCGACGAAGGAAAGGGTAAGATGACCGACTACTTCGCTTGCCACGCCGATATGGTGGTCCGCTATCAGGGTGGTAACAATGCCGGACACTCCGTAGTGTTCGACGGCAAGAAATACTCCCTGCAGAGCATTCCTTCGGGAATCTTCAACCCCAACACTGTCAACGTTATGGCTAACGGTATGGTGGTTAACCCCGTTTCCGTTATCACCGAGCTCGACAAGCTGCACCAGCAGGGGATTACCGACTACAAACTGTTCATCTCAGACCGCGCAGCGATGGTGATGCCCTGGCACTCNNCACTCGACGGCGCCTACGAGAANCTCAAGGGCGACTCCCTTATCGGAACNACAAAGAAGGGTATCGGTCCGGCTTACTCTGATAAATACAGCCGCATCGGTCTGCGTATGGGNGACCTCCTCGAACCCGAATACTTCGCAGAGCGTCTGAAAGCTGCTCTCGCGCAGAAAAATATGGAACTTAAGATGCTCGGNCTNCCGGAATATGATTTCCAGGAGGTTTACGACCAGTATATGGAGATCGCATCCAAGATCGGNTTCATGATCACCGACACTTCCAAGCTCATCAATGAAGCCCTCCGCAGCGAGGCAAAGATCCTTTTCGAGGGGGCACAGGGTATGATGCTTTGCATCGACCACGGCACATATCCCTTCGTTACNTCTTCAACTCCCTCGGCAGCCAGCGTACCNGTTGGTGCTGGTATCTCGCCGAAATGGGTAGACAATGTTCTTGGTGTGGCTAANGCTTACTGCACCCGCGTAGGTGAAGGTCCTTTCCCCACTGAGCTTTTCGGTGACATTGCTCACGAAATCCGCGAACGCGGTCATGAGTATGGCACGGTTACCGGTCGTCCGNGACGTATCGGTTGGTTNGATGCCGTTGTAGCCCGNTACGTGGCTCGCCTTGCAGGNATCGACAACTGGGCTCTTATGCTTTTCGATGTTCT
This sequence comes from Bacteroides sp., assembly GCA_014802175.1. Classification (GTDB taxonomy): domain Bacteria; phylum Bacteroidota; class Bacteroidia; order Bacteroidales; family Muribaculaceae; genus Lepagella. The sequence continues at coordinate 49,169 of JAAVCU010000008.1, forward strand.
TTCAGGTCTCGATAAAGTCTGCATCTGCACCGGTTATGAGTGCGATGGCGAGATCCTTGACACTCCGCCGTCAACTATCGCACGACTTGCAAAATGCAAACCNGTGCTCATAGAGCTCGAAGGCTGGAAAGAGGATATCACCGGCGNCACCAGCTTCGATGAACTTCCGGAGGCTGCGAAAGCATACGTNCGCAAGATCGAGGAGGTGACCGAAGTTCCCGTCGGCATGATCTCTGTTGGTCCCGACCGCAAACAGACCATCACTATCTCGAAGGCTCTCGCTGATTTCTGCAAGTAATCCATCAACCGAAAAATAACATTTTATGAGTTTTATTGATGAAAAAGTGGTTCAGGAAGGTATGACATTCGATGATGTCCTCCTGATTCCCGCATATTCAGAGGTTACACCNAACATGGTGAATCTCGCCGGACGCTTCTCGCGTCATATCCCGTTGAATATCCCGTTCGTTTCGGCAGCGATGGATACTGTAACCGAAGCTGAGATGGCTATCGCTATCGCCCGCGAAGGTGGTATCGGTGTAATCCACAAGAATATGTCGATTGCCGCTCAGGCAGCGCAGGTGCGTAAAGTAAAACGCGCTGAAAGCGGCATGATCTATGACCCCGTCACCATNACAAAAGANCAGACGGTAGGGGAGGCGCTTCGCCTTATGCACGATAACCATATCGGCGGAATCCCGGTGGTTGACGCCGAGAATCATCTNATCGGNATCGTCACCAACCGCGACCTCCGCTTCCAGCAGGATATGGAACTTCCCATCTCCGAGGTAATGACAAAAGAGAACCTCGTGACCACGTCCAACCCCAATCTCGCAGAGGCTTCCCAGATCCTTCTTGAAAATAAGATCGAGAAACTTCCCGTGGTTGANAAGGATGGCAAACTGATGGGTCTTATCACATATCGCGACATCACCAAGATTCAGGACTATCCCAATGCTTGCAAGGATGATAAGGGTCGNCTNCGTGTGGCAGCCGGTGTGGGCGTNACTTCCGACACCCTCGAACGCGTTAAGGCGCTCGTAGAGGCAGGTGTTGACGCTGTGGTTATCGATACCGCTCACGGTCACTCCGCTAACGTCACAAAGACNCTAAAGGCCGTTAAAGCGGCATATCCTGAGCTCGACGTTGTTGTCGGTAATATCGCAACCGGAGAGGCTGCCCGCTTCCTTATTGAAGCAGGNGCCGACGGNATCAAAGTCGGAATAGGTCCCGGCTCCATCTGCACAACCCGTATCGTGGCAGGTGTAGGTATGCCCCAGCTTTCAGCAATTTTCGACGCAGCCAAAGTAGCGAAGGAGTATGGTGTGCCCGTAATCGGCGANGGTGGTCTCCGCTATTCAGGNGATATTGTCAAGGCTCTCGCTGCCGGNGCTGACTGCGTGATGTGCGGTTCTATGTTTGCCGGTGTTGAGGAATCTCCCGGCGACACNATCATCTACAANGGTCGTAAGTTCAAGTCATATCGCGGCATGGGTTCTGTCGANGCTATGGAAGCCGGTTCCAAAGACCGCTACTTCCAGTCCGACAAAGTTGATGCAAGTAAATTTGTGCCGGAAGGTATNGTAGCCCGCGTACCTTACAAAGGAACACTCAGCGAAACAGTATATCAGCTTGCCGGCGGACTCCGTTCAGGCATGGGTTACTGCGGTGCCAAAGACATCGACGCACTCCACAACGCCAAATTCACACGCATCACCGCTGCCGGNGTAGCTGAGAACCATCCCCACGACGTAACAATCACTAAAGAAGCTCCNAACTACTCCAGATCCTAATTATTAATTAATGATTAATAATTAATTATTTAGNAGCAAGACTGTGCTGAGGGCGAAAGCCCGAAGTCATGGAAATCAAAACATAACACTAAAATGCAGAAAATTCTTATCATAGATTTCGGATCGCAATATACCCAGCTCATCGCACGCCGTGTGCGCGAGCTGAACGTATATTGCGAGATCCACCCCTTCAATCACTTCCCGGAGCCGGATGCCGACACCCTGGGTGTGATTCTGTCGGGATCGCCATCGTCNGTGCGCGATGCTGACGCTCCGAAGCCGGATCTGAGCGCCATCAAAGGGAAACTNCCCCTTCTTGGCGTTTGCTATGGNGCACAGCTCCTCGCCAACGAATACGGCGGCGAAGTGGAAGGCGCACCCTCACGCGAATACGGCCGNGCAATGCTGACCGTAGTTGACCCGGCAGACGCACTGATGCAGAACGTGCCTTCTCCCACGCAGGTGTGGATGAGCCATGGCGACACCATCACCCGTCTACCGGAAAACTACCACGTGATCGGCTCAACTGAAAACGTACGCGCCGCCGCATATCACATCGAAGGTGAGCAGACGTGGGGAATCCAGTTCCATCCTGAAGTATATCATTCTACCGACGGCACACAGATNCTCTCNAACTTCGTGCTCGGCATNTGCGGTTGCGACGGCTCNTGGAGCCCCGCATCATTTATCGAGACCACCGTCAGTGAGCTCAAAGAGAAATTGGGCAATGACCGNGTAATCCTCGGTCTCTCCGGNGGTGTCGACTCATCGGTAGCCGCTATGCTCCTTCACAAAGCNATCGGTCCGAACCTCACCTGCATCTTCGTAAACAACGGNCTCCTCCGCAAAAACGAGTTTGACGAGGTTCTCGACTCTTACAAGCACATGGGTCTTAACGTGATTGGCGTTGACGCCTCAGAGCGCTTCTACAGCGATCTGGAGGGCATTACCGATCCCGAGCAGAAACGCAAGATCATCGGTCGCGACTTCGTAGAGGTCTTTAATGCNGAAGCNAAGAAGATCGAGAATGCAAAATGGCTCGGNCAGGGCACCATCTACCCCGACGTAATCGAAAGCTGCTCAGTTAAAGGTCCCTCCGCCACAATCAAAAGCCACCACAACGTNGGAGGTCTTCCCAAAGAGATGAACCTCAAGATCGTTGAGCCGCTCCGTCTNCTCTTCAAAGACGAAGTGCGCCGCGTAGGTAAGGCCATGAATATGGANCCCAAACTTCTTGGACGTCATCCCTTCCCGGGTCCCGGTCTTGGCATCCGCATCATCGGNGCCATCACCCCCGAGAAAGTACGCATCCTTCAGGAAGCCGACGCCATCTTCATCAATAACCTCCGCGAAGCCGGTCTCTACGACCAGGTATGGCAGGCNGGCGTAATGCTTCTCCCCGTTCAGAGTGTAGGAGTGATGGGCGACGAGCGCACCTACGAGAGCTGNGTTGCTCTCCGCGCCGTAATCTCCACCGACGGCATGACCGCCGACTGGGTTCACCTCCCCTACGAATTCCTCGCCAAGGTTTCCAACGAGATAATCAACAAGGTCCGCGGCATCAACCGCGTCGTCTACGACATCTCCTCCAAACCGCCGGCAACCATAGAGTGGGANTAACCGCNCCGGAACCTCCNGGCTTCCANCTNNNNATAGAAACTTCGAGCTTCCGCCCCCAATAGAACCGGGCTTCCGCCTTTAAATAGAAACTTCGGGCTTCCACCCTCAGCACTGTGTTGAGGGCGAAAGCCCGAAATTTCCCTTATTCCCGGAATTTCGAATCTAATTAACAATTAATTTACCTGAAAAGCTCCAAGCCATGCCCGAAACTCCCCTCTACTTCAAACAACACAAGCCGCACAATTGCCGANGNGCNGNNTGGCACNACTANAAAGCTCCNGGNTGGTATATGATAACACTTAGCAAAGANCCCTNNNTNGCACCATTTTCCTTCATCCGCGGCGATCTGCGTAATTCAACTAATCCACCANATTGCNANCTNNCGCCNTCNGGATTANTCATAGACCATCTCATCCGNGATCTTAACATCATTGACAACTTCGAGATTCAGAATCATNTCATAATGCCTGANCATGTCCATATNNTNTGGCGNGTNAANTANTGGCTNCCNANNGATCTGGGCNANTANNTCGGACTNTTNAANTCACGTTGCACCAAGATCTGGAGAGAAGAATTTCGGGAAAGCAGCTCTCTTTTCCTTCCCAAGTTTAATGATCGGATATCATTTAATGACGCAATGACAGAACGTTTCAGCCATTATATTTCCGATAATCCGCGGCGNCGCCTAACTANCCTAACTATAATGAAACATCCGGAACTATTCAACAGTGCGCGGCAGGTCTGTATCTCGGATCGCATTATGGATATCTTCGGCAACTTCCAACTGCTCAGACATCCNGTCATAGCACCGGCAATCGTNAGCAGTAGATATACACCGGAAGAGAAACGAATTTTTGAGTTTCAAATAGANGAAGCAATNCGCACTCANGGTGTTTTAATATCNCCATTCATAAGCAAGGAGGAGAAAGCCCTGATGAAACGCGCTATCGATGAAGGAGCCAGTATTATCCGCATAATTGCCGACGGTATCGGTCCCAAATACAAACCATCGGGACTGGAATTCGATCTTTGCAGTCAGGGCCGCTGCCTGCATATCGGCGAACATCGCTTGTCGGCACACACTGAGAAGAAGGGGAGAGCCGAATTTCTCGCCTTGAATTCTCTGGCGCGTTGGATTGCCTCCCATCCNGCGGAGAGAATGCGCCTCCTCAACCCTCACTTATGAAAATCAGACNCAGAAGGCGATGTGGTCCGGATAGTCGGGAGTGGCGAGGGGGANGAGGGAGTCGGTTTCGAGTGTTAGAAGGGAGGAGGGGGAGTCNAGGCGGGAGGTAATTATTGTGCGGAGAAGTTCCCCNCGGAGAGTCTTGAGTTTGTTTGCGTGCGGAGTCCGCAGTTTNNNTANACCNGAGGATCNGGAGCCGNGNNCAGCAANNANTCNGNNATTTGANCNNNATCCTTGAAATCGACTTTCCACACTTTNGCAAANCGCTTAACCAACTTCCAGTCGATGCATTTTGCNGCNTCNCCNGGNANNAGGTCGAGGATATCGGTTTCACCTGTGCGCTNCANNTCNNGNACCAATGCTANCGTNACATCCTTNCGCCAATATTCGGCAAGAGTTTTATTGCCGGAAACGAGTGAGGCTGTAGAGATATTGCCTGCCGGGGNCGAATCGGGCGCTATACGAGTGGTGAAGTCAGTGCGATATGNCTTNATNANATCATCGGGACGCAACCAGCCGTAAAGCGAAGAAATGATCCTTACTTTTCCAGAGGCATAAGTTTTATCATCTTCGGTTAATGTGTCATAATCNANAGCCTTAAACACTACCCCNGTGAAAGCTTCNACNGCCCGCAAGCCTATCAGCTTATTCGGGAACTCGTAAGCCATACGGAGNACCTTGGAAGCCATCGCAGGGCTGATCTTTATCNCCGCAGCGATCTCCTGAACCGGCATCAACGCCAGCCTGTGCATAATTTCATCAGCAACATNTTCTCCTGCCGGTTTATGTTTCTCAAACAATTCATGCGACACNGGCATTCCGCCATCACGCATCGTCTTTGATTCAGCTATCAANGTTATCATACTTCTATAACAATCAATCAAGACTNCAATTATAATTATTTTTTATTAAATTTGCGNNATGGAGAGTTTTAGAAGCCGACATACGGAGAATATTGTATACGCCTCGATGTGGTTTGTAGCCATCGGTCTTTACGTGCTTGATACGATGCGCGACGAGGATGGAGTGTCGGGGGCGTTGCTCGATGCCCACACTATTACCCANATGGTGTGCAGGCTTNTGCCGTTTATAGCTCTATTTCTGGTCAACAACTACCTGCTGATACCCCGATTGCTGCTGCACAACCGCGTGCGCCTCTATTTTATTGCCGCCGGTGTNCTGGTGNTGATAATGTGGGGATATCAATATCTTGGATTCATGTCTTACTTAGANAAGGTCAGGCTGAACATGCCCCACGGTCCAAAGCCNCCGCATCGTCATTCGCTTTTACCCCTTCCGGTGCTACTTGACTTCACATATTCACTCTTAGTGCTCGGAGGGAATATGGCCATAGCCCTTCTTTTCCAGCGTTTCGACGACCGATTGAAACAGGAATCCCTGACCAAAGCCAACGCCGAGAACGAACTCGCCTATCTGAAGGCGCANATCAACCCTCACTTCTACATGAATATGCTCAACAATATTCACGCCATGATTGAGATTGATCCGGANAAAGCTCAGGCAATGGTCATAGACATGTCCAAACTGATGCGTTACATGCTTTATGACAGCTCGCAGACACGCATNCCGCTNGCAAACGAAATCGCCTTTCTTGAAAACTACATCCGGATTATGCGTCGCCGTTTCCCGGAGAACCGCGTCATTATCAAATGCGCTTTTCCTTCGGAAGAGGAGAGCTCCGGAGTGGAGGTACCGCCGCTGCTCTCGCTGGTGTTTGTTGAGAATGCGTTTAAACACGGCATCAGCTACCGGAAAGAATCCTTCGTTGAGGTTTCAATAAAACTTTCCGAAAACCGTCTGCATTTCCTATGCATAAACAGTCACTATCCGGATTCAGAAGACTCCCAAGGCACGGGAATCGGATTGCGTAATATCCGCCAGCGACTATATCTACTTTACGGCAACAACGCCTCGCTGGAGATTACGGAGAGTGAAAAAGAATACAGTGTTAACATGTCAATCCCCCTATGAAACTGCGCACACTTATAATTGACGATGAACCGATAGCTCTTGAGAAACTCAGGAGCTATGTAGAGAAAACTCCATTCCTGGAACTCGCCGGCGTCTGCGGCAATGGCTTCGAGGGTATGGAACTCCTCGCAACAGAAAAGGTAGACTTGATTATCACCGACATAGACATGCCGGATCTTAACGGGATGGACCTGATGAAAACACTTCAAAACCCACCGATGGTTATCTTCATCACAGCTCACGACCGCTACGCAGTAGACAGCTATCGGCTGTCGGCAGTCGACTATCTGCTGAAGCCTTACAGTTTCGTTGATTTCCAGCGTGGGGTAGGTAAGGCCCGGGAACTCTTCCTGTCGCGCAANCCCGAATCAACTTCACCACAACCGGAATCAATCTTCATCAAAGTTGATTACCGCTACATCCGTGTGCGTCTTGCAGAGATAAGTTATATCAAGGGGTATGGTGAATACCTGCAGATCTATCTTAACGGCAAGAGCGCACCATTGGTCACACTCAGCTCCTTCTCCGCNATCAANGAGAAGCTNTCCGACTCATTCCTGCAGGTGCATCGCTCCTACATAGTAAACATGAACAATGCCGACATGATAGAGCGCAACCGAATAGTAATCGGAGCCGACACCTACATTCCCGTCGGCGACAGCTACAAACTCCAATTCCAATCATACCTCNCTACCCATTCTCCCTCAAATAATCGCTGATTCGTTGGAGATTTATGGGTATTGGTTGAATTTTTTAAACGGTTTGGAGGATATTTCATAATATTGCAACTTGACGCGATAAGCGTTGTTCTGAGAAATGATCAAATCTGGGTCTTAACTCTTAACTATGAGAAATTTCTTTTTATCTGCAATATTATTGGGAACGGTCTCGGCTGCTTCGGCCGACACATGGAGCTACGCCGATTGCCTCAACTATGCGCGGGAACATAATATCTCGTTGCAAAAGGCGCGCGTCGCGGAGCAGACNGCCGGATATGATCTGGAAGAGGCGGAGGCCCAGTGGCAGCCATCGCTCGATTTCGCNACCAACCACACTTACGTAAATGCACCTTTCGGCAACGGCAACCACAACTCTTACAATAGCTCTTATGGTTTCAATGCCGGCTGGACCATCTGGAACGGAGGTGTGCGCGAAAATAATATCAAGCGAGATAAGCTCCAAACCGAGATTGCCGCACTTAACACCGGAGATCTTCTTCGCACACTCGAAACCGACCTGCTGCAGGTTTACCTCAATATCCTTTACGCCAAGGAAGCCATCAGCATCTATGCTGAGGCGGAAAAGGTNAGCCTTGCACAAGCCGACCGTGCGCGACAGCTNATGGAGGCAGGAAGGATGTCGCGCGTGGATTATACGCGCCTTAAAAGCCAGTATGAGCAGGACCATTATTCATTTGTCAACGCTCAGACCACCTACGACACCCGACGCATGGAACTGAAGAAACTTCTTGAGTTAGGGCTCGAAGCCGAGATNAGCCCGGCGGATGTGGAATGGACAGCCGCCCAGGTTCTGGCAGCATTACCGGACATCAACGAGAGTTATCAGATGGCAATAGCCACTGACCTCAAGATCCAGGGACTGGAGTTAGAGAAAAGCTCAACGGAACTTGATGAAAAGATAGCTAAAGCCGGCAGAGCACCACAGATAGCGTTAAATGCCGGAGTAGGCACAGGTTATTACGCTCCCGGGGAGAGCTTCGGCAACGGACTCAAACTTGCCCTCAATGAGCAGATCGGGGTTTCGCTGTCAATCCCTCTTCTTGACAACAAGAAAACCAAGACAGCCGTGGCGCGTGCTAAGGCACAACAGCTCAACGCTCAGCTCGACATAGACCAACGTCGCACCGAACTTGCACAAATCGTTGAAAATTGGTATATCGACACCNGGTCGGCACAGGCACGTTACACGGCAGCCCAGTCCTCGCTTGAATCGGCACGTCTCACTGATGAGCTTACAAACGAACAATTCTCCTTAGGATACGTCAACACGGTGGAACTTATGACCGCCCACAACGCCTACATAGAAGCGCAGCACACTCTGCTCCAATCGAAATACATGGCGATGCTCGGTCGGAAGATGATTGAATTCTACCGTAACGCCAAAGTTGAAATCTGAAATCAAAAATGAAATATAGCAGTATTATTTTGGCAGGATCACTGCTCTTTTTGGGGAGTGCCTGCAATAAAAAGCAGACCGCATCTTTGCAGACCGCATCTGTTGAGAAGGGGGAGCTGACCGAGACGGTAACCGCCACGGGCACTGTAGAATCGGTGACGCAGGTGGATGTCGGTACGCAGGTAACCGGTATCATCGACAAGCTCTACGCCGACTACAACTCCATCGTGAGCAAAGGGGAGCTGATTGCAGAAATCGAGAAGACGATGCTGGAGAGCGACCTGCGCAGCGCCGAAGCTAACGTGGAATCCGCGCGCCTTACTTACGAGTATAACCTCACCAACTACAACCGCGACAAGGCTCTTCACGACAAACAGCTCATCAGCGACTACGAATTCCAGACCTCCACCAAAGACCTGGAAGTCTCCAAAACCGCTTACGACAAGGCTAAGGCAGATCGCGTACGCGCTGCCAAGAACCTCAATTATGCCGAAATCTATTCGCCGATCGATGGCATTGTCATCTCGCGTGATGTTGAGGTCGGACAGACCGTAGTCTCCAACATGAGCGTTGCCAATCTCTACACCATTGCNGATCTCGACCACATGCAGGTGATAGGGGATGTTGACGAGGCNGANATAGGACAGGTGAAAGTAGGGCAGGCCGTNACATTCTCCGTCGATGCATACCCGGAGGAACTGTTTGACGGCACAGTGACTCAGGTGCGTCTGAACCCGACCACNACCAACAACGTAGTCACTTACGAAGTAGTGGTCTCTGCCGAGAATCCTGANCACAAGCTCATTCCCGGNCTGACAGCAAACCTCACCATCTACGTGATGCGCCAACAGAACATCCTTCTCCTTTCCAACAAAGCGTTCACGTTCGAGCCGCAGGCAGACCCCGAAGATAAGAAACTGCCGCAACCTGAAGGCGACGGCAAATCGGTGAAACTTGACCGGAACCAGAAACTCGTATGGGTTGTAAAAGGGAATAAGCTTGTGCCCACGGCTGTAACCGTAGGTCAGACCAATGGCATCAANACCGAGATNATTGCCGGTCTTAAAGAGGGAGATGTCGTGGCAGAAGATTACTCAACAATGGCTCAGGCACAAGGCAAGGAGCAAAGCCGCAGTCCTTTCGCGCCTCAACCACCGGGCAAAAAGAAGAAATAATATGAAAGAGATTATTCGCGTGGAGAAGCTCCGCAGGGAGTTTATCGTAGGTGGCGAAAAGGTCAAGGCACTCAGAGGTGTCTCCTTCACCATCAGCGAAGGGGAGTTCGTGACCATCATGGGCACCTCCGGCTCCGGCAAGTCTACTCTGCTCAACATTCTCGGCTGCCTTGACACCCCGACATCCGGCGAATACTGGCTCGACGGCAAATCGGTGGAAACCATGAGCAAGAACCAGCGGGCNGTGATGCGAAACCGCAAGATCGGGTTCGTATTCCAGANCTATAACCTCCTNCCCAAAACCACNGCAATTGAGAACGTNGAACTCCCNTTGCTTTACAACTCNTCAGTANCCTCNAAAGAGCGTCGCGAAAAAGCTATAAAGGCACTGGAAGCTGTAGGACTCGGAAGCCGCCTCAACCACAAGAGCAACCAGATGTCGGGTGGACAGCAACAGCGCGTGGCCATAGCCCGTGCGCTCGTCAACGACCCGGTGATAATCCTTGCAGACGAAGCCACCGGAAACCTCGACACCCGCACATCATTCAGTATCCTCACCCTCTTTCAGGAGCTGCATGCCCGCGGGCGCACAATCATATTCGTGACTCACAACCCGGAACTCGCCGACTATTCCTCGCGCAACATNGTGCTTCGCGACGGCAAGATTGTATCCGACACCCTCAATCCCTCTCCCGCCTCAGCCAAAGAGGCTTACGATAACCTCCCTAACGAGAATGACTGACAATGAATATAGGAAACCTTCTTAAAATAGCACTGAAGGCGCTCAACAACAACAAACTGCGCTGCTTCCTGACTATGTTGGGAATCATCATCGGCGTGGCGTCGGTCATAACCATGCTCGCCATAGGGCAAGGCTCCAAAAACAGCATCAAGGCGCAGATTTCGGAGATGGGCTCAAATATGATCATGATCCACCCCGGCAATATGCAGCGCGGTGGTGTCCGACAGAGTGCCGACGATATGCAGACCCTTGAGGTNTCTGACTATGAAGCCCTGCAAACCCTCCCNGGCATAGCTGCCATCTCTCCATCGGTCAACTCCTCCGGACAACTGGTAAACGGNAACAACAACTGGCCCTCATCAATCTATGGTGTCACACCCGATTACCTCGACATACGCAAGCTTAAAGTCAAAGATGGCACCATGTTTACCGANCACGACATCCAGACAGCNGCNAAAGTATGCGTAATCGGNAAAACCGTAGTAGACAACCTCTTCCCGAACGGAGAAGATCCCGTAGGGCGTGTGATACGCTTCGGCAAGATACCCCTCACCATCGTTGGTGTGCTTGAATCGAANGGAACNAACTCNATGGGTATGGANCAGGACGACGTGGTAATTGCACCCTACACCACCGTAATGAAGCGCATCCTCGCCATTGACTATATTCAGGGAATCTTCGCAAGCGCTGTCGATGAGAATAAGACCGAAGAGACAATCGACGAGATCACCGAAGTGCTACGCATGCGCCATAAGATTCAGGAAGGAGCNGACAACGACTTNGAAATCCGTTCGCAGCAGGAGCTCAGTCAGATGATGAACTCCACAAGNGACATGATGACCATGCTCCTCGCCTGCATAGCCGGCATATCACTGCTTGTAGGCGGTATCGGAATCATGAACATCATGTATGTCTCAGTAACCGAACGCACGCGCGAAATCGGTCTGCGAATGTCTATCGGCGCCCGCGGAATCGATATCCTCTCTCAATTCCTGATCGAAGCGGTCATCATCAGCGTAAGCGGAGGTATAATCGGAATACTCGTCGGGTGTCTGGCAACGTGGCTTGTACACGTAATCGCCCACTGGCCCGTCTACATCCAGCCCTACTCCGTGCTCCTCTCATTCGCCGTCTGCACCGTCACCGGCATCTTCTTCGGCTGGTATCCTGCCAAGAAAGCCGCCGGCCTCGACCCCATCGAAGCAATAAGATATGAATAAGAAAGTAATGATATAAGGTTTGTGTTTGATTTATGTGAAAGGGGGCTGCCTGGAAGTGATTCTCGGCAGTCTCCGCTTTTTTACATCGATATATATCAAATTTATCCCCAAAAATTTGCGTCATTAAGACGCAGTTATTAAATTCGTGGGAAAGAAATTGTTTTAAACAACTTCATAATGACTCAACACGCTGTTGCAACTTATCACTAATTAAGAATTGATGAACGCTGTTACACTAATGATAAAATCGTATTTCGACGAAAATGAATGGAAATACGAACTTGAAGAGAATGAAGAAGAGAAAATAGACACCTTCCAGACCGGCTTCAACCTCAAGAATGAATCTGTAAACATCTTCGTTCGCGTCTTCACCGACCGCGACATGTACAAGATAATCGGTTTCTCCGACTCAACCAAAGTACCGATGAGTTGCATTAACGGTGGCTTATGGGCTGTAAACAAAGTCAATCAGAACCTGATACAAGGATGCTTCTTCCTCGACACCGACGACGGCAGCATAGGCTTCTTCTCCGGCACGCACACCGACGGACTCACCTTCTCCGAAGAGACCTTCCACTCCTCCTTCCATGTAGCCGTAGAATGTCTCGACAACGAAGTGGCGCAGATCATCAAGAACGCCGTCACCTACGAACCGCCGTTGAGCCAGCCCGCACCGACGTTGGTAGTGACCCCGCGCTCCTCCTTCCTCTCCCGCCTCCTCCGCCCCTTCCGCTCCCGCCGCTAACCCCACCGCCTCCTTTTCAAGTGATACATAAGACGTATAATTTTCCACTAAACGACAAAAAGTTTACATTAATGATTGTAATTAGAAAAAAATTTTTATAAATTTGCAAATGCAGACCGCCTTGCGGAAGCCCCGGTCTGGGGTAAAGAGAGGTGGGATGTGATAGTGACGCGATTCTTCGCGTCCAAATAAATATTTTAAGAAAGCGTATACTTGACGCTTGATTCTTGACTATCGGGAATTCTCGCAAAATTCACATTGGAGTCAGGGATGAAGCAACGGTAGATGCCCGTGGATTGTAATCAACGCGCTGTATACGGATTCCGTGAGGAATCTGTATACAGGGTGCTATTACATACACAAGCGTGGGCTTCTGCGTTGCTCGTTCAGCTCCAATAGGCAATGCGAGAAGCCTCCGATAGTGGAACGAGTAACAGGAACAGACAACTCACGCTTCTTTTATACCCGAACCGCTCGAATCCGGAGATGTCTATAGAGCAATAATTGATTTGAACCACATCATGGCTCGCAGAACATCCCATAATTCAAATTCTCGCTCTCGCAACCGCTCAGCGAAAAAAGGTGGAAGCTCCACCTCCAAGATTGTTATTGTTGCTTTATCTCTTATCGCTTTAGCAGGGATAGGTTTCGGAGTATGGAAATTGCTGGCGCCTACAGAAGATTATAAATTCTCCCGTAAACATCTTGATACATATATCAAACTAAAATCCAATATTCATCCCGAATTACTTGGCGATGGTGCCGGTGTGTATGTAGATATGTCTGATGGAATGAATTTTGCCTATTCCTCAGCCGAGAGTAAGGCAATTCTTCAGGGTGTCATAAATAAGTTTGCAAATGATCGCGCCATAAATTTCTATGAATTGTCAAATTCACAAATTTCTCCCCTGGAATTAGGTCACACAGAACTTTATAATTATATGCTCAACCCTGCCAACTATAAGAAGCAAAAAGCTCCGATTGAAAAGACTTTGGAGAAAATTCTCTCTGCTAATCAACCGGCATTGTTGATGACAGACTTTGAAGAATATAAAGGAGGGGTGATTGAACAAGCAGCCTACGCAAAACGATATTTCATAGATTGGCTTGCAAAGGGATATAATATCACTTTCTACAAATGGAATTTCACAGAAAATAGAAAAGAGAAGAATATGTTTCTCGCCGTGTTTGACGACAATGCAAATCGTCTAAACAATTTAGTTGCCACAGCTGTCAAGCTCTCCAATCCAAACCTCGCCACATTTGTGTTGGGTGGCCGAGAGTTTGCTTATCCAGTTTCTTCACTATATCCCTCACTTAAAGAGGGAGGGAATTATCACAATAGTAAAGGACAGGATGTTGTCACAAACGTTCTTTCCAATGGTGGCGCAGAAGATTTTATAAGCTATTCAAAACCATTTGCAAGTGCCAATGGAGAAGCCGGTAAGTTTGCTCCTCTCGACAACCTTTACGGTGCACTTGCAGAATATTATCCCATCGGTGTCAGCTGGGCAGATGCCATCTCAAACTCCAAACAGATGCAACAAGAGGGAATCGCCTCAGAAGATATTTTTAACCATCTCCTATCAAATCTATATGTTGATTTTGGGGCTCAAAACGGTTATAACATAGAAGCTATTGAGGTTCGCACTTTCGATATGCATTCAACCATGAAAGAGATTGCCAACAACGACTCAACTTATACTGAACCGAATGCTCCTGAAGTAAATGTCTTTCTTACGGCTGATATGAAGACTCCTGACGGAATCCCATCCGGTTGGAAAGAGATCACTGTTGATTTCGATCCAAAATTTAACGGAACCTTTACAGAAGGGATATCAGGTTCAGATCTTATGAGAGCTAATATCGTCATCTCAAAAGTATCAGCAAATATAAACGAGGCCATCGGTTTCTTCTCCTGGCCGGGAAATATGTCTCTTGCCAACTCGGTCAAGGAAACACTGATAGCCGGATCGAGCAATCCTCAGGGACGAATCCTTTATACATATTATCTTAAGACATTAGCAGAATAATACAGCTCTAACAAAAGACCAAGAAACAAACATAACATTCTAAACTTAATATTTTACGTATATGAATCAACATTCTATGAGCGAGGCCTATATGTGGGCTTTTATCATCATGGTAATTTTCTTTGTAGTAGCCGTCATTGTGGCTAATCTCATCCCTTACAAACCCAAGAATCCCGGTACAACTCCGAGACGAATCTGTTTCTGGACATTAGGTGTTGCCACAGGGGTTGTGGCTTTCGTGGTTAACTCCATTATCGCACAAGGGATTCTGGTGCCTAACATTAAAAGTGATTTTCTAATGCATTCTGCCATTGCTTCCGCACTGTTTGTGATCATATACATTCTTCTTGGATTCTCGGTAAGCAAAATATTCTCTTCCTCCAAAGTAGGCACCTGGTTCTAACTTTCCACAGGATCTCTTCTTAATTAACGATTTCACTGCATGGATAAATTTTTCTTGATAGCAATAGGCGGCACAGGCATGAGATGCCTTGAATCATTCGTTCACTTATGCGCAGCCGGATTGTTTGATAATCAAACTATAGAGATTCTAACTCTCGATACAGACCAGAACAATGGCAACAAAGAGAGGGTAGAGAATCTTATTGACCTTTACAATAAAGTAAAGACAAACGATAACGCAACACGGGGAGGAGAGCAGAGAAGCAATACTTTCTTCTCTGCAAAATTGAATCTCTACAAATTTTTCACGGATTATTCGGTTGCTAAAAGAATGACCCTTAGCGCGCTCGCTGCCACACAAAATCTCACAAATGAGCAACGACGAGACAACCAGGATCTTAACGATCTGCTTTTTGACCGGGAATCGGTACAGCAATTTAAACTTGATCACGGCTACCGTGCACAGACACACCTCGGTTCTCTGTTAATGTACCATGGCATTCTTGAAGCAGCTATTAATGCAAAAAAAGGAGATAGTAATGTGAAGCCCCAAGAGAAAGAGCTGAGTAAGTATCTGCAACTCCTGAACCAAAATTCTGCCAATGCACGTGTATTTGTATTCGGCAGTGTATTCGGAGGCACGGGAGCATCCTCAATACCGGTAATCCCAATTGCGATCAGCGAGGCATTACGAATTCTCACTGGAGGTAATAATGTGCTCAACCTAAATAAAGTACTTTTCGGATCAACACTCCTAACGGATTACTTCAAATTCAACACTCCAACTAATGCCCAACTCAAGCAAGACAAAGTTATTGCTGATTCACATAACTTTGCGCTTAACTCTCAAGCTGCGCTGAGTTTTTATAATGAAGATGCTACTGTGCGTAAAACATACAAACGCATGTATCATATCGGTTGGCCAAGCACACTGAAGATTAATTATTCTGAGGGAAATGCCGGTAACATTACAACTGGTGGTAATGAACAGAAAAATGCCTGTCACGTTGCTGAATTGATGTGCGCTGTTGCAGCCTACGATTTCTTTAATGCCAACCGAAAGGAACTTGAAAGTATAGGTGAGGCTGAATATAATTTCCGCACGGTTGGCGTTGACGATAATGGGAATATGCAATTAACGGGCGCAAGTTTTGTTGGAGAAGAAAGAGGTGAGATTTTTGAGAATAAATTAGGCGCGCTTCTATCTCTGGCACACATCATTCTATCAAAATTCGAAGGAGCACACGAAGACACTAACGGAACTGCATCATTACTGAATTACCTTAATGATGCCAAATTCCCGGTATATAATGAACTTAATGATACCCAGTGTGCAGAGATTGATGAATACCTCAAGGAATTCGGCTACAAATTCACGAAAGGAGATGTTAACTTCGGCTGGATATATCAGATTTTCAAATCTGTAGGGGCAGGTAAGTTCATTTTTGCTCCTGATGCCTTCGCCACTGATATCGATAGTTTGCACGATATAGACCCCGGCACAATTTTTGCCGATGAGCAACATCATTGGAATAAGTCTGGCTTAATTGGAAGCGGAGCAACAAAACGTTTCAATACTCTCGTTGACCTTCTTAAGAAAGAAGATACTTTGCCGGACGAGGCCCAAGGTACCACGCTAAAGGAGGAATTCTTAGCACAACTCTACAACGCAATCACGATTGCCCAACATTTTAATGAATAATCCATGACGAACAAACCATTAACCATAGACGTAACACAGGCGGCTGCCCAGACCGGAACTCTTAACGAATGGTCGCATATGGGCAATACGTCCGTTTTTATAAAAAATATTATAACTCCACCATTAGGACAGAATACAAACGTCGGTCAGCTGGTGTCTGGTATACCTACAGCCTTTGCCCGGGTGGATCTATTTAAAACTGCACTGGATCACGTTGCCACGCATGGATCAGACAGATCCCAAAACAACCTTGTTGGTTATTATACCCAGCTTGTTGACGAATGGAAAGGGCTGATCGCGTGTATGGCTCTGGATTATGCCCACATAAGTGTTCGTCGCATTGATCTTGCATACAGCGATGGTAAAGGAGTTGCGTCGACTCAAAACGTATATGAGCCCAAGGGTGCGTTCGGCAACATGCTTTTGAAGAGAACCTCCCGTTGGTGTGAGCAGAATCTTCCGCCCAATCAGACGGCAGTTCCATTCTTGAATGTGATTAAATATCGTGACAAGGTAGTAGGGGCAACGGCTCCGGAATCGCTGTTATTTACCTCCTCTGGGTATATATGTGAGCATACGGACGAGACTCCATGGATTGACATAAAAAGCGGCCGTTTTATTGATCCGTTGAAATCCTCAATGCGTCCGGTTCAGATTGCCGCACTACACGCATATGTTGCACATTTGCTCTCCGGTCTTGTGGCTACAGAAGCATATTATTCTCAATTGCCCGCCGCAGAAGGAGTTGATTACATTTCTATACGTAAAGTTCTTTCTGATTGGAAGGATAATATTGAAGAGCGTGCTAACAGAGATGATATCGAACTGTCTATAGGCAGCATACCTCCTGTCAGCGCAGCTTTCGGTGGTCCTTTTGAGAACTTATTCTGCCATCAGGACATTCTGAATGGAGCAGAGGGAGAAATATCCGAAAATGAGGTTAAAGGTGGAATACAATTCGATCCAAACGATCTGCTTCTTGAAGATACAGCAAGAATAGCCAAACTCAATCTCAATATACGCCCCGAGGAACTGAAGGACCTTCCGATCCTTGTGCTTGCAGCAGAAGTAAAAGATATGCAGGAAAAGGCATATTTTGCGTTGCCTTTAAGCGCTCAGGGATTGAATGTATTTGGTAAGAATGTTGCGGCATTGGTTGGTATGTCTGACACTACGGCCATAAAATCGAAATTGGAAGCTAAATATGATCCCTCCTCCCGCCAAGGAAATCTTGAAGTGATTCTGACCCTTATCACCAATTCCGGTAGTCGCCGCCAATTCAAGAAGATCTATACATGCGACAATGCCATAAATAATAACGACATATTGATCTGGCCGAACTTTATTTCACCTCAGTGGAACGCTTATTTTATGTATAATGAGCTTCCTCACAACGGCACAAGCCAGACATATCGCGCATTTCCCTTTGTGGGTGAAATGGATGAAAATTACTTCCGTATCATAGTCGATGATCAGAAGCAGCCGGTGCTTCTCGCCAATGATGGAAGGATCACGGCCCGTAAAGAGATTGTCAATGCAGAGATTCTGGTTAAATCAGACGATGCAGTTGCCGACAATCCTTATAAATACGAGATTTATCGCTCCGACAAACCGTTCAAAGGTGTAAGATTGCTGTCGCCAACCGGTAGTGAAGGAGGTTATTTGCTTATTAATTACAGTTCATCCAGCTCAACCTTACCCCGCGACTGGATGCGTCCGGGCGACACCCCATACCTTGAAAATGTAAGATTAGGTATAGACTTTGGAAGCACCAATACATCTATCGCCTATTCGAGCGACGAGGGTGAAAGCGGATTCAACTTTGTAAGTCAACGGGTATCTTTGATGGGAAACGAATTACCTGGACACCCCGTTTTCCCAAAGGAGAATCAAGTGTTCTTCTTTCAAGGGGTAGGAGGGCCTGTTTGCTCAAATAGTATAAAGAGCGTGCTCACTCTTCATGACAACCGCCGACTTCCTGACCTTAAGCCAGGTCAAAGCCTGAAGATGCGCAATGAATGTGAAGTGGTAGGTGGTTTTCCTTGTTTTACCGACAACCTACCATTTGCCAATTCCGACAAGAGTAAGATCACTCTTCACTATCCCAACGGAGTAGGAGAGGTCATTCAGATTCACAATATGAAGTGGGAGGACAATGATGATGACAAGGCTCATAAAAGTGCATTTCTACGAACTCTGATGCTTCAGGTTTATGCAACACTCTTTGTTCAAGGAAAGGTTCCAGTAAGTGTAAAATGGTCATACCCGTCGGCAATGGCAGGTCAACTACTTTACTCCTATCAGGGCATCTGGCAGACACTATCGGGAATTTCTCCGGTACTTGATACTGATGGCAAGCCTTATCAGTTAAGTATAAGCAAATATACTGATTCGCGGACATTCGGCAACCAAATTGGAGCAGGATCCTTCGGAAATTCCAATCCATCCGTAAATGACGGATTTGGAAGTTCCTTCGGTGGGAATTCTTCATCAGGTTTTGGCGGTGGATTCAATGACTCTCCATCCGGCTTTGGCAACGGCTTTGGTGCTTCAACAAATAACGGTTTTGGAGGAGGATTTGAAGATAATGCGTTTTCTTCCGGTTCAGATGGATTTGGGATTGGAAATACGTTTGATTCTAATCCTAATCCTACGCATGAAAGCGGCACGGCTGCTCAAACCGACTTTATGCCTGACGATCCGGACAAGGAGATAAGCTACGACCCGGAACCATTATATACAATGGAGAATGCCGGCGACAACCCGAGCCTTTCAGAAGCCGAAGCGGTTGCCAACTTCATTACCACACGCTATGCAAAGGAGACCAATGTTCTCAATCTCTGTTTTGACGTAGGTGGAAGCACTACAGATATTTCAGCACTCTTCTACCTCAAAGGTAATATTACAATGATAAAGCAGAATTCATTGCGATTCGCCGCACAACGGGTGTCTCAATCTGTCTCTGCGTTCCCTCAGTTCAAGAGAGTATTGTCTGAAATATGCTCCCAGTATAATATTCAGATGGTAGGTTTGAATTTCGGCAATGATACATACAACGAACACACGGCACCATATTTCTTCGACCAGATTGTAAATCGCCTTAACGATGAGCAGCTTGAGAACCTTTACAGAAAAATTGCGTCAGACTGCCCGATGCTATTGTGTGTGAATATGTATGTAACCGGCCTTCTGATGTATTATGCGGGTCAGATAGCACACAAGCTCATAGACGATCTGTATCATACCAGCCAATCTGAATGGGAGACACGTAGAAAGCCCAATGTACGCGTCACATTCGCAGGGAAAGGATCCAGACTCTATCAATGGTTAAGCACAATCAATCCTGGAGCTGCTAATAAGTATTATGGGCAATTATTTGTAATGGGTTACGGAGAGCAACATCTGAAAGAGACCTTGGCATCATGGCAGAAGATTGAACTCCCCCAACTTGGAGACTCCGAAATAAAATTCGAGGTATCAAAAGGTCTTGCCAAAGGTGATACCGTTTTACAACGACCGACTGTTGAACAACCTTCTGAAATAATCGGCGAAGATGGTTTTGAGCTGACCGGCAACGATCACAAACAGCGACCTATCAGCTTCACAAACTCTATCACCCCTGCGATGATGGGATCAATTGGTGTTCGACTCTGCACAATGTCTGACTCAAGACAGGCGGAGAAATTCACTGAGTTCTGTGGATATTTCTACAATGTAGCTCGACAGCTATTCGGATGGAATGTAAACCCTGCAGAGCTGGAACGAGAGTGCAGAAATATGAATATTACTGCGTACGCGCAGAATATGCCGGAATTCAGAGCAGCTGAACGCGAAATGAAGAAAAGTGGCACTCCATTCAGTTTTGTGGCACCCATCATCATTTTAGAGGGTATGAAATTTTATGATACAGTATTACTGAAACTGCTTAGAACCAGATGAACGGCGATAGCTATAAAGTAATTATATCTATATCTCATCATCGCATTGCCTTTGAATACTGGCAACGCGATGGTGAGGATAAATTAGTGCCAATGCCCGGTAACAAATGGCCGGCGCCGTTGGCTTTCTATTGCTCACAGACGGGAATTGAAATCGGAGAGACTGCAATACGCGCAGTACATGCAAATATAGCAGACGCATTTGATAACTATTTTCAACGTCTTACAACCGACGAGACATATCTCTACGGAGGAAGACGAAAACCACTTCGCTATCTATTGCTTGACGCAACAGAAACCATTCTTTCCGACTTCTTTAAAGACGTTATGTTCGGGAGTAAAGGGACATTGAGCGATAACCGTGCCACAATGCCTCTGACCTTGGTTTGCGAACCTGATATTTTACCCCATGAACGAGCCTTGTTAATAAGTATTTTTAAAGATAGTGGATACAATAGATTCAAGGCAGTAGAATACAACTCTTTCATTGAAAGGTATATCCGGACATCATTAGCCATCGAATATGCATGTAGCAACACATTAGTTGCATGGACTGAAGGAGCTGATTTAACATTCACGTTGTACGATCATACGAGAATCCACGAATATAATCACGTGACGTTCCCTAATTTAGGAATTGATCCGAGGTTAATTCATGTAAAACAATTAATCTGGGACAGGATAAAAGGACAAAATCCCTGGCTCACATTCTCAAAAGAAGAAGAATCAATAGGCAAAGCTGCAGAGGACTTTCTTAATTCCAATGCACCCTTGCTTAACGATACGATTATCCTCTCTGATGGTATTGAATATCATTACAACCTCAATAGAACTATCATTAATCATCTTCAGACAGACGAGGGAAACCTTATACGCAAAAAACTTGAAGACTTCCTCGAGAAAAATAACATTTCTAACCGAGATAACACCCTTTTATTGCTCAGAGGGGTCGCCGCTGGAAATATATTCTTTGAACAGGCATTGTGTCCGGGATTCCGTAATATTGTGAGGAGTGATAAGAAATTACGCGAGAATACAATGCGACTTTTAATTGCTGACCCGAATCCGATAAATCCACAGGAACCGGAGTATGAGCCAGCAAATATTCATATACCACCAACTAAACCTACATCACCTGATCCGCTTGTATTTCCTCCGGATCCTCCTCTACGTAAAACTGATGAGGTTGTGATAAGAGGATTGAAACGCGAATGGCGAGAGGTGAAGGCGGCAGCTAATGGAAAGGATCGACAGGGTAATAAAGCTGCTGCTATCGAAATATTAAAAAGATTCTTGGGAAAGATATCCGACAAACAGGATCTTCAAGAGTTGCAAAACAGCGTAAAAACAGAATTGGAGGCTTTGTCATCACTCACTGGGGTAACACCGCCTTCACCGGAACCTCCTCTATCAGGGCGTAAGCAACGCAACACTCAATATCGACCTGAGCCCAAGGAAAAATTAAAAAGCGATGGAGAAGTGTTTATAGAGCAGGGCAAACTGAAGGAAGCGCGCGACTGGTACCGAAACAACGGGAACACTGCCAAAGCAAAAGTGCTCACCGATATTATCCGAGACCGAAAAGGTGTGGAACTACGCAAAGATTCTCTGGAAGAATATAAGAAAACAAAAAATACAGACCAAATTCGGCGTATAATTTCCGAGTTGCAAGATTACATAAATCTTTGCAATTCAATCGAATTTAATGCACAAGAATACGTAAAATTATTAAACGAATACAGAAAGATTATTAAATAATAATACAGTAATTATGGCAAAAAAATTTGACCTTTCAAAAGGAGAAAAGTTCTCACTCGGTAAAGGTGATGAACTTTCGGAAATCCAGGTAGACCTTAATTGGAAATCGGGTGCTGACCTTGATGCCGTAGCATTCCTGCTTAATGACGATGGTGTAATCACAGAGGACGCCGATTTCGTTTATTACAAATCAAACAACCGTTCGGAGGCATACGACAGAACAAAGTTCGGCAGTAAGAAGAACTGGCGCGACAACACAGTGCCCGTTAGCTTTGATGGTTCTGTTATAGGATCGGCCGATGATCTTGGAGAAGAAGAAGATGGCAACGAAGAGGCGGGCGAGACTATGCACGTGAACTTAGCCAAAGTAAGACCCGAGATCACTGAAATTGTTTTCTGTGTCACAATCTATGACGAAGAAGGAAACACCTCATTCAAGAATGTACGTGATCCTCAGATCATCATAACAAATGAGGAGACAGGCGAAGAACTCTGTTCTTACAACCTCAAGGAACATTTCTCTTCTGAAACGGCAGTTGTGGCTGGCGCGCTCGTACTCAATGAGGATGGTGACTGGGAATTTGAGGCTATCGGAAAGGGATATGACGGTGGCTTGCAAACACTCGTGGATATGTACCAGTAATAGCAGTAGCCATGGGAAAGTTCAATCTTAGAAAACTCGATGGTGGCGATAGATTCGCACTGTCGAAAAATCTTGGTCTCGACAATATTCGCGTCGAGCTTACTTGGCAAAAAGGAGATTTAGATACACAGGCATGGCTCCTGAGCCTTGACGGAATCATTGTTAACGATGAAGGCTTCGTATTCTACAACTCTGAAAACCGGACTGAAAAGTTCGACAGATCCAAATTTGGCAACAAGAAAAATTATCTTGATTCCACCCGCCCGATGAGTGCAGACGGAGCCGTATTGGGAGCCAAAGATGAGTTGACAGGTGGCATCGAAACACTCAATATCTGTCTCAGCAAAATCGCACCCGAAGTGCAGGAAGTTGTAATTTCCGCAACTGTTTACGTTCCAAACGATGATAATGTAGAGACTTTTGGTGGGGTAGAAAATGCCAGAATAACCGTTATCGACGAAGATACCGACGAACCGCTATGTTTCTACGAACTCAGCAAGGATTATAAATCAGAGGACGCCCTCGTTGCCGCTCGTTTTGTAATCAACGCTGAAGGGGAATGGGAATTTGAAGCTGTAGGCAATGGCTATAATGGTGGTCTGCAGACTCTTGTTGATATGTACACAGAAGAATAAAATTCAACAACTATGGCCAAACAAGACAAAAGCAAATTCCAATTGAATAAAGGGACCGACCATAAGTTTGACATATCAAAAGGAAATAAACGCAAGTTCGACCTTACAAAGGATGCAGACGAACCTATGGCTGCAGCTCCCAAGATCGGGACTCCGGATGTAGCACCACAGGCATCTGTGCCTAAACCCGCACCGGCTGCTTCAAAACCAAAGTCAGTATCTGAACCCGTAATCGCAAACAAGCCCGAACCGAGCGCAGCTCCGATCTCTGTCCTGCCTGAATTCGAGAAGGAGAAAAGAAACAACGGAAAGTGGCTTTGGATCATTCTTGTGATCCTCATCGTGATCCTCGTCCTGTGGTGGTTATTCATGAATAAAACTTCGGAGCCACAGCCGGAAGCAGATGCTGAAGTCACCGAGCAGATTACCGTGCCCACGGATGAGACTATTGAAAATCCCACTGATGAAGTAACTGCTGAACCCGGCGATGCAACAACCAGCGAATCCGCTTTGCCAACAGAAGCAACAGAAAATACTGCCCAGGGTCAAGATGCAGGACAGACCGATCCAGTTACGACAACTTCAGCTCAGGCTGAGTCTACACCGGCACCGGCAACATCAACTTCTTCCGCAACTGCTGCGAATAGCGCTGCGGTTACCGCCGGTAATTCAACATCCGCTTCTAATGTGTCAAATGACATAGAAGCAGAGGCTATGAAGGTGATTCGAGGTGTTTACGGCGATGGTCAAACCCGAAAACAGAAACTTGGAGAAAGATACACCGCTATTCAAAAACGAGTTAATGAAATGAAGCGGGAAGGTCTATTCTAATGATATTGAAATAAATATGAAGTAGTCAAAATTCTTGTTGGCTACTTCATATTTTTACAAAATCTAACCAGACATGTGCGAATGAACTTTAAAGAAAAGATTTACTTAATAATCAATCGGGATAAACAGGGAATAAAAGCAAGTCGCATCTATGATTCATATATGCTGATAATGATCTTGTTGAGCATCATTCCTCTGATGTTCAGAACGAGATATCCTATTTTTAAAGTAATCGAGATAATCACTGTCTTTTCCTTCTTGGTCGATTATATCCTTCGCTGGTATGTATGTGAATTGAAATTGAAGAAAGGCTGGAAATCCTATCTATATTATCCATTTACACCCATGGCCATTATAGACCTACTATCTATTTTACCGGGGTTGAATTTGATTAGCGATAATTTCAAATTACTACGAGTAACCAGATTATTCAAGATTGCAGGTCTTTTCAGGGTATTCCGATATTATGATAAAGTAGAATTATTAGGTAAAGTATTCAAGAAGGAGCGGAATGTTTTGCTGACTGTTCTTGTAATAGCTATCTTCTATATCTTCCTTACCGCGTTGGTTATGTTCAATGCTGAATCCCGACTTAATCCTGTAAACGGAGAAGAAACTTTTCACTCCTTCTTCGATGCTTTGTATTGGTCAACAGTAACCCTAACCACTGTTGGTTATGGTGATTTGTGCCCGATTACACCAATCGGAAGAATTATATCCATGATTTCATCTCTCTTCGGCGTAGCAATTATTGCACTGCCATCAGGTGTGATAACCGCAAGTTATCTTGATGAATTACGCCACAATAAAAAAATATCGGAAGCTAACAATCCATAACGACTCTCTCTGGAGTGAAACTGAAATATTTTGAGGATTATGCTATTGCTTTTGACGGCAGTAATTTTGCACTATCTATGATAATAATATCTGTTTACACGTTATCTTATGCAGAGACCCAATAAACACAACATACACACAATATGTCACAAAACAATCATTACACTGGCTTGACCGACGCGGAGGTGTTGGAGAGCCGCAGAAAGAATGGGGGCAACATCTTGACTCCTCCTGAAAAGGATTCGCTGTTTATGCGTTTCCTTGAGAAGTTCGGCGATCCGCTGATTATTATACTTCTGATCGCGGGAGCCTTGTCTATCGGTATCTCCTGCTATGAGTATTTCAGTCTCGGACAAGGTGCCGGAGTATTCTTCGAACCTCTCGGTATCTTCATAGCTATCCTTCTTGCCACAGGTCTTGCTTTTAACTTTGAGCTTAAAGCCGATAAGGAGTTTGCATTGCTCAATCAGGTTAATGATGATGAGCCGGTGCAGGTGATCCGAAATGGTAATGCCATGCAGATTGCCAAGAAGGATGTTGTTGTCGGCGATATTGTCATTCTCAATACCGGTGAGGAGGTTCCTGCCGATGGAGAATTACTTGAAGCCGTGTCTCTCAACATCGATGAGTCAACACTTACTGGCGAACCTATCTGCCACAAGACTACTGACTCCGCTCTGTTTGATAAGGATGCTACGTTCCCATCTAATCACGTGATGCGCGGAACAAAGGTCATGGAGGGGCATGGCGTTATGCGAGTCTTTGCGGTCGGCGATAAAACAGAAAACGGCAAAGTCTTTGAGGCTGCTCAGATTGACGACAGCGTAAAAACGCCCCTTAACGAACAGCTTGACGGACTTGGAGACCTCATCACAAAGGTTTCATACGGTTTTGCTGCGGCAATCATCATCGGTCGTATCATTCTCTACTTCTTGAATGTACCCGAATTTGACTGGGTTTCGTTCCTCGCTTATTTCCTCCAGACTCTGATGGTGGCTGTAACTCTCGTGGTTGTTGCCGTTCCTGAAGGCCTGCCGATGGCTGTGACCTTGTCTCTGGCATACTCGATGCGCCGCATGCTCAAGACCAACAACCTTGTGCGTAAGATGCACGCTTGCGAGACAATGGGTGCTACTACTGTTATCTGTACCGATAAGACAGGTACGCTTACTCAGAACCAGATGCAGGTCTATAAGACCAATTTCTTCGGGTCGGAGGGCGACACCCAATTATTTTTAGAGGGTATGGCGGTTAATTCCACCGCACAACTTGACCTCTCGGCGTCCAAACCCCAGGTCCTCGGCAATCCCACTGAGGGTGCATTACTTCTCTGGCTTAAGGAGCAGGGTGCAGACTATGCTGAATTGCGCGAAAAAGCCTCCCGTATCGAAGAGCTGCCCTTTACTACAGAGCGCAAATATATGGCGACGGTTGTAAAATCATCTACAGGTAAAACTATCCTCTATGTTAAGGGAGCACCGGAAATCATCTTCGGTATGTGCAAGAACACCGCAGGTGTCACCAAGGCAGAAATTGATGCTCAACTCCTGGAGTATCAGAATCAGGCTATGCGTACCCTCGGTTTCGCTTACCAGGAACTCGGCGACAAGGATGTTGCCATTGCCGATGGTAAGATAGTAGCTACAAATCTCACATTCCTTGGTATTGTAGCCATTTCCGATCCCGTCCGTCTTGATGTGCCTGACGCAGTGAAGGAAGTAACCGAGGCAGGAATAAAAGTCAAGATCGTAACCGGCGACACTCCCGGAACCGCAAAAGAGATCGGTCGCCAGATTGGTCTGTGGAACGATAAGACAGACACTGACCGCAACATTATTACAGGCGTGGAGTTTGCAGAACTTACTGACAAGCAACTCAAAGAGCGCGTAGGCGATCTGAAGATTATAGCGCGTGCGCGTCCTATGGATAAGAAACGTCTCGTAGAGGCTCTTCAGGCAAACAACGAAGTGGTTGCCGTTACGGGCGACGGAACAAATGATGCTCCGGCGCTGAAGGCAGCCCACGTCGGTCTGTCGATGGGCGACGGCACCTCAGTGGCAAAAGAAGCCTCCGACATCACCATCATCGACAACTCATTCTCATCAATCGGTCGCGCTGTGATGTGGGGTCGCTCACTCTACCAGAACATCCAGCGTTTCATCCTTTTCCAGATGACTGTGAATGTGGCTGCTTGCTTCATCGTTCTCTTCGGGGCCTTTATGGGTATGCAATCGCCGTTGACCGTAACGCAGATGCTGTGGGTAAATCTAATCATGGATACTTTCGCTGCTATGGCTCTTGCCTCACTGCCTCCATCGGCATCGGTGATGAAAGAAAAACCACGCTCACGAGAAGCGTTCATCATCAACCGCCCCATGTGGAGATCGATCATCGGGGTAGGGGGTATATTCTTCCTCTTCCTTCTTGGATTGCTCTACTACTTCGAGCATACCGACATCACAAGTCTCACGGAAATCGGTAAGGTTGCAATGGGAGCGAACACAGGGCTCAGCGGATATGAGCTCTCGCTCTTCTTCACAATCTTTGTATTCCTTCAGTTCTGGAATATGTTCAACGCCCGCGCATTCGAGACCGGACGCTCGGCATTCCACTTCAAAGGGTGTGGCGGTTTTGTTCTCATTGCATTGGTAATCCTCGTTGGTCAGATCCTTATCGTCAGTGTAGGCGGAGACTTCTTCAATGTAGAACCCCTCAAATTCACAGACTGGGTAATCATCATCTGCGGCACATCAGTAGTGCTTTGGATTGGCGAGATACTCCGCCTCTTCAGAAAGTAATCCCACGGTTAGCTAACCCATCAACCAATAAGCCCAACTTCCCGAAAAGAGAAGTTGGGCTTACTTTTATGAATCTTTTAAAAGCAACGTGGCTGCGGGGACAGCTATTGGCTTACCGTTGCTGTCTGCAACTATCACGTCCAGTCCAAGTGCTGCTTTATGCTTAAGCATCTTAAAATATCCATCCCTCAGACCTTTATTAATTTTGGTTCTTAATGCTATTTTTTCTTGCTCAGACATAATTCCCTAATTTTATTAAAAGTTTCTTTATCTATTACTTCATCCTCATTAGCTAACTCCTCTGTAATATTGGTATTTTGAAAAAAACTCCAGCTATCTACGATTGGAGAGAAAATAAGAAAGAAATTTTGTAATCCTAACCAATACCGACGATTAATTGTCTGTATCGGAATATTATGTCCACCTTCTCTTACTCTCTTCGCTACACGGGCAACTGCCATCTCAGGAGATGGAAGCCAGAAGAATAATAAAACAACATTATATCCTCTTTCTTTTGCTCTTTTTACAAGAGATGCGTAACTTCGTGTCGCAAGTGTCGTTTCTATAGCAAAAGTTTTTCCTTGCTCAAGGAGTAAATCTATTCTTTGAAGCATTAATTTCCCAGCTTCAATTGCCACTGATTCCGGATTAAATGGAGATAATCCTTTAGCTATTTCATCGGCATTGACAAACTCTCTACAATCCAGTAATTCCGGTAAAACAGAATAGGATGCAGTTGTCTTTCCGGCTCCATTACAACCTGCAATTATATACAATGTTGATTTCATAACCAAATTTACTATTTTTTTTCGGAATATCAATAATTTTCTAACTGCTTGATGAAAATTATGGCTAATATTTAGTACATTTGCATTTTAAGTAAGTTAGTTAGCTACAAGCTATTTTTTAAATTTAGACAACTGGATTTGTTTCTTAAGTATTTATGACAATAACTTCTGACGACATATACAACCTGATTAATCAGGGCGAGGGTATAACTGTTGAGATAAAGAAATGTACAGACAATGTGCCTCGTTCAGTATGGGAAACATATTCTGCCTTTGCCAACACACGCGGGGGTGTAATCCTTCTTGGAGTTACCGAACACAAGGATCGACCCCTTGAATCCCGTTTTGAAATTACCGGTGTCACAGATTCTGATAAGATCGAGACTGATTTTTTCAATATGCTTAACAATCGCCAGAAAGTAAGTCGTAACATTTTATTTGACAGCGATTTCAGACCCATTGAGATTGAAGGAAAGACAGTTATTTACATATCAGTTCCCGAAGCCGATTATCATAAAAAACCAATTTACATCAACGATGATATTGTTGATGGTTCTTATAGACGTAGTCACGAAGGAGACAGACGACTCAATCGTGAGGAACTGGCTATGATGCTACGTGACAGCACCGATGATATTGACAGCCAGATTCTGGAGCATTATGGAATGGAAGATATAGATGAGGAAACTCTACGTGGATATCGTCAGGTTTTTGATACAGCCAATCCAGGGCATGCGTATAAGAATCTTGATAACAAGGAATTCCTTTATAGAATGGGCGGTTATGATTATGACAGACATAGGGAAATAGAAGGGCTCACCATTGCCGGACTAATTATGTTTGGTAAAGGAACCCCGATTGAAAAGCGTTTCCCGTTATTCCGAATGGACTATCTTGACTTGATTGGTATAGAGCCGGGTAGTGATCTTAAATGGAATGACCGTCTGACTTACGATGGTCGCTGGGAGAACAATCTCTATAATTTCGTCACAATGACTATGCGTAAACTACTTTTCACTCTTCCTTCAGAAGGTCGCATAGTAGGGGAAGCCCGGCGTGATGGAGGTCCTCTATACGATGGTATCAGAGAAGCAATTATAAATTCAGCAACTTATTCGGACTTTCAGACTGAAGGAGTGTTGCGAATAGACCGTCGCGATAATGAAATTATCCTTCGGAATCCGGGACTGCTAAGAATATCTGCCGATCGTATTTACAACGGAGACTTTACCCATGCACGTAATAGAAATATCCAGAAAATGTTCCGGATGATTGGTTATGGAGACAATATAGGCTCCGGATTTCAGAAAATACTTACCGCATGGAACACACTCGGTTACATACGCCCCGAACTAAAAGAACTTGAGGATGTCAAGGAAGTGTGGCTTTCGCTTCCTCTTGCCCAATACAATAACAGTGTGGATGGAACAAGTAATGTAAAGTCAACTGTAAAGTCAACTGTAAAGTCAACTGTAAAGTCAACTGTAAAACATCTTAATGATATAATCTTAGGAGATGATTTAACTGATATTCAAGCACTAATATTACAGCACATGATTGAATTTCCATCTATTACAATAGTTGAACTTTCAACTGTAACCGGATTGGATCGTAATGCAGTGAATTATCAGTTGAAAAAATTGAGAAAGATAATTAATATAGAAAGAATAGGTTCCGATAAAAAGGGAAGCTGGAAAATATCACCTAAATGAACATATAAATTATGTCTTTTTTGAGTTTTATTAAGAGGATGCTGCTGTTTCGGTGGCTGTTTGGGTCAAACAATAGCCGTCGGTGCGATTGTTATGATGATTCGCTCGATCGCTATGATTGCAGTGATAATTCATACGACCGAGATGGTGGCTGTGTCGATTCGTACGACCGACCTCGGTATGATGGTGGCTTGCACACAGGTTATCATCGTCACCGCACAACCGATCTGGAGGCTTATTACGATGACCCTGCCGATTATGACCCTACCGACTTTGACGAAGCCGACGATTTGGATTTCTTCGGTTTGCCGGACAATCCACACAGAGACAGCTTAGGTCTTTACGATAGCGATTTTTTAGATACAGATTTCATGGATAACAATTTCATGGATACTGACTTCTCCGGCCCTTTCGACTCTTTTGACGACTATTAATCAATTAATAATTAATGGTTAACAGTTTATGATTTAGGTATCGTAGGATTATTTGAGCATAGATGAGTGGAATATCTGTGAAACTACAGTAATCTTTTAATTTAAGGCATTATGAGTAAGACTGAAAATCGGGGTACACAGAGGGCAGTGTTCGGATCGCGCTTTGCCGCGATCGCTGCTACAGTGGGATCTGCCGTGGGTTTGGGTAATATCTGGCGTTTTCCGTATGAGGCGGGAGCTCATGGCGGCGGTGCATTCGTGTTGTGCTATCTGATTTTCGCTTTCCTCATCGGTGTGCCTGTGCTGATAGCGGAGTTCGTGATGGGACGCGGCACACGCAGTAATGTGCTCGGTGCATACCGCAAACTGGATCCGCATCATCCATGGTATTGGGCCGGATATATGGGAATCGTCGGCTCGATGCTGATCCTCGGTTTTTACACAGTGGTGGCAGGTTGGACACTGGAATATTGCATAGAATCGCTTTTCGGGATGCTGGATTTCTCGACCGAATCCGCCGGTCACGACCAATTCGTGAAACTAACTCACGGCTGGCACCCGGTGATCTGGACAGTGGTTTTCGCGCTCTGCAATTTCGTGATACTCTTGCGCGGTGTCTCCAAAGGTATCGAACGCCTGTCGAATATCATGATGCCCGTATTATTTGTAATCCTGCTGGTTTTCTGCGTACACTCCTTCTTCCTGCCGGGATTCGAGGAGGGTTGCAGCTTTCTATTCAAACCTGACTTCTCAAAACTAACCCCCTCTACGCTTTTAGGAGCCTTAGGACAGGCTTTCTTCTCCCTGAGCTTAGGATTGGGCTGCATGATAACTTACGCCTCGTATTTCACAGAGAAAACGCGATTGGCTCAGACGGCCGTTACCACCATGATCCTCGATTCGGCAGTGGCGATTCTCAGTGGCATCATCATCTTTCCGGCAGTCTTCTCCTTCGGACTCTCACCTTCGGCCGGCCCGACACTCGTGTTCGAGGTGCTTCCCAACATCTTCTACCGTATGGCAGGAGGCGGCATCTGGTCTACGCTTTTCTTCCTTCTCCTTTTCATAGCTTCTCTCACATCCACAATCTCGCTGAGCGAGATCTCCATCTCTTTCTTTACCGAAGAGAAGAAATTAGGACGGAAACGCTCCACAGCTCTATCCTGTGGCATCACTCTTATCATCAGCCTGCTGTGCGCGCTGAGTATGGGACCATGGCAGAATCTGACTTTATTTGGCAAAAATTTGTTTGATCTGCTGGATTACGTAGCTTCCAACATCATCATGCCCTTGGGTGGAATGATATGCTCTATATTCGTAGGGTGGTGCATCGAGCGCCGGTTCATCAGCGACCAATTAACAGACAACGGACGAAACCGTTTCATCTGGCTTCGTCCGTTGGTGTTCTGCTTGCGCTGGATCTGTCCGGCAGCAATTTTTATAATTTTCCTTGACTCGATCGGGGCGATCTGAGAAAGGATCTTAGCGGAGATAAACCTTACCGCTCTTGGAGCCCGCAGTGTAAGCATAAATGCCGGCGGGAAGATGAGAAGTTGAAAGTACACCCTGACCTTCGAGAACAGTAGCGAGCACTTTTTCACCGCTGAGGCTGTAAAGAGCAACTTCCGTACGACCGGCGAATTCGTATGCAATACCGCCATTCACAGCCTTGAAAGAGGCATCGTTAGCGAACACGGAAGCCACACCCGAGTTGGAACCCATCACAACGGTGAAGTCGGCTGTAACGGTAGTGTATTTAGTGTCTACAGCAGAGAATTCGGTAACCACCACAGGGATAGCATCTGATTCAGACTGCTCACCTACATACTCATACTTCAAAGCAATCTTTTGAGTAGAGGAAATTGTGATACCCTGTTTGGTTACTTCAGTACCGGTCTGACAGCTACCGGTCTGACCGGCAGCCAACGGTGTGCATAGCTGGATTGTATGGCCGGAAACACATTTGGCAGTAAGATTCACACTGTTGGTCCAGTAATCTGCAGCCAGATAAAGATCCGGCTCGAAATAGATCTCCACGTTGTTGTTACCGATAGGAGTGACATCGAATGCCTGCGACTCGATTGTGGAGCCATTAGTGATAGCTGTCGAGCCGTTGTAGAAAGTCAGCTCTCTTGCCGAGATCGGCGCTGCCGCGAGAAGTGCGGCAGCTGCAACTAAGTAAATTTTCTTCATATATGATACATTAAATTTATTTCACATTGACTTTGGCAACCTGATGCACCCCGTCGGCAGCCGTTACAAACGCTACGACAGAGAGGTTATCGGGGTTCCAACGCTCCTGATCGTTGTAACGCACATCAATTGTGTAAGAGGCGGATTGATGCAATCCTTTTGTAAGCGAAACAGTCTCGCCATCATTACCATTAACAGCAGCGCGGAGCACATGGTTGTGAACATAATTATTATCACGTCCGCTATTGGTGGTCTGACGCGCCACGATGCCGCTTTCCAGCACCCACACCTGAAGAGCTCCGTTGATATCTGCCTGAGGAAGCATTTCAACATCAATTGATATTGTCTGCTTATTCTCACCGGTAGTTTCGTCAACATTGCTCAGAAGCTCCGCATCAAGCTCGATATCCAGATCCGAAGGGCGTTCAAGCTCTGTTCTTACCACTGATGCCCAACTGTTGAAATCATAGATATTGCCATTGCGGTTAATCATTCCTGAGGGAAGATCCTGGATTCCGAATTTGTTGAGGTAATAATCTCCCTCGGCATTACCAAGACCGATGTAATTGGCATCGAACGATGTGCTGCTGTTGTTGATGCTGAGCGGACCGCCGTGGATACTCACAGCCACAATAGCATCTCCATATTGCTGCTGCAAACCCTCGATTACTTTATGAGCCTCGGGGCAGTTGGTACACTTCTGACCCGTGTAGTCCTCGATCAGAACCACTCGTTCAACTTTGGCGGACTCAACGGGCAAAAAACGCTCATCTTCCGATATATTGTCGCACGCGACCATTGCCGAAGCTAAGATTGCTGAAGCTCCGGCGAAGAAAATCTTATTCCATAATGTGTTCATAGATTCTAATTAAGTAATGACTAAAATTAATGATTGTTCCTGAGAGAACTACTAATTACTAACTTCTAATTATTAATTCTTAAAAGTAGTAATTATAATCGATTTTAACACCCTTTGTTTCAGGCACCCAACGGCATACTCCACCAGAGCAGTCGAAACCGGCACGAGTCTTGCCGTAACTTACCATAAGACGGTTTGACTTGTAATTGCCTGTAAGACCAACGCTGTAATAATGACCTTCGTTGCTACCGCAGTTCCACTTGTCGCTTACACTGAGAGTTACCCACGGAACGTATGTGAACTCAAGAAGTCCGTATGCCCAATCCTTGCAATCCTGACGTGTGGTGAGATACTGCAATTCCGCACGCATATTGAATTTCTTTGAGATCTTGTATTTACCATCGAGCACGAAGATGTTGCTCTTCACATTCTGATCACCATAATCAGCGGTAGTGTACTGCACACGCGGATTATAGATCTGGTTCATATACATGAATGTCAACTGGAAATCGCGTGTGATTCGCTTTTCGATCGAAAGGTTTGCATCGAAATAATTGGTCTCACCCATTCCGAAGAAAGAGGTTGAGGGTCCGTTGGTTCCCCACACTGAGCCATTATAGGGATTTTCCGGGTCTCCCTTATAGTGAAGGCTCTTTATGTAGCTGATATTCACATTCAGTTTGGTTCCATATTTACCTCCAAGAGCAGTCTTGCGCTTGAAAGTGTAAGCGAACGCTCCCTGAAATGCCCATTCACCCTTTGAATCCTGTGTGGAGTAGGGGTAAAGTGTCGCAAGGGCGTAAGTATGCTGATAAGAGAACGGGGGAAGCTGATTGAGCATAGTCTCCGTGCCTTTATAACTTCTGTTGGAATGGAAACCCATATTCTCCGTGCGCTTCACCTGCAACATCGCACTCATACCGGTCTTTGAATAAGATCCGGAAAGCATATAGGCTGTACCGGGGCGATAGGTGTAATCGTTGCCCATCTCCGGATCCTGACCTTTCCATGCGAATTCTCCGGTTACATTAAATGCCCCCTTCGAGAACTGCGAACGCACATCAACCGCGTTCACGCATTTCGGGAAATTGAGAGCCCAGTCCGCACCAGGCAGGATCAATTCATTGTCCTGCTCATGCAGAAGCACGTATGAGGCACCGAGCATCCAGTTCGCTCCTTTATTGGCGAGCGCGGGGAAATAGTCCTGCATAAAGACCTCGGCATTACCACCGTAGACCTGTGTGTGACGGTTCCATTTCCAGTAATTACGCTGCAAGCCGCCGAGGAATGTTAATCTCAGACCCTTAATGCTGTTCACTTTCAATCTGCCACCACGTATAGAGTTGTCTACACCCAAGGCACGATCCTCGTAAGTGCGCAGTATAAAGCCTGAGCCGAACTGATCATAGAAATCGCCGGCAGTAAGCTCCAGACCTTTCCACTTACCTTTCACATAAACGTTAGGCACACCCCACCCGGCATATCCGTCGAGCACCTGATACTGAGGCAACGGCCATTTGTTGAACTCAAAACGAAGACCTGCGTCCACATACTTGCTTACCAGACCGACGTCGGCATAAGTATTGAAAAGCAATGGCTTATCCAACGGATAATCCTCCGGTTCATCGGGCACAAGCACATTAGCCTGCACCGACCCGTGAACCTGCACTTTATCCTGCGCCATCAGCGCCGCGGGTGACAACAATGCTGCAGAAAGGGCGAGGACAGAGGGGCAGAGTGTAAGCCGCGATATCATAGTCCTCTGATTTTTTCGATTATATGATCTTCAGAACCCTCGGTGTAACCGGAGCGGTTCTCTACAATCTTACCATTTCCATCTATAATGAAGAGGTGAGGCACGGACTGAATGCCCATTGCAGCCTTGAGCTCCGAGTTGGTGTCGAGAAGCACCTCATACTCCCAGCCGAGTGCATCAACCAAGGGGCGCACCTTGCCGGCGTTCTGAGCCTCGTCGATTGAGATAGCTATGAGCTTCATGCCAGTCTCCTCCTGCCAGTCGGGATAAACCTCATGAATGGCCTTGAGTTCGCGCAGACAGGGTTTGCACCAGGTAGCGAAGAAGCTCACCACAAAGGGCTTGCCATCGTTAGAAAGAGTGGCGGCATCCACCGGTTTCCCCTCAAGGTCTTTCAATTGCACAGAAGGGAACTGGGCAGAAGCCGGAATGCCGACTGCCAAAATCGCAAACAAGGAGAAGAGGATTTTTGAAAATAGCTTCATATTTTATCAGTATTACAGTATAACCAAATTACGCAAAATTAATACTGAAATTGCAAATTACCATCCAAAAAGGTGTTAAAATTCTGTTAAAAGTAAAAAAACTGACAATTCGCCAAGCAATCCTTCCTTAATTGGCTCCTTAATAATTATACCCCCTGTTCTCAGTAAGAATTCAGGATATTCAACCAATTTCTTAACTCTTTTCACAAATTTTTCATAAATATATGTCATAATTAAATAATAATTACTATATTTGTGGCAAAATTTATAGAATTTGCCTATGTTTAAAAATTTACTTATTGCTTCCGCAGCACTGCTGACAGCAGGCACGGCAAGCGCTTTCGCACCTAAAACCACAAAGGTGGAGTCAGATCAGTTCTCATTCTTCCCCGGCAACGTTGAGCTTCAGCAGTCACTGAAAACTCGCGCAGGAGAAGATTCCCCTTCTATTGACTTCTCTATCTCCGATCAACCCTACACCGCGTACAGACTCAACAATGTCTCCACCGGAAGTGAAGTCCACTTTGCATTCCGCCTTTCGGAAGAGAACGCAACGGTTTTTGCCGATGACGTGATCAAAAGCATCAACATCTGGACCGGTACATCAACAACCTCGCAGCCTTACAAAAATACCCTTACCGATGTTACCCTCTTCATCCTTGACGACTTGGAAGGTGAACCGGTTTACACACAGGAGGCTAAGCTTGGCACTGCAGGATTCACTGAATATAAGATTGATCTCACCGAGCCTTATAAGATTGAAGCCGGCAAAGAGTTATATATCGGTTACTATTTCAAGATCCCCAACGCACAGCAATATTATCTTACCGTGGATGGTTACCCCACCACTGATCCCGACGGATGTTTCGTCGGATTGGTTTCCAACGGAAAGGTAGCCTGGGATAATTATGCCGATGAGATCGGTTCCATCTGTTTAGGGTGCACCATCGCCGGCGAGAACTTCCCGCAGAATAATGTAATACTCACAGATCTCTCAGGTCCCACTTACGCCCAGCCCGGCGAGACCTTCAATTATCTCTTCCTTATCCAGAACAAAGGTTTCTCCGCTTCAAGTGTTGAATTTACCTACAAAATCGGAGAAGAAGCCGCTCAGTCCATCACACAGACTTTCGACACTCCATTGACATACGATCAATATCAAATATTGACTGTGCCGATGGCTTGCAACACAGAAGGTATGGATGTTCCGATGAACTTCACCATCACCAAAGTGAATGGAGCTGAGAACAACGCAAAGAATCCTTCAATCACCTCCGGCATCAACTGCTTCGAGAAATCTAAAGGGTTCCCTCGTGTAAGCGTTATCGAAGAGGGCACAGGCACATGGTGCGGCTGGTGTCCGCGTGGAATGGTTATGATGGAATACGCCGCTGCCACATATCCCGAGAAGTTTGCCTTGGTGGCTCTTCACGCCAATGGAACTACAGCCGATCCGATGCAGCCTACGAGTGCTCTCAACCTCATTCAATCATTGTTCGCCAGCTTCCCTTCAGCTTACATCAACCGAACCTATAACCTTGAGAATATGACTACGGCAGACATCGACGCCTACGTAACCCAATATGGTGATCAACCCTCTGCAGTAGAATTCACAGGACTCACAGCCGGGATGACAGGTGAGGGCTCTTTGAAAGCAGACGCAAAGGTTAGATTTGCTTTCGACATAACCAACAACAACCGTTATCGCCTCGCTTACTACCTGACAGAAAACAACGTTGGTCCCTACAACCAGACCAATTATTATTCAGGAGGCTCCTATGGCGTGATGGGTGGCTGGGAGAAGAAAGGCAGCAGCGTCAGAATGTATTACAATGATGTATGCCGTTATCTCCTTGGCGGAGCCACCGGTTTGACCAACAGTCTTCCGGCAGCAATCAAGGCTCAGGAAGAGATCGGGCATACAGCAGATATTCCGACAAGCACCATCACAGGCGCTAAATTCTATCTCACAGCATTTATTGTCGACAACCAATCAGGCGAGATTGTAAATGCAAAACAGATCGAAGTGGAGAATCCCTATGCAGGTGTTGAAGATATCGCAATCGACGCTAACGCCGTTTCCAAGAAATATTACAACATGAATGGTGTTGAGGTGAAAGATCCCTCGAACGGCATCTTCATCGTACGCACCACCTACAGCGACGGTTCAATCAAGACTTCAAAGGAATCCCTGAAATAATATCCGATTATTATACTGCTCACACCCCGGTGCGATAGCAAATTGCACCGGGGTGTGTCATTTCCATAAAATTCATAACATTAACGTCATAACCTATTAATTATGAGAAAATCTTTACTTTTCTGCGCAGCAATGGGGCTCATCGCTCCCGCGTTGGTTCAGGCTGCGGAACCAACAATCCTTACGGAGTTCTATACAACTAAAATGTCACCGGACGGCTCCGTGATCCTTAGCCAGACCGATGGAGAGAACGTGATCTACAATGTCAAGACCGGCGAATCAAAACCTTTCGAATTTTTCTATTATGGCACCGGTAACTGCACCACCCCCGATGGCAACATCATCGTAGGTTCAACGGAGATGGACCAGCCCGTGGTAATGGTGAACGGTGAGATGCTTGACCTTTCGGCATATTCTGCAGATTACGGCTTCCTCAGCTTCAACGCCATCACCCCCAACGCCACTCGTATCGTCGGCTTGGTTTCAAATCCTGACATGAGCACAGAAACCACTCAGGTACCTATCTATGTGGACATCAACAAAGATGGCACACCCGGCGAGATCAAATATCTTCCTTGTCCTAAAAAGGATTGGTCTGGTCGCGACCCGCAGTATATCACCGCATCCTATATCAGCAACGATGGCAAGACAATCCTCGGTCAGGTCCGCGACTACACCGGACAGTGCAGTTATCCCATTCTTTTCAAGGAGGGTACAGACGGCGAGTGGTCCTATTCTCTTCCCACTGAATCACTGATCAACCCCCAGAAGAGAACACTCCCTGAGGATCCGGGTGAATTCACCGGGAAATATGTCAGCTACGAAGACTATATGACACCCGAAGAGCTTGAGGCTTATAATGCAGCCGTTGCCGAATGGTATCAGACATTCGAGGGTGATATGCCTAACTTAGGCGACTACATGACACCAGCGGAGGCTGCCGCTTACAATGAGGCCGTAGACGCTTACAATCAAGTTGCAAAGGAATATAACGACAAAATCGCTGCATTCTATGATGCATTATATGTAATCATTGATGAATCTGTATTCTTCCTTCAGAATGGTTTCGCAATGGATGCAGAGGGTAAGCTTATAGCCTTGGCTGCTGATATTCTTAATCTGGAGACATACGAATCCATATATCCGACATACACCATCGACCTCACAACCGGCGAAATCAACAAGGTGAACGAACTCAGCGATGGCAGTTGGCCCATTGCCCGTCAGGTCCTTTCCGACGGAACCATCATCGCCTCAACCCCGATGCCTTCATTCTTTGCTGAGCGTCAGATTCCACCGTTTACCTACGTTCTGCTTCCCGGCTCTAACGACTACATCACTATTCAGGATCACCTCAACACATTCGCACCCGCAGCCGTTACATGGCTCAAAGATAACTTTACCAAAGAGGTGCTTATCGGCGCGGATTACGATTATGACACATGGGAGGAGACTCCGATTTATGAGACATACCTGATGACCGGTCTTACATGCGTCAGCGACGACTGGAAGGTCATCTCCGGTGGTGTGCTCGCTTACACATACAGTTTCGATAACACTTACGAGTCTTACGTGATCCAGACAGAAGGAAGCGGCGTTAATGAAATCAACGCAGACGCATCTGTTCAGTCAGTGAAATACTACGACCTCAACGGTATCGAGGTTAAGAACCCCTCAAACGGTATCTACGTGGTACGCACCACTTACACCGACGGCACTGTAACTACAGCTAAAACAGTGAAGAAGTAATAACAACTCAAGAGATAGAATTACGCCCCTTCAGTTCAACAACTGGAGGGGCGTCTGCTATTTTCAGGAATCCTGATATCTGATATCTGATATCTGATATCTAATATCTGACGTCTGACGTCTAATTTTCGAGCATCGGACGTACGCCGAAGCCGTGTCCACGCGGTTCCTGCAGGACCGACACGGTTGATGTACCTCCGAATCCGGAGAGTACCAAGCCTCGGCTTTCGGTGCGAGATGTGAGTGATTCTGCAGTCCAGTATTCTCCATATACTCCATGGTCTGTCGACACTCCCGACACTCCCGAGCGATAACCGAACGCCGGGAAATAGAGTTCCGTGCCGTCGTCGAGTGTAACATAGAATCCCGCACGCTGAGTATCCGTTGAGGTTGACTGCAATGTAACCGAGGCGGTGTGGAATGTATTGCGCAGCAACTCAGCAGAAGGAACCATACTCCCAACAGGGGAGGGGTCATAGATGGTCTTCACATACGCCGAGGTGGAAAGGTTCGTATTCCAAAGGTTGGTGTATGAGAACACGTAATTATGCGCACTCTCCAGGAACGCTGCAGGATGCAAAATCCAGTATTGCTCCACACTCTCGCCGGAAGGAACAGATGAGATATCGCTAAGCGTCAACGAAGTTATTTCCTTATGCTCTGCATCGTACCATTGCTTTACGCCGGGCATCATCGGATCCTTGCGCCCCCACTGATAATAGGTAAAACAGTCGGGTGTGGAGATTGTGATGCCACTCCTTACGAACTCCACCGTTTTCTGCAACGGTTCTACACCTGCAGGGGTATCTGTCTGCGTGAAACGCACCTTTACTGAAGTGGGGGCGAAAGTGGTTACATCTCCACCGATCACATCTCCTACACTTCGCGGATAAAGTTCATAGGTTTTGCCTGAATACGCTATCGGAATGATGGAAGAGCCAGCCACGTAATCTGTGACCCATATCTGCCAGCTCCACATCACCGCTCCCTGCGCATCGCGCACGGCAACGAGGGCATTACCTTGTCTGATGGTGTTGTGAGGCACATCGAACTCAATACTTCTCCCATCGGAGGAGAGACTGACATTGCGCACCAGATTCAATTCATCTTCCCAAAGAAGCACCGCATCGGCAGGGGTGCAGCCGGAGTTATTGTATATATATGGATCGGAAACGGCATTACCCAGATGATTCACAAATCCTTTCAGTGCATAGCGGTTATGAGTCGTAGCGGTGTAGGCCTGCGTGTTGGCGCTTCCGTTCTTTATGGCATTACCATAAACCAAAGGTAGGGAATATTTACCCGGCGCATTGATCACGTAAGTGTTGGCGGTGTTCTCCACAGCCGAAGAGCCTGAGGAGGAAGCGAGGTTGTAAGGTGTATTCCCCGATGTCTGATTTATATCAGCCGCATTCTGCAGAATCCGTGTCTGCGCGCTCATACGGTCAAAAACAATATCCTGCATAGTGGTGCTGGCACTGCAATCCGTATCACCGTTGCCCGACAGAGTCAGGGATGTTATCCATTCCGGACAGTCGATAACATTGCCGGCATCATCCACAAATTCCGCAATCCACTTCACCGGAACTGTGCCGTCGCCATTCGTAAAGCTACTCTTCACCGAGTAGGTATTCGTGCCGCCGGTGTAAGTTGAAGCGAAATCTCCGGTAACTTCCAGCACCAGAGACTCCGGATTCGGATTAGCAGAGATGCGGTAAGTGATGGTCTTACCGGCATTCCAGTTCTGACCGGAGAGCGGGGCTTCAAGCACTGTCTCCTTGCCATCAACCAGCAGTGTAAGTGAAATTGACGCATCCTCGCTCAGATCCTGAGGCATAAGGATAAATGTGTTGTCACCATCGGCAATCGGCGTGCCTGCCTCCACATATTTTCCACCATCGGCAGCCGTCAGCGTCAGATCCGGTGCAATAGAATATGTAGCCGAACCTGCCAGATTGGTCCACATACCTGTAGCCAGATTCAAGGTGCCGGAGTCTTTTAATCCGCGGATTGTGATATCTTTCACAACACACGGAACCAACTCAGCGCCTGCCGCGAAACGAATAGCTGTCAGCGCATGGTTGAAAGAGATATTGCAAGGTGAGGCGGAGGCTTCGACAGGTGTGCTCCACATCAGATCCAGCTGATCCGACACTTTTGCCGGAACCACGTAACCGAGTTGCAATTCACCCTCATCCGATGCAGAGGGAAGCGAGGTGATACCCTCATCGCCCGTCTGATCCAGATATGGAGAATATGCATTGATCCGGAGTGCACCATCGCCCGGCCATAGATACTCGTGGGTGGTTTGCCAACCGTTGGCGGACGTCACCTCCTCGTTGCACATATAATCCGACGCACCGGAACTTCCGCTCATGGAAGCGAATACACCGAAAGATTCGATATCGTCAGTGGTTACCAATGACCCGCGGGTGGCTTTCGCTGCATCTCCCTTGCTGATTCCATCCCTGACATTAGGCACGAGATAGAGGGGAGTGTCACCACCCGAAAGGGGCAGCACTCCGGGAGTGCGTTGCTGCACACCTCCGCGCGTGGAGAGTTCTCCGGAATTCCAGTCGCTGTTTGTGCTTACCTCGAAACGTATTGTGCGCTCCGCGGATTTTGGGGAGTCCAAAGTATCATCTGCACACGATGCAGCCAAGACACCGACAGCGGCGATCACCGCGCCGCGCGCGATGATCGACCAACCGGAATATTTGGTAACACACTTCATAGTGATTATTTTGTGGTCATTGAGAGATCCTGAGCGGAATCTGCCCAGTCAACAACGTTTACTGTAAATTTGATAGGACCGCCGAGAACAGGTTTTCCAGGCTCCGGATCATTAGGATCCACATATCCGGCACCGTGTGAGAGGTCGAGTGTATAGATATATTTCTTTCCCGGCTCCCAATTGGTGTTCAAGGGAATCGCCGCCCAGTCACACTCCGCGTCGGAAGCAAAGGGGTAGACCTGCGCGCCGGCTGCAGTGTTGATCTGCAATTTCACTGCGAGATAGGCTCCCTTGGCGTTATTTGACGGGTCGCTGTCAGGACTCCATGCAGTAAGCTGCTGCGGAATCAACATCGGATTTCCGGCGTCTCCCATCACACTCTGCGCATCAGCTGTAAGGGTCACCGGGGTAGTGTAAGTCTCATCATATATCGCTTTATCCGTGCCGAGTGTCCACGCTTCGCTGTCGAAATCGAAATCGGCTTTAGCCACAGGTTGACCAATGCGCACACCGCTGATTTTATACACATACGCTGCGTTATCAGCCTTTGCACGAATCTCGATCTGAGTCAGTTGGTGGTTGAACGTAAGCTCCACACCGGAAGCCTCGTTGTCTGCCTTATCGCCAGTAGCTTTTGACGTTATGAAATCAATCTGGCTGGCAATATCTGAATCGGGGCTGAATTGGGCAAGGCTCTTGGCATCGGAGGTTAATGTCACTCCCTGCAACGATGTCGGGGCGTAGGCATAGAAACTGAGCTGTGAATTATCACCGGGCCAGTTATATTCGGGCGAAGAGGTGAAATAACCGTCGGACCCCTTAACGAAATCAAGAGGGGCGAAGAATGTTTCACCATTCATGAACGATGCAACCTTAATGGATGTCAGATTGGCNTTNGTNGTCTCTGTTGCTCGTGTNCCCATTGCCGGGCGGAANTCAATGGCNTGACCGCGGTTCTCGCTCAACGGTTCATCTTCCGAGCAGGAAGCNAAACCGAGTCCGAGAAGTGCGGTAGCNAATAATAGATGTGTGGTTTTCATAGTAATGTTATATTGTGTTTTTCAATGTTAAAACAAATTCNGTCGCTATACGGTTTATCCCGATCACATTATCAGATCGATGTTTTCTGTCTGCCAATCGCTGACATCGGGCTGGATTCCACCGCCGACAACAATAGGTTTCGGCAACNGTAATCCGCGGAGCTGTATGTGTACATGGCGTGGATCGGGAGCATTGTGTACCTGATCNGTGACATCGAATGTNTAATACCACCGCGANCCATCCTTTAGATAGAGATATATGGTGAGAATGTGTTTCCCGGGTTGTGACGCAGATTCTCCAAAGGTGAGGAATTCACCGTGAANNGTCTGTTCAGCTGTGTCGCCGGTGAGCACGAACGGCATCGTGACATGTTCATCGGCAGGNGTGCTTGAGCCATGCCGATAACCCTCCGACATTCCGGAAATGGTGCCGTCGATCTCCGAACGGTCNACATATTCAAGATTGGTGACATCTGTTATATCCACNGTGTAATGACACACCACCTCCTCCGGATAAAAGGTCACTACCTGTTCTGNGCCACTGTGAGTAAGTGAGATGTTGTCTGTTCGGTCTGCCCAGAGCATTCCGGGAGTCTTGGCTATGCGCTCATGTTCTGTNCCCTCCGCGCGCGGGATAGTGCGAGTTGAAAGACCGTAGACTTCCAAGTTTTCCGCATCATCGGTATAGGTCTCAAAGCCGTCGGGATCATCGGTGCTGCGNACGCGCGCCCAATCGGTGTTGTCNCTGTTCATACCCAAAGCGCTGTAA
Organism: Bacteroides sp.; assembly: GCA_014802175.1. Lineage (GTDB taxonomy): Bacteria > Bacteroidota > Bacteroidia > Bacteroidales > Muribaculaceae > Lepagella. The sequence goes on from JAAVCU010000008.1 coordinate 94,074, forward strand.
TTACCTACCGGTATCTCTATCACCCCACCTTTCATGTCCTGAAATATATAACGCAAGGAGGNTCCGTCGGAGGTGTCGTAAAAATAAGCAGCCATCGATGCCGGNGTGGCATCGGGGGCGTTGCGCCAGTCGAAAACAACGCGGACATCTCCCTGCCTGTCATCGGCAACAAGATCCTTATGATCGCAAGATGCCAACATTGCCGGCAATATCATTGTCAAATAAAATAANACCCTTTTCATCGTGCNCCCCCTTTCCTGTTATAATTGTNGCAGCCGATCAGCCATACCAATGAGATCTCCGCTTTCGTNGGTCCGAACCATTTAAGCTGATGAGTGGACTGCCAGATATATTCTTTATTGTTATCTCCGGGCACATACTTGAGGTATTTACCTCCGAAGTAACCNATGCCTATCGTAAAATCGAGATTCAATCTGCGCGCTATAGGCAATGAGTAACCATATTCCACTCCGGCGAAACGATTGCATCGCGCCCAGAGTGAACGACCCGGGAGACCTCCCATCCACCCTTTGCCNCCGAATTCAAAATCGTAGGTCAGAACGCCACCGTAAAGTCCGATGTGATGTCCGGTGAGGGGTTTTGCGTGCGCACGGCTACCGAACCACCAGCGCAGCGCTATATCACCACCNTAGGCGCGCCAGTAGCGGTGACTGCTATCCTTATCCCACCAGCCGTAGATCCAGTTGCCGACTACCGACAGATTNTTTCCAAGATAAAANTCCNCACCGATATTAGGCAATGCGAGAGCATCATAGAGCAGATTGGTTTTTAGTGCCATATAAAACGGACGGCACTCTTTTACATCTCCNGGTTGCATAAGNTCGANTTCNAGCANTTCNGGNGNGGGAAGTGTATATGTTGCAGAAGGCGCACCGACNGAAATCGCGGGANTGAAGTTATATTCTACCGAAATACCCGATTCCCGNAGCGCCGGATAAAGACGCGAATAGAGATAACGATATGGTGCTCCTCCACCAATCTGCTGCAATCTCCGGATTGCAGCCGCATCCCCTTCGGTCCATGGTGAGGCAGTGTCTGCTATTTCATCGAGGAGGGAAAGNACCTCTGCTCGATACGGCACATTCAGGTCCGCCATTACTGCCGCGCGCAATCCCGACCAGTCGCGACCAAGATACCGGAAGTTTACGATAGAATCGGGCAATGACTCGCGGTCGGTCACATACCTGTAGATNGCATGAGCGCGTCTTTCNGAAAGGTCATGGTTCAGCAACACNGGTCCCTCGGGCGAGGCTGCGCCGAATATATTTATGCGTCTGAGTGTTANCANGGAATCTTTATCATCGCGGTGAAGTTTGCCTATAAAGTCCGCGAGTCTCTCGCCGTTGCCATTNAANGCGGTGTCGANCTGCGACTTCCCCTGCCTGAAATGAACCGTGGCTGAGTCATAGACCTCCACNGCNCGCGCCGGNAAGGCGAACAGCAATACGGCGGATAATATTTTAAGTGTGTTNTTCATAATATAGCATAGTGGCATAAGAGGATCTGTTCCCCCTATGCCACTATAACATCCCTGAACCTTAAAAGGTTGAGGTTATCCTTACTTAGACAACAGCGTNGAGATGCGAGCCATTGCGTCTACTGCCGACATCTCGCTGACAGGATCTTTCTCAAACGCAACCTTTACCGGCTTGCTGTCTTTTACGATCACAAGAGTGTCGGCCTGCGAACCAACGATGAGCGATACGTTCTGCTCCTTGCTGTCGGTGGCGTTATATACGGAATCCGCCTTTGTGAAGGCAGTGGGAAGCGAAACCACAGCCTTGAAGTGAGTGCGGTTGCCNTTCTCGTAAACATAGATTCCTGAATTCTCGGGAGCAAGAGAGAAAATNATTCGGCCATCGAAAGGCATACGTGAAGATTCGGGCTCNTCGTACTGGAAAGATACNGCACGATACTCACCGCTTGCCACAGGCTGGGTTGCCGCAAATTCTTCNGCATTAGCCTCCTGCNACTCCGCTTTCTTCTCANCACCTCCGCANGAAGCGAACATCACAGCTCCTGCAAGAGCCAATCCNTAGATAAGATTTCTTTTTTTCATATCAGTTTCAGTTATAANTATCTTACTTGTTTATTTGCCGTAAAGGTAGCATTTTTAATTGATTNCCGCAACAATCATTGTTTCTTAACATACTCTTAATGATAAAACCGTGTGAAGATGGTGTTATATATACAGAAATCTACCAAAATTAAAAGCTATATATAACGCTATGACTCCGAGATTGAAAGGGAATTTAGAGATGTTCGCCTCGAAAGTGTTTTCGGGACTTAATGAGAATGCACTGAAGTATCTGCTACCCACATGGATGGGCGCGATCAGTGGTGTTATGATGCGCCTTACTTTCGGAACCGCATTCTTCTGGATTTGGGGCTTCTTCACACGCAATAAGTTTCCGAAACCTTCGGCACGCGATATGCTCTCCCTTTTCTTCATTGGGGTGGTTTTCGTGTTCGGATATATGTGGACTCTGCTTGAAGGATTGTCGTACACCACACCTATTTCTTCATCCATATTCATCAGCCTGCAACCGGTGTGGGTTTACATAATATGCCTGTGTCTGCGCACCGAACAATTGTCGTGGGGTAAGGTGCTCGGTATCCTCATCGGTTTCGGAGGAGCATTGCTTTGTGTGCTCACCCAACACAGCAGCGATATCGCTTCTGACCCCTTCAAAGGAAATATGTTCTGTCTGGCATCTTCCGTGCTGTTTGCAGGTTATCTGGTGATTGAAAAGCGTTATCTGCCCCGATTGGGAAGTGCGGTGGTGTCGAAATGGACTTTCTTAGGTGGCGCGGTAGCAACAGCGGTGCTCGTTTGTTTCACCGGATGGGATGCCCCGGTGCTGCATCAGAACTTCTTCTCCACACCTATGCTTGTGTTGCTGTTTGTGCTTATCTTCCCCTCGTCTGTAAGTTATCTCCTTCAGGATTTCGCACTGACAAAGCTTCCCGCCACGGTCGTTGCCCTATACGGCGACCTGATACTTATCGTGGCTGCCATTGCGAGCTATATTCTCGGACAGGATCGCTTCAGTTGGTGGCAGATCGGCGCCATTCTGCTGATGCTGGTATCGGTTTATCTCGTAGAGGTGGCAGAACGCAAGTCTCAATCCTCTCCCGGCGCGTCAAAGGCTCCAGCCTCTAAATAATTCTGACTTTACGGATATTACATTCCTCGCAAAGGGCTTGAAGCCGGGGGAGTGTGAGTCGTAAACCGTGTAGACGTGTACGGCAGGCGCGCTGCTCGTCGAAATATTGGTCGCGCGATTCGCAGAGGGCATAACTGCGGATCGTGCCTGAGCCTTTCAGCCTTTCAGCCTGAGCAAGAAATTCATCAACCTTCGATGGCATAAGCTTGCAGCAGAAGCAATATCCTTTTGACGACTCGAGCAACAGGAGTTTATGCATAGTGAGCCCTTCGCCTTTGCGGGGAGTAACCTTATACGAAATACCTATCTCAAGTTCTTCAGGGAAGGCTTTGTTGATCTGCTTCATAAATCTCCGGAACAATTTACCATGCGTAGAGGTATCCCTGAGCATACTTTGCCGGATATACTGATGTATCATCTCATGCACAAGAGTATCATCAATTTCACGCACAGTGATATCTGGATATTGCTGATAGATGACGATCCTCTCGACAAAACCCTTCGACGCCCGGAAAGTTGAATAAAACTTACCACGGCAGGTCTTTGAATGCGGACGCACCTCCAGTTTCACCACATCAAAATTATCGGCATTCCAGATCCCGGCCTCCGCGATCCGTGCCATCCAGAACCTGTGCCTCTCCTCCAGATACTCAACTGTTATTATCATCTCCGCATACTAAAATTACATAATAAACAAAAATAATCAATTCTGACTAATTATGCAAGTTGCGGCTTATTTGCGGGTCTGCCACACGAAGGAGTGACGTTTGAAGAGTCCGATCAGGAATACAACTCCGAGGAGAGCAGCGTTGAGGAAGTAGGGGAAATCCGCTGTGTGATTATGGAATAACCATTGGAAAAATTCCACAACCACCGGAATGCAGGAGAGTGCCACATAATTTCCGGCAAGTGTATAGGAGAAATACTTAGTGCTCGCCTCTTTGGTGGGGGCGATATCGGTGGTCTTGCTGTAGATGATGGGCTGGAAGAAACCGTAACCGAGTCCGATGAGAAGAACACCGATCACGTAGGTTACAAAGGTGTGGAAGAAGCCTAACATCAAAAGACCGACTGCCATTATCGCGGTGCAGACATAGAGTGCGGTGCGGTCGGTAAGCTTGAGGAAGGGGGTGAGGGAGAAGCCTCCCAACATGGCTGTGACATAGAACATGGCAGTGGCGATTCCTACCTGCGAGGTGGTCAGCCCGTAATGCTTCATTGTGAAGGGGAGATAATATGTGAACACCATTGATGTGGCGGTCAACGCTACGTAGAGGAGGATGATGCCACAAAGCGTTAATGCCGGACGCTTGATATTCAGCGTCGGCTTCTCTTCATTATGCTCAGTTTTAGGGGAAGTTTGCGCGGCGGCTGATATCGGCGCGGTTGATGCGGCGCCCTTCAGATGCCGATTGATGAATGTGTTGGTCATGAAAGGAAGAAGAACCAACGGTATCACAGGCACCAGATAGACGGCAAAGGCGGCGTGCCAGCTATAAGACGCAGCCCAACCCACAAATACTGTCGCCAGGATAACGATTCCGTTCGATGTGCCGGATTTGAATCCCAACAGTTTTACTTTCTGCTCACCATAAAACCATTCTGAAAGTATGCCGGCAGCTATAGGCACTATAAGTCCGCAACCTATACCTAACAACGCTCCTAACCCTACGAGCATGGGCATCGTATCGGCAAAGAAATAAAGTATACCGGCAAGCAGGAAGATTCCGAGTCCAATTCCGAGAACCACACTCTGGTTCCGTAGGGTTGTGATCTTGCCGGATATGAGAATCATGGGTATGATCACAAGATTGGGGAGGAGGGTAAGCAACTGGATCTCAAGTTGCGAAGAGGATGGAAAGAGATCTTCGAGTTTACCCATAAGCGGCGAGACTGCCAGACCGGGGAGGTTGACTGTCAGGGAGATGGAGAGGAGTGCTATCGCGGTTATCAAAGGAATCATGCCGCGCCCGTTAGATACATATTTCATAGCCTTTCAGATTAATGGTTAAGTAAGTGTTCAAAATTAATTTATACTATATTGGAGCTTATTTTTTAGGCGATTTTGACGCGGAGCGAAGGAGAATACTTTCGTATTCGACTGAGCTGCAAGTTAAAAGCGACAAA
>JAAVCU010000009.1 GCA_014802175.1 Bacteroides sp.
CAAATAAACCGAAAGGTTTAATGGTTATAATAGTTTATTGACGTACTTCAAGAAATTCGATATTACCATATAATTTGGTTTTAATGGTACTAATGGTTTGATGCGAAGTCATGAAAATAAATTAAGGGGCGCGGGATGGCCGCGCCCCTCGTGTATGGGGTTAAGTGTTGATGTTCGGCAGAGGGTTATTTCACTGCTATCTTCTTCACGTTGTTGCCCTGACGGACGATGTAGATGCCCGAGGGAAGATTGTCGGTGCTCTCGCCTACTTTCACACCATTGAGGTTGAAGACATCGTAGGGAGCGTCCTCATTGAAATCAGCAATGACATTCTCGACGCCACTGTATGCTGCGTCGGTGATGTTGTAGAAGAACTTCCAGGGAGAAACTGCCATAAACAATGTCTGGCGACCACTGCGAACATATAGCGTCGCATCCTCGTAGACCTTGCTGTCAAATACATCCGATGTGCTCTCAACCGGGGTTGGTCCGTTGAACACAACATTCTTGATTTTGCTACTATTTTCAAACACTGCGCTACCGAGGGTTTCGAGTTTCATCGGAAGAATCACTGTTTCAAGGGCCTTGCAATTGGCAAACGCATTATTGCCAATAGAGGTCACATCATTAGGAATTTCGATTGTCTTCAGATTAGGGAGATAACTATACGCCCCTGCACCAATCTCTGTCACAGTTGAGCGCACAGAATACTCTCCTGTCTCATTATAGGGTACAAATAAAATTGATTTACGCCCCGGTCCGTAAATAGTACAATTATCTATGATTGAAGTCTTTGGATCAAAAGCAATAGCATGAATGTTGGATTCAAAGGGATTATCCATAATATTAGGATAAGCACATTTCAAGTTGCTGTTGCCTTGATCGAAAACGCCCTCGCCGATTTTTACTTCAGAGGGAAGTATAATTGCAGCAGTGAGACTTCGACACCAATAGAAAGCCTTCTTCCCGATTTCGGTTACAGATTTAGGGATGGTAATTGAAGTGAGACCTTCACACCCGCTGAAAGCACTCTCCCCGATTGTAGTTACAGATTCCGGAATGGTAATCGAAGTGAGACCGATACAATAACTGAAAGCATACATCCCGATTGTAGTCACAGATTCAGGGATGGTAATTGAAGTGAGACCGCTGCAACCGGAGAAAGCACCCTCCCCGATTGTAGTTACAGTTTCAGGGATGATAATTGAAGTGAGACCGCTGCAGTCATAGAAAGCATACACCCCGATTGTAGTCACAGATTCAGGGATGGTAATTGAACTGAGACCGCGGCAGTCGACGAATGCCCTTTCTCCGATTGTAGTTACAGATTCAGGGATGGTAACTGATGTGAGACCGCGGCAATATTGGAAAGTACGGTCACTAATTTCGGTTACCAATTCAGGGATGGTAATTGATGTGAGTCCGCTGCAACCGGAGAAAGCACCCTCCCCGATTGTAGTTACAGTTTCAGGGATGGTAATTGAAGTGAGACTGCTGCAATAGTAGAAAGCCTCCTTGCCGATTGAGGTTAGAGATTCAGGGATGGTAATTGATGTGAGTCCGCTGCAGTTGTAGAAAGCACGGTCACCGATTTCGGCTACCAATTCAGGGATGGTAATTGATGTGAGTCCGCTGCAGTTGTAGAAAGCAGCAAACCCTATTGTAGTTACGGATTCAGGGATGGTAATAGATGTGAGACCGCTGCAACGTGAGAAAGCATTATTGCCGATTGTGGTTGCAGATTTAGGGATATTAATTGAAGTGAGAGCGCTGCAACCAGAGAAAGCACCCTGCGCGATTTCGGTAACAGATTCAGGGATGGTAATAGATGTGAGTCCGCTGCAGTTGTAGAAAGCATTTTCGCCGATTTTAACTACATCATATACTTCGTCACCTTCTTTTATTTGAGAAGGAATTACGAGATTACCACTGACCTCATTACCTGCTGATGAAGGTGCGTACTGTCCGTAATACCCTGCCTTTGTCTGTACAGTCTTGGCAGCTTCGTCGATAACCGTGTAGGTCAGTGTCTGACCCTCATAGGGATACTCGATGTCGCGGGCAAAGCTCGGGAGCACAAGCATTGCAGCGAATAATGTTAGTAAAAGTTTTTTCATACTGTTATTTTTTGTTGTTTATTATTTGGTTTATTTCTTCTTGATTGATTCGGAAAAAGCAGTAAGCCTCCTTCATAAGGGTAGCTATATGTTTCATCGGATTCTCTTTTTCGCTCGGTAGTTTTACGAGGTTGTTATACATCATGCCGAGACGATGTGTTTTGCCGTCGTATATTCCATATTTTTCCTGGTAACCATGAGGTGGTTCCGCATCAGAAGTGTAGTTGGCTATAAAGTTCTTGTCAACAAAAGCCATAACCTTGCGAAACTTGTTGCTGAGATTATACTTAACATCGGGGGCAGATTTAATCCACGACAATCCGTGAATCATAAAGCCATGAGTAAGTTGTATGAAATAGCGGAAGCGCACACTGTTGTTATCATTCTGATAGAATGTCAGCTCGCACTCGGTCAGAGCATCATTGAGGTAGGGATCTTCTTCACTTTGCCCTGAAAGTATGGTTTTGTTGTTGACGAAGATGTATGTAAGTGGGGCTGATTCAAAATGGTCTAATATAACGTCATCCGCCTTTACATCCGCTAATGCATCATCCAGATTTTTAATGATGCTATCTACACCCATCGACCTATCCTGCTTCAGGCGATGACCTATGCCATAGTGATAAATGATGTTATTCCATTGAGAGTTACTGATCATAAACTGTCTGTGCCTCCGGGCTCCTCTCGTTGGCGATTAAGTTGAAAAAGAATGCGTGAGAGCCATACCTGTTGCTCGTTCCACAATTGGAGGCCTTCGCATTGCCCGGTTAGTTGAACGAGCAACTGCAGAAGCCTCACGCAGAATATATGTACAATCACCGACTGCCGACGCTCACGCGCCCGCTGCCGGCGGAAATATACATATCCACAGGGCATCTACCGTTGCTTCAATCCTGACTAACCTAAGAAAGTTGCGAAGTTTCCAATTATCAAGAAAGAGCGTCGAGTAAACGCTTCAAAATGTCTGCCGACCCTCCCACGATACCCATGACCGGGCTTCCGCAGAGCGGTCTGCAAATGCAAAATTAGCAAAACTTTTTAAATTCAGCAAAATAACTTGCAAATATCATAAAATTTAATGATTAAATTGAATAACTATCCTCAAGATTCCCCACATCACTATAATATATGGGTAACATTGTCACTAAATATAAACACAGAGGCACTATTATCAAATTTCCGCGTTCTTCCGCTTTGGTCCGCGGCTATGCGACAGCATAGAATAAGTTCCGCATTTCGAAGAAGTGCTCCCGGTTCCCATAAGTCGGAACGTTCCGGAGCTGCGAAGCAGATACGGAACTTTATATCTGCTTGAGCAGATGCGCGGAATTGGCGGAACTCCGCGGATAAGTTGATCTCGGTTCAACTTCGCGCTGATTGCGGACGCCGATGTGACCGACATGGGGATGACTATTCCGAATTGTTAAATTGCCAATTCTCGAATATTCATTTTATGATTATCCTCAATAATCCCCCAATTACCATTATATGGTAACAGTGCCTCTGTGCCTCCGTGTCAATAAATTATAGTCTAAGGAAACGCCCTAAAGTCATATTGGGGAGTTTGAGGGATGGTCACTAAGTTTTTATCCTTTGTTGCGGAACTCCTTGGGTGACATACCCGTTATTTTCTTGAAATATTTTCCGAAAAAAGATTGTGACGCAAAATTCAATTCATCTGAAATCTGCTGAATATTAAGATTCGAGGATTTCAGCAACACTTTAGCTTCCAGGATCACAAATTTCTCAATCCATTCCACTGCTGTGTAACCGGTCTGGGCCTTGATTGTGCGCGAAAGATGCTTAGGGCTCACCTCCAATTGCTGCGCATAGAAATCCAGAAACCGCTCTCGCTTGAAATGCTTCTGAGCAAGCATAAGAAACTGATCTGACATCCGCCCTTGATTTGAAGTGATTTCATTCATATAGGGAAGAAACCATTTGTAAAGCGTCTTGAAAATAAATGAAGTCAGACAAAACAACACAGCCTGCGACTGATAAGGATTCTCCGTGTCGGCCATTATTAGGTTGCACTCCTTGAAAAGCAGATCCACCGACGGTAATGTATCTTCCGGTATCGGCGTCACCGAATGTCGCGATATGATAGCCGACATCGGCATGTTACTCATAAAAAGAAAAAGATTGTCGCGGAACCTCTTCGACATTACAATCACCGACGCCTTGAAATCGCGGCTGATGAAATGAGGTTGCAAAATTTGTGAACTCTCCACCATCACAAACGCCGGTCCCTCAATCTTGTGATTTATCAAATTAAGATCAGTGTTACAACTACCCTGCTTCATGAAAATCCATGTTGCAGCAGAAAACTTCACCGGGTCAGCTATCGACGCAAGCATCTCCGGACCAATATCCTCGATAATCCAGAACTCCTGTTCAAGTATCGAATCTACATCCTGGGGTAAATTCAGATTATATTTATAAGAATAATCCATAAGCCTCAGAAAATTTTAAATTGTTAATCAACCGTCGCCTTTACCTTTCCACTTGTCGGAAACGATCAGACCACCCACCACAAGCACACATCCTATATATCCCAACAGGAATATCTTCTCACCCAAGAAGAAATATCCGGCTATCATCGTGATCGGCGGTTGCATATACAGGTAATTGTTCGCCGTGACCGAACCGAGTTTCTTCATAGCCTCATTCCAGATGTAATATGCCGAAACCGAGCAAAGCAACACCAGAAACAGCATATTCAAAATGTACTGAGGCTGATGAATATCGAAAAGTAAACCGAGATGATATGGTTCCCGCTGGATAAACAACAGGGGCAAAGCTGTAATCACACCATAGAAAAAGAGCTTGCGTGTGATAAACATTGATGTATACAACGGAATCACCCTGCGTATGGCAATCGTATATATGGCCCAGCAAAGCGACGCCGACAACGCAAGCAGGTCGCCCTGCGGACGAAACTCCAGACTCTCGCCATTACTGAAAATAATACAAGCCACACCCATTATGGCGAGCACCGATCCGATAAGAGCACCTGTCTTCAACTTCTGCCGGAAAACCAATGCCATCAGGAAGGTGGTAAACAGAGGAGAAAGCGACGCCAAGAGCGACACATTTCCCGCCGTTGTGAGCCGCAACGCATAGTTCTCGGTAATAAAATAAAGAGAGCCTGCACAAATACCGCTTATGAAGAATGTAAGTTCATCTCGCCACGATCGGCTCCTTATATGCTTTGCCGTTATCGCCAACAACAGGATATACGCCAATGCAAATCTGTAAACATACATCTCAACCGGGGTGAATCCACCGCGCTCCATCAGCACCTTCGTGCTCAGAAACGACGTACCCCAGAAAATCACGGTAATCAACGCACCTAAATGCGCAACCACCATCATATATCGCGATCCTATGGTCAGATTAGATCTCATTATTGTGTTTCAATGGTAACTCCATTGCAAAATTAATAAAAAACTCAGAATTCCACTACTTCTAATTCATAATCTATCAATCTCGCCAAAATATTCTGCAAAAGAACAATTGACTATCCCGAACACTCCCCAAGTCACAATATCATAATACAGCTCAAAATAAAGTCCTGGAAGGACGTTTTAATGGTTAACCCCACATCGATTGAACTGCACCCCAAAAGTTGGACACAAAACTTTTGGGGTGCATTATGTATAGAAAGCACACATTCGAAGAAAGGCTAAATGTTATAGGCCGCCTCACCTATGGTGAACCTGTAAGGAAGATTTGCAGAGAACTTGGGCTGGATCATCATGATGTCCGACAATGGTATCTCCGTTATCAGAAATACGGGGAGGAAGGATTGCGCGGAACAGGGTCCTGTCATTACACCGCTCAAGAAAAGCAGGAGATAGTATCAGAATATACCGAAAAAGGGTTACCTTTGCAAGAGATTTGCCTCCGTTACAACCTGAGCCGGTCGGCAATAAGATATTGGATACGAAAGACGCGAAAGGGGGAATCCCTTGAAAACGGACGTCAAGGGCGTCCACCCAAAGATGCTATGGCACGACCCAAGAAGAAAGAACCACAGACAGAACTTGAGAGACTTCAGGCGGAGAATCTGCGTCTGAGGGCAGAGAATGCGCTGTTAAAAAAAGTGAGGGCCTTAGTCGAGGAACAGAAATCCCAAGCAAGACGCAATGGGCAAAAGCCATCAACGAACTAAGGTCTGAATACCCTCTTGACATGTTGCTTGAGTTAAGAAAGATGGCTCGCTCTGTGTTTTATTATCATATTAAACGACTAAAAGCCGGAGATAGATATACAGATGAAAAAGAGAATATAAAGTCAATTTTTCATGAGCATAAAGGCCGTTATGGCTATCGTCGCATCACCTCCGAGATGCGTAACCGTGGTTTTGTGATAAACCATAAGACCGTTCAGCGGCTGATGCAGTCTTTGGGTATCAAAAGCAGGATACGTAAAGTACGGTATCGTTCCTACAAGGGAGAAGTCGGCAAGATTGCTCCAAATATCATCAACCGGGACTTTACGGCCACAGCACCAAATCAAAAATGGGCCACCGATGTGACTCAGATAAACATCGGCTCAACAAAACTGTATCTGTCTCCCATTCTTGATATGTTCAATGGAGAGATTGTATCCTATAACATCTCCAGATCACCTAATCTTGAACAGATATACGATATGCTCGACAAGGCTTTTAAGAAATATGATGATCTTGGCGGTCTGATAATCCACTCTGATCAAGGCTGGCAGTATCAACATTACGGCTACAGGCAACGGCTTACCGAACGCCACATAGTTCAAAGTATGTCCAGGAAAGGGAATTGTCTCGACAATGCAATGGCGGAGAACTTCTTCGGCATCATGAAGTCGGAACTTCTATATGTCGAAAAATTTGAATCGCCAGAGGCCTTTATAAAGGCTTTGGATGAATATATTGATTATTACAACAATAAAAGAATCAAATCCCGGTTAAACGGAAAGAGTCCGGTACAATACCGAACTCTTTCTATTACTGGGTAGTGTTTAACTCGTCTAACTTTTTGGGGTCACTTCACTCGCTATCGCTTCGTCGATGTGGGGTTAACCACAATCAAGCTCCTCCGGAGCAATGAGTTGATATTGGGGAATCTTGAGGATAGTCATTATATTTAATCTCTATTTTTAATTTCGTAAATTAGTTTAAACAACATCTATATATTTCAAGAATTTCAAAACAGATTTAAATGTATTCAACAGTTTATTTGCAGATTACAATAATAATACATATATTTGGCAAAAATTAAAGTAACTATAACCTCTAACATTCACAAAACCATCCTCTACGCGCACGGCAGTAATGTGATATTCCAGGATTTTATTTTATAAATTACGGTCAAAACTATTTAATTATGAAATCATTCATTCATTGTATTTTAACAGGCATAATATTGTGTATAGCACTGACCGGCTGTGAGGGGGATAATTACTATAACTATATTGTGCGCAACAATTCTTCCCAGGATATTTATTTAATTTTACATCCTGACAAAAATAATGCATTAAGTGATTATGATTGTGAACGTTATGGCGGTAGTTTTTCAAGCTATAATGGATTTGGGTATAGTGTAACATATTTAGAAAATGAGGATAAGGAAATAGATTGCCCTTTACATTCGCTTAGCCTTAAACCCGGTGAATCTGTAAAATTTACTTATGGAGAGTTTGGAGGCAATATAATTACAAATCCGGAAACTACTAACACACATGCTATTTGGTTAAGACGAAATTGTCTGAAACAAATATTAATCAGAGAAGACAATGAAATTAATAACTCAGAACTGTCTTATGGTTATTGGTCTAAATCATCAAATTGGATAATCCAAAATAAGAAAAGCTACACGATCGAATATTGGCTCATTATCGATGACGAGGTGATTCGTAATCACAGGAACCTCCACCGTTTAAGCAGTGCAAATTCAAACCATTAGCAACTATTATACATTAAACATTACCGCAGTAAACCCTGGGGAGGGTTCGCACGCCGGCTCATATTGTCGGGCTAATCAAAAACGAAGCCGGCTTGGATAACCAACCGGCTTCGTTATGATGTTTGCCTATCTAAGCAATTTCTCAAGCTTACTTATTTAGATCTCTACAAATTCATCTTTACCTACTCCGCAGATCGGGCATACCCAATCGTCGGGAATATCTTCAAATGCGGTTCCGGGTGCTATTCCACCATCGGGATCACCTACCTCGGGATCATAGATCCAATCACATACTTCACATCTGTACTTTTTCATAGCTGTATTATTTTAGATTATTTTTAATTTCGTTTTCAAATGTTAAACGCCTGCGGAGCATTAATGGTTCGGTCATGCCATCAATTCTTATCCATCAATTCTTATTTTTCACTTGCATTTTTGCATCAAGCTAATTATATTTGCATAAAATATTTTCTAATGAGAAAAAACCATGTTGACCAGTCGCTGCGCGAGCATCTGAGGGAGACGTTCGCAACCTACATAAAATCAAAGAATATGCGCCAGACACCCGAACGCTTTGCCATTCTCGACAAAGCATTGGAGCAAAAGGTGCATTTCGATATTGATGAGCTCTACAAGGATATCGAGGGGGAATATCATGTATCACGTTCCACTGTCTACAACACAATAGAGCTGTTATGTGAGTGCAACATTCTCCGCAAGCATTATCTCAACGAGACGCAGGCCGTCTACGAACTCGCCGAAGACAAACATCTGCATCTGATATGCCTCCAATGCGGTGCAGTCAAGGAGGTTGACGGATCTGTGGTCAGTGAATATCTCTCGGGGCTTAAATTCCGGGGTTTTCACACCACTTTCTCATCAGTGAATATCTACGGCCTTTGCTCGGCCTGCAGTCGTAAACCGCGAAAGACACAGAAACCCAAAACATAAAAAATTAAACCTTAAAAATATCATACCATGGCAAGAATCAAACCATTCAAGGGTGTGCGTCCACCCCGTCATCTCGTAGAGGAAGTTGCATCACGCCCCTACGACGTTCTTAACAGCGAAGAAGCACGCATCGAGGCAGAAGGTAACGACAAGAGCCTGTACCATATCATCAAGCCGGAGATCGACTTCGAGATCGGTTTTGATGAGCACGACCCCGCCGTCTACGACAAGGCGGTGGAGAATTTCAAGAAATTCCAGGATAACGGATGGCTCGTGCAGGACAACAAAGAGAATTACTATATTTATGCACAGACCATGAATGGCCGCACGCAATATGGATTTGTTGTTGGCGCATGGGTTCCCGACTATATGGAAGGGCGAATCAAGAAACATGAGCTGACTCGCCGCGATAAGGAGGAGGACCGCATGAAACACGTGCGTTGCAACAACGCCAATATAGAGCCGGTATTCTTTGCCTTCCCCGACAACGAGGTGCTTGAGGAGATTATTCGCAAGACCACTGCCGGCGAACCGGAATACGACTTTGTAGCCCCCGACGGATTTGGTCATACACTTTGGGTAATTGATGATGATGACACTATCGCAACCATCACCAAGGAATTCGACAAGATACCACACCTCTATATAGCCGACGGGCATCATCGCTCGGCAGCAGCAGCCCTGGTAGGAGCGGAGAAGGCGGCCTCCAATCCGAATCACACCGGTGATGAGGAATATAACTATTTCATGGCAGTTGCATTTCCTGCCTCTCATCTGAATATCATTGACTATAACCGAGTTGCCAAAGACCTCAATGGTCTCACGCCAGAGCAATTCATCAAACGTCTTGAAGAGAACTTTATAGTTGAAGATAAGGGGACTGAGATTTATCAGCCGAACGCTCTTCACAATTTCGCGCTCTATCTTGATGGAAGATGGTATTCACTGACAGCAAAACCCGGCACATTCGATGATTCAGATCCGATAGGTGTCCTGGACGTGACTGTATCGAGCGACCTGATTTTGCGTGACATTCTCGGCATTACCGACCTCCGGAGCGACAAGCGCATCGATTTCGTTGGTGGAATCCGCGGACTCGGAGAATTGCAGAAACGTGTCGACAGCGGAGAGATGGCCATGGCCCTCGCGCTGTATCCTGTCACTATGGATCAGCTCATCAACATTGCAGACACCGGTAATATCATGCCGCCCAAAACCACATGGTTCGAGCCCAAGCTCCGCTCCGGACTCGTAATTCACAAACTTGATTAAGAACACCGCCGTTGCGTCGTCAATCTGTGGCGCGCTAATTACGTATGATAATCTAAAATTATGGCTTACTTGCATAAGCCATAATTTTAGATTAATTTTGTATCATGAAATTCAAGTTAGAAGCAACCGCACCCGACTCGGCAGCAAGAGCCGGAGAGATCACCACAGCTCATGGCGTCATCCCCACGCCTATATTCATGCCGGTAGGCACCGTCGGCAGCGTCAAGGGTGTTCACATGAGAGAATTGCGTGATGATATAGACGCGAAAATTATTCTCGGAAACACATATCACCTCTATCTGCGCCCCGGACTGGAAGTGCTCCGAAAAGCAGGCGGTCTACATAAATTCAACTCCTGGGAGCGACCGATTCTCACCGACTCCGGCGGCTTTCAGGTATTCTCTCTGTCGGCAAACCGCAAGCTGAAAGAGGAAGGTGCGTACTTCCGCAGCCATATCGACGGCAGCAAGCACCTCTTCACACCCGAAGGTGTCGTAGACATTCAGCGTGTAATAGGCTCCGACATAATGATGGCGCTCGACGAATGTGCCCCCGGCACAGCAGATTTCAATTATGCGCGTAAATCGCTCGACCTCACTCACCGCTGGCTCAAACGCGGTTGGGATCATTTCAATGCCACCGAGCCAATCTACGGCTATTCGCAGACATTCTTCCCTATTGTGCAGGGTTGCGTCTATCCGGAACTTCGCAAGGAATCTGCAAAATTCGTGGCTGATCTCGGTGCGGAAGGTAACGCCATCGGTGGTCTGGCTGTAGGCGAGCCTACCGAGAAGATGTATGAGATGATTGAAGTTGTCAACGACATTCTCCCGAAAGATAAGCCGCGCTATCTTATGGGTGTCGGCACTCCGGCAAACATCCTTGAGGGAATCGACCGGGGGGTTGACATGTTCGACTGTGTTATGCCCACGCGAAACGGGCGCAACGGCATGCTCTTCACATCAGAAGGGATAATGAACATGCGTAATAAGAAATGGGCTGACGATTATTCGGAGATAGATCCGAATGGCACTTCATGGGTGGATCATGAATATTCCAAGGCATATCTGCGTCACCTCTTCGTAAGTCAGGAACTCCTGGCAATGCAGATTGCTTCCATACATAACCTTGCCTTCTATCTTGAACTCGTACGTCAGGCCCGCAAGCATATCATAGCCGGCGATTTCGCAAGCTGGAAGAAGATGATGATAGAGAAAGTGACCCGAAGATTGTGATTCCTCTCTTAAATAATGATTGAATATGAAAAAGTGGAATTTTAAGAATATATTTCGAAAAGTTTTTTCAGTCTTCAGGCTGAAAACGCTTGATATATTCATACTGAAGAAATTCCTCGGCACATATTTCATGGCGACAATCCTGATTCTGGCAGTTATCTCAATGTTCGACGTCACAGAGAAGCTCGATGCGTTTCTGACCGCTCCACTGAGCGAGACACTGTTCGACTACTTCGCCTCGTTCCTACCCTACTTCGCCAATATGCTCTCTCCTCTTTTCGTATTCATTTCCGTGATATTCTTCACCACAAAGCTTGCCGGCAACTCCGAGATCATCGCGATCCTTTCGAGTGGAGTAAGCTTTGCGCGCCTGCTGCGCCCTTATATGATCGGAGCGGCGCTCATTGCCGCACTGACGTTTGTGCTCAGCAATTACATTATCCCTCCGGGAAACGTAAAACGAATTGCATATACCAATAAATACGTAAAGAACAAAAGCGTACAGACCGGTATCGACATACAGCTGATGGCCCGTCCGGGAGAAGTTGTATATATCGGAAGATTCGAGAACTCGACAAAAACGGGCTACCGTTTCTCATACGATAAATTCAACGGCAAGGAATTGGTTTCAAGGATGACGGCCTCCTCCATCGCTTACGATACAACCCGCAACTATCATTGGACAGTGAAAGACTACATGATCCGCGACTTCAACGGCATGAAGGAGTCTATCAGACGCGGAACATCGCTCGACACTATCATCCCCATCGAGCCTAAAGACTTCCTCATAGCCGCCAACGACTGGGAGACACTCACCACCCCGCAGCTCACTGAATATGTCTCGAAACAGAAGATGCGCGGTGTGGCAAACATCAAATCGTTTGAAATAGAACGAGAGAAGCGTTACGCCTCCACAGCAGCCGCTTTCATCCTGACGCTGATAGGAATGTCGCTATCCTCAAAGAAAACAAAAGGTGGAATGGGTATCAACATCGGTATCGGTCTTGCCCTCAGCTTCAGTTATATCCTTTTCTCGACTGTGACAAGCTCTTTTGCAGTCAACGGTCTGACAACCCCCTTTATCGCAATGGAGATTCCCAATGTGATATACTTGGCAATAGGAATCTATCTTTATCGCCGCACTGCAAAGTTCTAAGACCAATCCTGAAGAAATTGCACGCAAAATCTTTAGGTCTTACAACCTCTCCGTTCCAGATCACGATATCAATATCCACCGGCACATCACCTCGCGCTCGCGCAGATGCATCTCTGCCATTATCTTTTTCGTATTGTTTTAACGCCGCTTCCAATTCGGTCCGGTCACACGCCACTTTGCATGCGCACACCGCATTCATATAAGGGCTGCCGATTCCATGTATCTCGGGTGTCTCGTATATATCAGAAGCTTCGCAATCTGAAAAAGACAGTTTGAACCAGTCGACAGCCTTGCTTACATTCCCACGTCGGTCGCCGTAATTGGATCCCAAACTAACCACTACTGTATTCAGCCCTCTGTTCATCTTATTTCTCACTTCTCAGTGTAATCAATGTCAATTCAGGATAAGCAGCTCCAAATCTCGCCGGGATTCCGACTTCGCCGCAACCTATGTTTACATAAAGGTTTGAAACAGATCCGGTATGATTTTGTCGTGTATAAAGTCCACCCCAATAGGGATAGCGGAACACTGCCGGACTCCATTTCCATCCGAATAATCTGATTTCCGACTGCATGGCATGCGTATGACCGGCCAACGTCAGATCTATATTGGAAATATTCGTAACCTCGCGATTCCAATGTTCAGGATTATGGGATAGCAGAATCTTGAATCGGTCATCGTTCAAATCAGAGGCAGCATCCCCTGTAGGAAGGTAAGACTCCTTAAGCCTGCCATACTGATGAAACGGTGGTTCTCCCCAATTCTCAACTCCTATTACAGCGATTGAATCCGACCCGTTCACAATATAGCGATAATCATTATTAAGGAGATCCCAGCCCATCACTTTTTCCCAAGTATGGAGCAATTGGTTATTCTCTTTATGAGCCTCGTCATTATCCCAAGTCATATAATCGCCATAATCATGATTGCCTAAGACTGAAATCACGCCATCCTTGGCTTTTATTCTGCCAAGCACCTCAACAAAGGGGCGCAACTCTTCCGTGTTGCGGTTAACAATATCCCCGGTAAATAACACAAGATCCGGCTTCAATGCGTTTATCTCGTTTACGAGTTCGGAGATGAAACTGGTATCGTTACCCCATGTGCCTACATGAGCATCACTAAACTGCACGATTCTGTAGCCATCAAAAGCAGCCGGTAATTTAGGCGAGACGACCTCAACTTCATTTACCTCAATAGCTTTACGGGTATATAAGACACCGATCCACATCCCGGCGCACATCAGGACTGCAACCGCAGCCCCTGCGACACTTCCGTAATATCCTATCTTATTTCTTTTTCGGCAAAAGAATCTTCCGCATAAATGACTCGCAACTGAGATGAGTAAATAGATAAATTTAGGAACATATATCGAGAAATAGATATACAGCATCCACATCAAAGCATTCAGTGAACTTCCTTCCGAGCCACCACGCCAACAGCAAATCTGCGTTACCAGCGCAACGCCCATAACTGAGAACACTTCATATAGAATAGTCCACACCTTTCTGCGTTTCGCCGAAGAATATTTCAGGATCGTAGCGAGTATATAGCCATCAATCAGGATCGTGGCTATATACAACAGCACTATGCTAAATGTGGAGAAGCCTCTCATATCACTCAATCCCTCCTAAAATTGCTTTCAGCTTATTTTTCAATGGATTAGCATACATAAAGAGCATCATCTCCATCATGTAACCTTTCTCCTCCTCTGTAATATCTTCGACATCCACTTTTGAAAGCTGGCGATTGAAATACTCTATTGTGGATTGTTTCTGCTCCTCAGTGTAATGTGAGGCGAATCTGGTTGTCTCATGAAGCATATCATAAGCAACATAGTTGATAGGAAAGATTTCATAGCTTCTATGTATAGCCTGATCTATGAGCATACCCACATATTTGGCAGCCGTATTGTTATCCTTGAAATCTCCAATCTGGTCAAGTTTTGTGTTGATGCGCGGTGTCAGCTGGAAATGCACCTTACCTTTGAACTGCAATAAACCTGTTTCCATACTGAAAAGGTCATCGCGCTGCGACTTCTTGAAATTGGGGTCACGTCGACGCAACATAAATTCCTTTGCCTTCAGGTAGTCGTTCGGATCATATTCGTATGATATGGACACCGGCATCAGGTTTATCTCCTTGAGTTTCTCAATAAATGAACCCTCTCCGGCAATTGCCAACATCTTGATAAGCGACTCCTGCGTGCGGTCGGAGCTATCTTTGGCCCTTCCCTCTCTTTGAGCTATCCACACCGATTCGCGCTTGTCAAGAATAGCATGGTGAATATACGCGGAAAGTTTCTTTGCCGCCTCAAGACCCTCGCGCAGTCCGGTGTTACGCTTAACTATGAAGCTCTTGTTCAGGCGCACAAGATCCGTGATCCAGTCAAAAATCAGAAGGTTATTACCGATTGCCACTTCCGATGTCGGAATTCCTTTCCTTAAGAACGCAAGGTTCAGAAACGAGGCATCGAGCACAATATCACGATGGTTGGTGATATATGTGTAACACACCCCGGGATTATGGTATTTCAAGCCACCAAGCGAGATACCGGAAGTTGTGGTCTTCGCAAGCATCTCCAGAAAAGGGAACATAACCTTTGTCTGGAAATCATATTTATTGTCTATCTTCAGTAATTCGTTGATCAACTCGGGCACACCCTCCTTGGGCATGGTGTAATTCACAGCATGAAGAAAACCCGGCTCTTTGACAAGCTGAGCCATCTTCTCGTGAAATAACGAGTCATCGTAAGGCGCGATATCGCTGAAGTCAAGTTGTTGAGTATTCATATCATTAGTAATTTGGGTTATTCCGTTCTCTATCTGATTAGCGGAATCGACACCAATTAACACTCCATTATAATTGGCGTCCTTAAAATTAACAAATAATTTCGGTTATAAGATTTAATTATGTAAAATATTTGGCATTATTTATAAAATGATTTACTCATTGCGCTTATAAACGCGCCATTTATCAATCAACTGCTGCATATCGTCAGGAATAGGACACTCAAAATTCATCTCCTCGCCGGTGACAGGATGCCGGAATCCTAATGTTCTTGCATGCAGGGCCTGACGCGGACAAACCGCAAAGCAGTTCTCGACAAACTGGCGGTATTTTGCAAAGGTGGTTCCTTTCAGTATCTTATCACCGCCATAGCGCGCATCATTGAAGAGCGGGTGACCCTGACTGAGCATGTGCACACGGATCTGATGCGTTCTTCCGGTTTCGAGCACACATTTGACGACACTCACATAACCGAAACTTTCCAGCACTTTATAATGAGTGACGGCGTGTTTTCCCTGACCCGGCTCAGTGAGCACCGCCATCTGGAGTTTATTACGCGGATTCCTCCCTATGTTGCCGGTGATAGTGCCTTCAGGTGAATCGAAATCACCCCACACCATAGCCACATACTCCCTGCGGGTGGTTTTATTGAAGAATTGAAGACCGAGATCAGTTTTCGCATCGGGAGTTTTGGCAACCACGAGCAGACCCGACGTATCCTTATCGATACGATGCACTAACCCCATTCTCGGATCAGCCACATCGTAATCCGGATTGTCCTTGAAATGCCATGCAAGCGCATTGACAAGCGTGCCGCTGTAATTGCCATGTCCCGGATGCACCACCAGACCCGGCGGCTTATTCACCACCAGGAGATAATCATCCTCGTAAACTATATCCAACGGAATATCCTGTGCTATGATCTCGAAATCATAGCGCGGACGGTCCATGACGATACTGATCACATCGAACGGCTTTACCTTATAACTGGATTTAACCGGTTTTCCGTTGGCAAGCACACAATTGGCATCAGCAGCCTGCTGCACACGGTTGCGCGAGGTCTTCTCGATACGGTCGGTCAGGAATTTATCAACACGAATCATCTGTTGCCCTTTATCGGCAACAAACCTGAAATGCTCGTAATATTCATTTCCCTGCTCATCAACGTATATCGCTTCGGCAGCGTCTACACTCTCCTCGCTGTCGATATCCGTGGTTATTTCATTAATCTCCTCAGCCATAATCAATCATCATTCAAAATAACCGGGATTCTCGCCTTGACTCTCGCCGGAGTTCTCACTCTCAGTCTCGGTTACTTCAGGTTCTGAATTTTCGTAAATATCAGGATTCTCCTCATAATTACGCTTCAGTTCCTCGATCTGCAAGGAATCTTTCACAGCGGCAAGTCTGCCGTCGGACACTTCCAACACAATCGAAGCTGTGACCGGAACTTTCTCCATCTTCTTGACGAGTCGTCCGTTGGCTGTTACCTTAACCACACGGTCGGTGGGCCCGAGCACCTTCACGACCTTGATATTTTTGAAGCCAAGCTCTTCCAGTTTTGCCATCGCCGAACGGAAGGACTCCCCTTTCATGGCAGCCTCACCTGCCGGATGATTGTTGTCGAGCACCACCTCACGCGGATGCACGGCATTGATATAAAGAAATACCTTTCTGCCCGGCTTCACAATGGAATGAGCCTTCGGAAACTGCTCGATGACACGACCCGGCTTCACATCTTCACGATAGAGCGAGTCGCGGATATCTACCTTGAAACCGTGGTCATGCAGAATCTGCACAGCCTCCGTGTATGTCTTTCCCTCCACTCCGGGGAGTTCATCGCTCTCCCCGTGTTTTGTGAATAGAGCTATAGCCACATATACGGCATAAAGCCCGAGCACGGAGATTATCAGTATGATCCCCATGTTTGCGATCACCGGATGACGGGCAATAAAATTGCTTCCCCAATCCATTGATATGTTCTTGTTCTTTTTCAATTCCGTGTAATATTTATCCTCACCAGCAATGAGGTTTTGGAGATTCTTAAAAGTCGAATAACAAAGTTAATAAAATCTAATGAAATTTTAAAATAAATTTGTTTTATTAGCAATAAATTAGTTAAAATCAAAATTATTTATTAACTTTGCATTTCAAAGCGAATTGTAGAAACATGCGAAAACTATTATATTTTCTGCCTCTCATATTTTTGTTCGTATCCTGTGGTGAATACACCAAGGTTTTGAAGAGCAACGATATTGATTACAAGTTTGAATACGCCAAGAAAGCCTACGAGCAAAAGAAATTTCTTCAGGCGTCTACAATACTTGAGCAAGTTGTCACCCCCCTCCGTGGCGGTCCCAAAGGTGAAGAGGCTCTGTTCCTTCAGGCAATGTCTTATTACGAAAATAAAGACTATCTGAATTCGGCGGTTTATTTCAAAACATACTACACACGCTATCCGAAAGGGAAATATGCCGAACTTGCCCGCTTTTACAGCGGATACGGCTACTATCTGGATTCCCCCGATCCTCAGCTCGACCAGTCAAACACGGTGAAGGCAATAGAGGAACTTCAGGGCTTCCTCGACTATTTCCCGAAAAGCGACAGGGTCACCATTGCTCAGAACGCCATTTTCGAGATGCAGGATAAACTGACATTGAAAGAGCTCCAGAACGCCCAGTTGTATTACAACCTCGGCAACTATATGGGCAACAATTATGAGTCCGCGATCATTGTGTCGCAGAACGCCATCAAGGATTATCCTTATTCCAAATATAAAGAGGATTTTGAACTTCTTATTTTGAAATCCAAGTTTCAGGAAGCGAAACAGAGTGTCAACGAACGTCAGACAGACCGTTATCGCGACGTTGTTGATGAATATTTCTCTTTCATAAATAACTACCCGGATTCCAAACATAAGAAAGAGGCGGAAGCTATCTATAAAATTGCCAGCAAACACGCCAATCTCTAATTAAAATATTTTGTGAACCGACATAAATCATAATAGAACTTATGGATTATAAGAAAACCAACGCCCCGCTCAACACCGTAACCCGCGACATGATTGCTATGGCGGAGCAGACAGGAAATGTTTACGAAACAGTTTGCGTAATCGGAAAGCGCGCAAATCAGATTTCTGTAGAGCTTAAGAAGGAACTCGAGCGCAAGCTCCAGGAGTTCGCCTCTACCGACAATCTGGAGGAAGTGTCCGAGAACCGCGAGCAGATTGAAATCTCTCGCTTCTACGAAAAACTTCCGAAGCCCACCCTTATCGCCACTCAGGAGTATGTAGAACATAAACTCTATTTCTCCAATCCGCTCAAGGAGAAGGATCATCTCGACGATTAATCAATCTGCGATTTTTCATTTCGCTCCTGATTATCAGATCCGGGAGATTTTGTTAAAGATATGTCAGGATTCCCTGACATATTTTTTATTAATCATCTCATCCGCTTCTATGAATAAGCAACCGGGAATAACTACCATACACCTCTTTAATCCGGAAACCGATTACGCTTTAGCTACCGATTCCGAGAATTATACCCCACCTCTGAGTATCCTTAACATGAAACGGAGTCTCTCTCTGCTTCCGGCATTGCATTGCTCTTCGGGCGATATGATTCTGGTGCCGGAAGGACTTGAGGAGTTGCTGAGCAGAAATATCCCGTTTCAGGAATTATTACAGGAGAAGGGTGTTCAGGCTATTGGCACGGAGCATTTCGTGAATACAATCAATGCCAATCCCCACTCAGTGCAGTTTCGCCCCTGGGGATGGAATAAAACTTTGAGAAAGTGGTGCCTTTCCAATGGTGTAAATGAACATTTAGTCCCATCCGTTGAGGAGATCAATATCATCCGCACCCTTTCACATCGACGTCAGACAATTCCCTTCATATTGAACATGAAGGATATAATGAGTCAGGAGATCCGGGCTCCCCGATTGTTTACAGATACCAAATCAGCCCTCGATTTCTGGAAATCTGAAGGTGATGTTTTCTTCAAGGCTCCCTGGAGCAGCTCAGGAAGAGGGCTGCTCTACACCAAAGACCTCGAATACCGACATATAGAGCCGTGGCTTCGCGGCACAATTCATTCGCAAGGGAGCGTGATGGGAGAGATTGCATATCAGAAGAAAATGGATTTCGCGACAGAATGGGAATGCAATGACGGGAAAGCCCTTTTCCTCGGAGTCTCTACATTCTACACCTCACCTCGCGGAAAATATCAGGCGAATATAATTAAACCGCAGGAGACGATTATCGACTTCATTCTCTCCAACACCAATGTTCACCTCCACGGTAATAATCTTGCGACTATTATCGCCCGCCAGAAATTACTGCTGGAAAACTATGTGGCTCCCTTCTATTCCGGACCGGTCGGAATCGATATGCTGGTTACGGGCGACTCCAATATCCATCCATGCATAGAAATCAATATCCGCAACACCATGGGGCGTGTGGCGATTGATATGTTCAAACGAATGAACGATCCGGAAAGCAGCGATAAGGAGAAAAATTACCTCAATAAACTGACTATAGCCGGCTTCATATCACCAATCAGCATTATAACCGATCTGAACCGCGATGTGGAGAGTAATTAGAACTTACTTAACGATAAACCGATGCAACCTACCATTATCAATATAATCGGACGCGGAAATGTCGCGACACATCTCCTACGGGCATTCGATGCTGTCGAGGGAATATATCCGACGATGGTCAATCCGCATACATTCGAGGGACTTCACGAAGATGCAGATTTCACCATTATCTCGGTTTCTGACAATGCTATCGCTGAAGTTGCTGATAAGCTCCCGAAGTTAAACTCCATTATTGCCCACACTTCCGGTTCTACATCCATCGATGTTCTTGACTCACGCAGTGAGCCGACAGGCGTTTTTTATCCACTGCAGACATTCACGAAGGATAAGTCTCTCGACTACTCGGAAATTCCCTTCTTCATCGAAGGGTCATCGGGAGAGGTTGCCGACAAACTTATGGAACTGGCAGGGAAAGTCAGCAAAAACGTTATTAAAGCAGATTCGGGCAAACGCAGAGCATTGCATGTTGCATCGGTCTACGCCTGCAATTTCGTAAACCACCTCTGGTCGATTTCAGACTCCATACTTAAAGAGAATGGCATGAACTTTGACGTAATCAGACCATTGCTTAAAGAGACCCTCAACAAAACAGGGACAATGTCTCCTCACGATGCGCAGACCGGCCCGGCAAGACGTCGCGACACTAACACAATAAACTCTCACCTCGATTTCCTCCTAAAATCTAATGCTCCTCAAGAGCAGATAGAGATATACAATCTCCTAACCTCTTCCATAATCCAGTCATTTAAAGAATAATAGAATATATGAGCGGTATAAATTACGATCTCACAAAGATAAAAGGGTTCGTCTTTGATGTAGACGGTGTTCTTTCGCCCTCGGTAATCCCGATGTCGGCAGATGGTGAACCGATGCGTATGGCAAACATCAAGGATGGGTATGCTTTGCAACTTGCCGCGAAATATGATTACAAGATGGCGATCATCACCGGTGGAAACTCACCCGCTATCTACAACCGTTTCTCNGCTCTCGGCATAAAGGATATCTATCANAAAGCATCTCACAAATTAGAGATACTTGAAAAATGGATAACCGANAATGGACTTACCCCTGAGGAAGTAATNTATATTGGNGACGATATACCGGATTTGAAGTGTATGCGCCACGTAGGGCTCCCCTGCGCGCCTAACGATGCATGCTGGGAAGCAAGAGAGACAGCAGCNTACGTATCGCGTTTCAACGGAGGNTACGGTTGCGTNCGCGANATNGTGGAGCAAGTGCTCAAAGCCAACAACCANTGGCTATCCGACGCCCGCGCCTTCGGATGGTAATACTTGCTCTAATTAGNAATNAGNAGTTANNAATTAGTAATTATGGACACTTGNGTCAGCTACTAATNATTAATNATTAATTATTAATTATTAANTATNAATCGTGTTTCAGAATCTAAATAAATATCATATACTGCTTGCGAGCAAATCGCCTCGCCGCAGAGAATTGTTATCTACCATACGACTCCCATTTAACTGCATCAGCATCGGTGGTATTACGGAAGATTATCCGGAAGATATGGTCAAGAGTGAAGTACCCCTCTTCTTGGCGAACAAGAAAGCGGACGCTTATTTGTCAAAGATGAAAGATAACGATCTTGTGATTACTGCCGACACTGTAGTGATACTTGATAACAAGATATATGGCAAACCTGCCAACAATGCAGAGGCAAAAGCCATGTTGAGTGAATTGTCGGGAAAAGTTCACAAAGTAGTNACAGGGGTATGTCTGCTTACAACCTGCCGACGCACNAGCTTCACTTGCGAGACTGAGGTAAAATTCGCGTCATTAACAGAAGATGANATAAATTATTACATCGATAATTTCCTNCCNCTCGANAAAGCCGGATCNTACGGCATCCAGGAATGGATAGGCTCCGTGGCGGTGGAATGGATAAAAGGAAGTTTCTACAACGTAATGGGGTTGCCCGTTCACATGTTATACCAGGAACTCAAACACTTCTGATTACAGCTCATCTGCTAAAACAAAACGTGCATCAGCTCCGACGCCGATGCACGTTATATTTTTTCNAATGTTAANCGATTACTGCTCCACTGTAGCAAGAGTAGATGGTGATTCATAGTGGTATTTTGCCTCCCAGCCGAGTGCAGAAGCTCCGAGCACNGCNGCATCACTCTCCTTCAATTCNGAAAGGATAATCTTCGCCTTTCCCCTGAAGATTGGTAACACACTCTTGTCATAAGCTTCTCTGATCGGTTTGAGGAGCAGTTCGCCACTCTTTGTCAAGCCACCGAAAAGGATAAATGCCTGTGGACTTGAGAATGCAGCCATATCCGCCATNGCCTCACCCAAGATAGTTCCGGTATATTCGAAAATCTCCTTTGCAAGTTTGTCGCCNGCCATAGCNGCATCATANACATCCTTNGAGGTGATAGACGAGATATCGAGATCACGAAGAATGGATGGCTCNGAGCGCAATTCCAAGAACTCACGTGCNGTGCGTGCAACACCCGTAGCAGAGCAATAAGCCTCCAGACAGCCTGTGCGTCCGCAACCGCAAACTCGNCCGTTATTACGTTTGACGATAACGTGACCGAGTTCTCCGGCAAAACCGTCATGACCATATACAACCTGACCGTTAACAACAATTCCGGAACCGACACCGGTGCCAAGNGTNATCATGATGAAATCTTTGAGACCGCGGGCTGCTCCGTAGGTCATCTCACCCAATGCCGCCGCATTGGCATCATTGGTGACAGCAACCGGAATGCCATCGAAAGCCTTGCTGATCTCCTCAGCCAAAGGCACAACCGGTCCCCACGGAAGATTCGGAGCCTTCACGATCTCGCCTGTGTAATAGTTAGCATTCGGCGCACCGATACCGATTCCCTTGATCTTACCCACGGCATCATTTGCCTCCATCAGACGCTTCACAGCCTTGTGGAGATCCTTTACATAATCCTCAAACTTAGCGTGTTTCAAAGTCTTTATAGAATCACTGGCAATAACTTGACCTCGTGCATCAACGATACCGAAAACGGTGTTAGTGCCACCCATATCCATTCCTATTACGTATGGCTTGCTCATATCCAAAAATTTTAAGGTATATATACTTTAATAATTANTTCTGCAAATATAACAATTTCCTCCGCATTATTCCCCCAATCAATTGCAATTTTATNGAATATTTAACTNAAGTAANTCGTANTACATGATAAATATATGATAATATCATAACAAAGTCCTGAAACAAAGTCCCGGATGGCACAATGANATTGAGAATATTGTCGGAGAAAGTCAACTATTCACAACTAAAGTTTGTTAAATAAGTAAAATCACACGATAGAAATNATTATCAAAATTTAATATTATGAATTTTAACAATTTCACTATCAAATCGCAGGAGGTTGTCCAAAAGGCAATTGACTATACCAAGCANGCCGGGCAGCAACAGATTGAACCGGTGCACTTGTTGAAGGCAATCCTCTCGGAAAGCGAAACTATAGTCAACTTCATATTCCAGAAGCTTGGCGCAAACCTGAATGGTGTCAAGGTTGGTGTGGATCAGGCTATCAGCGCANTACCCAAGGTTAGCGGTGGCGATGTCATGCTTAGCCGTGAATCCAACGACGNACTCCAGAAATCCGTTGATTTCTCCAAATCGATGGGCGATGANTATGTCTCCGTTGAATCGATGCTGATGGGTATTTTGAAAACCCGCAACAAAGCTTCGCAGATTCTTAAAGACAACGGCATCACCGAAGACGGACTTTTGGCTGCAATCAAAGAACTCCGCAAAGGTAACACNGTAAANGACCAGAGTGCNGAGGAGAGTTATCAGGCTCTTAGCAAATACGCTATCAACCTTAACGATCGCGCACGCAATGGTAAACTTGACCCGGTNATCGGACGTGATGAGGAGATCCGCCGTGTGCTTCAGATCCTTTCACGACGCACCAAAAACAACCCGATGCTTGTCGGCGAACCGGGTACNGGTAANACCGCTATAGCCGAAGGATTGGCAATGCGTATCGTCAGAGGNGATGTNCCNGAGAATCTGAAATCAAAACAGATCTATTCTCTTGATATGGGTGCGCTNGTTGCAGGCGCTAAATATAAAGGTGAATTCGAGGAGCGACTCAAGGCTATCGTCAACGAGGTTACTCAAAGCGATGGCGAAATCATCCTTTTCATTGATGAGATCCACACACTCGTAGGAGCAGGAAAAGGTGAAGGCGCCATGGATGCAGCCAATATCCTCAAACCGGCNCTNGCNCGTGGTGAACTCCGTTCTATCGGTGCAACCACCCTCGATGAATATCAGAAATATTTNGAAAAAGATAAAGCACTTGAGCGTCGTTTCCAGAAGGTTATGGTAGACGAGCCTGANGAGATGTCGGCAATTTCAATCCTCCGCGGACTCAAGGAGCGNTATGANAACCACCATAAAGTACGCATCATGGACGAGGCNATNATCGCCGCCGTTCAGTTGAGCGTTCGTTATATCACCGACCGCTTCCTTCCTGATAAGGCTATTGACCTTATTGATGAAGCTGCCTCAAAACTGCGTCTTGAGATGGATTCACAGCCGCAGGCTCTTGACGAGGCATCGCGTAAGATCAAGCAACTTGAAATCGAGCGTGAGGCCATCAAGCGTGAGAACGATACTTATAAGTTGAAGGAGATTGATGAGGATCTCGCCAANCTTCGCGACACTGAGAAATCACTTCGNGCCAAATGGCAGGCTGAGAAAACCGAGATCAATAAGATTCAGCAGAACAAGATTGANATCGAGCAGCTCAACTACGAGGCTGACCGCGCAGAGCGCGAGGGTGATTATGCNAAGGTTGCCGAAATCAGATATTCACGCATCAAGCAGAAAGAAGATGAGAACAAGGCTATTCAGGAGAAGCTGAAAGAGCTTCAGGGTGAAGGAGCCATGATCAAAGAGGAGGTTGATGCCGAAGATATNGCAGAGGTTGTGAGCCGCTGGACCGGAATCCCCGTGAAGAANATGGCTCAGAGTGAGAAAGAGAAACTTCTCCACCTTGAGGAGGAACTTCATAAACGTGTTGTTGGTCAGGAAGACGCTATCCGTGCGGTATCAGATGCCGTTCGCCGTTCACGCGCCGGTCTTAACGATCCGCGCAGACCTATCGGTTCATTCATCTTCCTCGGNACAACCGGTGTAGGTAAGACNGAGCTTGCCAAAGCATTGGCNGAATATCTGTTCGACGATGAAGATATGATGACTCGTATCGATATGTCGGAATATATGGAGAAACACTCCGTTTCACGACTCGTCGGAGCGCCTCCGGGATACGTTGGTTACGACGAGGGTGGTCAGCTCACCGAAGCNGTGCGCCGNAAACCTTACAGNGTCGTGCTTTTCGATGAGATAGAGAAAGCCAACCCCGATGTCTTCAATATCCTCCTGCAGGTGCTCGATGATGGACGACTTACCGACAATAAGGGACGTTTCATCAACTTCAAGAACACCATCATTATCATGACCTCAAATATGGGTTCAGATATTATCCGCGAAAGATTCCAGGGATTCAACGATAAGAGTGAGGAGGAGAAGGAGAATGTGATCTCTGAGACCAAACAGGATGTAATGGACCGCTTGAAACAGATCATCCGNCCTGAATTCNTGAACCGTATCGATGAGACAGTGATGTTCACACCGCTTGACAAGAAGGAGATTCTTGAGATTGTTGAGATCCAGGTTAAGAGCGTGAAGAAGATGCTTGCTTCCAATGGCATCACCCTCGATGTCACCAAAGAAGCATTGGATCTGCTTGCCGAAGATGGATANGANCCTGAATTCGGTGCCCGTCCGGTTAAACGTACCATTCAGAGGATGGTGCTCAACCAGCTTTCCAAAGATATTCTGGCACAGAAAGTGGATCGCGAACACCCGATCATCATCGANCGCAAGGACGACGAACTTGTATTCAAGAATTAATCANACACTCTATACATTCGTATACTTTCCCAATTATCATATTTAAGGGGAGTCGGTCTGAGCGACCGGCTCCTCTTAAACTTTATCCCTCCCCGATTGTTTTAATAATAAACTTAGAAGTTGTTTAAACTAATTTTTTATTAAGATTTACGAGATATTTTTGAGATGATTTCTTCATTTGAAGAGGAGGCAACCTTTCGGTTGGCACCGATGAAAAGGGAGAAAGAATCCAAAAAGATCCGTAAAGGTTAATAAAAGAATATATTTAACTAAAATTTTAACTTTCGCAAATTAGTTTAAACAACTTCATAATTAGATTATACTATGGAAAAATTTGATGACATTATTAAATCCGAGAAACCTGTTCTCGTTGATTTCTTTGCAACTTGGTGTGGTCCTTGTAAGATGATGCACCCTATCCTTGAGGAATTGCATCAGAAGGTTGGTGAGAAAGCACGAATCCTCACCATCGACGTTGATAAAAATGAGCAATTATCCGCTCTTTACAACGTGCGCTCAGTGCCTACACTTATCATCTTCCAGAACGGTGAGGTGAAATGGCGTGCATCGGGTGTTCATCAGGTTGCACAGCTTGAGGCTGAACTTGAAAAATATTATTGATGTCGGCAACGTGTTTGCCACACATCACATTCACAAACAAATAGACCGAAACACACTTAATCTTGACTATGAGGGACATCGCTGACTGTGGTGTCTCTTTTTTAGTGAGGAGTGATCTTTAGTGAGGAGAGAGTAGTTATTTTAAGTGGGTAGAGAGATAGTTAAAAGTATGATTATGAAAAGAGTGATTTTATTAATACTGGGTGCTGTGATAGCTTTAATCTCTTCAGAGGCATCCGCCGCAGGCTTCAGCAACGAGTCTTTGCATTACGTTATCTCCTATAAGTGGGGACTTATCCACAAAGACGCCGGTGACGCCACACTTTCATTGCATAGGAATGGTAACAATTACGACCTTATGCTTACCGCCAAAACTAAACCCTGGGCGGATAAGATTTATGAGGTGCGCGACACGTTGTTGGGCAAATTGCGTATCTCCGATATGAAGCCCCTCTCCTATTCAAAGATTGCGCATGAGAAAGGGCGCTATTCACGAGACGATATCTCCTATTCATTCTCGGGCGCAACTGCCACGGGCGTTTGCAAGCGACTCCGCACACATAAAGACGGGTCTGTGGTCGTAACCGATAAGAAGCTGACCGGTTCCGGTCCGGTTTACGATATGCTTTCGGTGTTCTATTACCTTCGTCTTATAAATTACGATGATTTGCAAAAAGGTAAAGAGGCAAAAGCCACAATCTTCTCCGGCTCCAAAGCTGAATCTATCTCTATCCGCTGTCTGGGCAAAGAGAAAATAAAGCTGAGGGACAAGTCCGAACGAGAGGCATATCACATTCAGTTCACCTTCACAACCGACGGAAAAAAGAAATCAAGCGACGACATTGACACTTGGATCTCAGCTGATTCCAAACATATTCCACTCTATATGGTCGGCAAACTAC
Source organism: Bacteroides sp. (assembly GCA_014802175.1). GTDB lineage: Bacteria > Bacteroidota > Bacteroidia > Bacteroidales > Muribaculaceae > Lepagella. The sequence goes on from JAAVCU010000009.1 coordinate 27,529, forward strand.
CTGTGGGTCAGGTCCGCGTATATTTTATAAAATAAGTAAGTGAGAAAAATAAATGGAAGAAGATAAAAGAATCCGGTATTCCCGGATGATTGCCATTCCGGAGATAGGAAGAGCCGGAGTTGAGAAACTTAATAACAGTAAAGTGGCAGTTGTAGGCTGCGGCGCCTTGGGCTCCGTGTGCGCCATGTATCTCGCCGGGGCAGGAGTGGGGAATCTGATAATTGCAGATTTTGATACAATCGACATCTCTAATCTTCAACGTCAGCTTTTCTTTGACACAGCGCAGGCAGGAAAATCCAAAGCAACNATATTGGCTCAACGGATAACAGCCCTCAATCCTGATTGTAAGGTTAATGCAGTGGAAAAGATGATAACTGCCGGTCTCGCTTCGGAACTGTTCAAGGGGTGCGATTTTGTAATTGACGCCACCGACAATCCTTCGTCAAAATATATGACCGACCAGACGTGCAGCGAGCTTGAAATCCCCTACTGCATAGGAGGAGTCTCGGAATTTCGCGGACAGGTTATGAGCTGCGCTCCCGGAACAGCCAAATACTCCGACATATTCAGTCCGCAGACTGCCGGTCAGGGTTTCACTCCCTGTTCGTTAGGTGGAGTGATGGGACCTGCAGCGGGTGTCATTGCTTGTCTGCAAGCCTCGGAAGCAATAAAGCACCTCACCGGTGCCGGCGAGATGCTTTACAATAAAATCTTTATGATTGACCTGCTTACTATGCAGTCGTCTACCCTTGAAGTTGGTTGACATGAACATCGAGCTGCGGGAAGGGGAATGAGAACCCGCGCTGCGGAAGTTCAGTGAAGAAACGCTCGTTCATTGCGAAGAACAGTGGCCAGTAATTGGAATTGTGAGTCCATGCGCGGGCCACAATCGTGATGCTGCTGTCTTCCATCGCACTTAAACCCACAAACGGACTGCGGTCTATCTTAGTTGGAATTGCAGCATTCATCTCAATGTCGTCAGTGAGTTTATTGTGAATAACCTCCTTACGCTTTTTCAGGTGCGGCATAAGTTTGTTCCACCAGCGTTTCGGCTTTTCCTCCTCCTCATCATGCGGCTGCTCTTCGTTTTTATTTGCTTGCGCAGCTTGCTCTTCGCGATACATAATATCATCCTCGATATATTGCTTCACAATCCTTGAATCACTTTGAAGCATTTCGAGAATAGCGGCTTTTGCAGCTGCAAGATCTGTTTCGTATGCGAGACTGATATTCCAGTCTACGCGGCGATAGCTTTCAAGCGAATAGTTATTGATGGTGCCGGTCGAGAGACCACCATTAGGCACGATTATCGCCTTGTTGTCGGTGGTGTTGATTACCGTATGAAATAGCTGAATCGATTTTACTGTTCCNGTGTATCCCTGTGTCTCGATAAAGTCACCCACTTTATAGGGTTTGAGGAGAAGAATCAAAACTCCACCCGCAAAGTTCTGGAGTGTTCCACTCAAAGCCATACCGATTGCGACACCGGCCGAGGCAAAGATGGCGAGGAAGCTGCTCGTTTCAATTCCAAGTATGCCGATGATGGTGATGATTAGAATGAAGTATAACACCATCTTTATCAGCGACAACACAAACGTTGTCAGTGAAGCATCCATCTTGCGACGCGTCATCACGTTCAGCGTCATTTTATAGAGCTTACGGATTATAAACCGCCCTACATAAAATACAAGTATGGCAATCAGGAGCTTGAAACTGAAACTTACGAGGCCGTTGGCTATCTTCGAGATAGCATCATCGAAACTCAGACCCTTGAGCTCTCCCAAAACTTGCATCCCGGATGGAATTTCCGGCATCTCACCTCCGCCTGTTAGCGGCAATTCTGTCTGTATCATATATTTATTTCAGGTTATATATAGTCATCGTGTAGCGGAAAACCAGTCGAGCTTTCGATAGAACGTTTCACGCTCTGAGTTACCGCCGACATAATTGTGTGCGCTCAGACCGGAAAAATTCTCTTTCAGAATCGGTTTTGCGTAATAATTGAAGTCATAATCGGAAGCCGCGCTGTAAATCACAAAATTATCAATTGCCGACTGCAATTCGCTTTTCAATTCCGTTCGCAAAGCATCTCCCTCCGATGTATTGGCAACGATATACTCTCGCATATATTGCCCGAAATCCCAATAAGGAGCATTGGAAAATCTGGAATAATTCTGCATACCGGTGGTGGAAGGGCGCACATCTCCAAGAGCGAATATTCGTCTTGAGACCTCAGCCAAACCTTCTATCTTATCCATTCTCATCACAGCTACGGTTACAGGCAACGGATTCGAACGGTCATTGTAATACAGATACAGTTCCCTCGCCGCAGATTTAAAATCTCGCGATTCGATCACATACGGAAGCACCCTTGAATAAGGAAGACCGTCGGCCATGATCTCTGTCGGATAAGCAACATAAGTATTACACTTGTTGCGTAATTGATACGCAACTTCTATCGATGACATATAGCAACAATCGAACCAGATTGCGTCAAACACATTGTCGGGGATCGCATTCGCCATTTCATCAATATCCACATATTCTGTTGTCGTGGAATTGTCATCTACATACTCACCGCCGAACGACTGTGGAGCAACGAGCTTATTCTCTTTATCCACCGAAGTCGCCTCTTTTGATGCCGAATACTTATTGGGATTGACCCAGCCATTGCCATGCCCCCAGAAAAATATATCCTTTTTCAGATTCGGGTATAACGCGATTGCATCCTCTATCACATCATTGATACGCTGTGGATTTACAGACAGGATAGACTTATCATACTCCTTTACCTGAGTAAACACCGCCTCTCCATTATTTTTAGTAACCTCAAAAAGAGCAGGATTACTGTTTCTCGATGTGTATTTATAGACCAACACCTTATATTTATCGGTACTCAGATTCTGCATCGCACTTAATATCTGGCGCTCGTTCTGCACCAGATCTCCCGACAGATTGTTGTGGTTTATGGCGTAGATCAGCACCATCTGCTCCGGAGTGGCAATTGACGGCTCTTCTTTCCTGCACCCCGACAACATCAAGGCCACAAGCGCCACTATCATCATCAATTTATTATATATCTTCATTTTCGCAAAAGTCATTACTACTATTATAATGCAAATTTAACACCAAAATTGCAAATCTGACGAATCACCAACCAAAATTTAAATTTCTTTAAACACAGAAACGTTATTATTTGTTAATTTAATAGGTTTGTGAATTTGAGAAACCGATATCGTTATGAAAAAATCAATTATCTGGCTCTTGACAGTGGTTATGGCACTCACTTTCGGAGTGTTGCTATATTTCCAGATCATGTATCTCGAAAACATGGTCAAAATGCGCGATGAACAATTCTCTGAGGGTGTGATGCGCTCCCTCTATGCCACTTCCGAATTTCTTGAACGAGAAGAGACATTATATTTCCTCGAAAAGGATGTGAATATAATTGAGTCCAGTTTCTATCACGATTACACCAACACCAAGGCAACTGAAAACACCTTCGTGGATCCGGGAAACATCATACCGTCGCCTACACAGAACCTCACGCAACGATACCGCAACATGCAGGAGGTGATCCGCAGCCAATATCTTTATCAGAAAGGATTGCTCAATGAAGTGATCCTCTCCATCTTACGCGAATCAGGTGGCAGACCGGTTATGGAGCGCGCAGATTCAACCATGATACGCAATTGTCTCAGCACCGAATTATCCAATAATGGGATGAACGTGCCGTTCGTGTTCGCCATTTACGGTGTGCGCGGCAATATGATCTACTCCACCGACGGTTATCAGGAGAATGCCAAAAACAATGTGTACAGCATTCCCCTCTTCTCCAACTCCGATACATACTATAACCTTAAAGTTGAATTCCCCACAAAAAAATCTTACATATTCTCCTCNGTTCGCTTTATTATACCTACTCTTATACTNACCGGTATTCTTCTGATTATTTTCCTCTATACGATTATTCTGGCTTTCCGTCAGAAGAATCTTACGGAAATGAAAACGGATTTCATCAATAATATGACCCATGAGTTGAAGACCCCTATCTCCACAATCTCGCTGGCCGGTCAGATGCTCTCCGACCCATCGATACGCAAATCAGAGGGCACTCTTAAGCATCTATCGGAGGTGATTACGGAGGAGAGTAAGCGACTCCGGTTCCAAGTTGAGAAAGTGCTGCAGATGTCGGTGTTCGACAATAAGGGTGCAGCCATGAAGTTTACAGTGGTCGACGCGAATAATATTATCTCCAACATTGTCAACACATTCAAAATCAAGGTTGAGAAATATGGTGGCACAATAGAGACCGATATCCAGGCTCTTTATGCGGAGGTCCGCGTCGACGAAATGCACTTCACCAATGTGATTTTCAACCTCCTCGACAACGCAGTCAAATATATGGATGAGGAGAGGGCTCCTAAATTGGAGATCTCGACTTTGGACATTTCCGACGACCGCCTTGAAATCAGAATCAAAGATAACGGTATCGGTATCAAGAAAGACAACCTGAAACGCATCTTCGATAAATTCTATCGCGTCTCCACAGGAAATCGCCACGATGTCAAGGGCTTCGGACTCGGTTTGGCTTACGTGAAGAAGATGATAACAATCTTCGGTGGAAATATTGTAGCAGAAAGCGAATATGGCAAAGGATCAACCTTCATCATCACCCTGCCGCTTTATAACGGGGAATAAGACCACGATAAAACATTATTTATACAAATTTTATCAAGTTGATGCGGAATTTTCACGTTTTGATTGTTATATAATTAAAGAATGTGAAATTTATTAAAATTCTTAAGCAGATACAAATGCTTTTCACATAAATTTACACATTTATAATCAGAAAATTATAGCAGAATAATTAAAATACTACATAAAATGGACGAGAAACTTAAAATACTCCTTTGCGAAGATGATGAGAACTTGGGAATGCTGTTGCGCGAGTTCCTTCAGGCGAAAGGATTCAGTGTCGACCTATGCCCCGACGGAGAAAAAGGGTATAAGACATTTCTAAAGGGTAAATACGACCTCTGTGTTTTAGACGTGATGATGCCGAAGAAAGACGGTTTCACGCTGGCTCAGGAGATTCGCAATGTCAACAGCGAGGTGCCTATTATCTTCCTTACAGCGAAAGCCATGAAAGAGGATGTGCTCGAAGGCTTTAAGATCGGTGCGGATGACTATATCACCAAACCGTTCTCTGTTGAGGAGCTTGCTTTCCGCATCGGTGCTATCCTGCGTCGTGTAAAAGGGAAGAAGGAAAAAGAGGTTACTGTCTACAAAATCGGCAAATACACATTCGACACTCAGAAACAGGTGCTCATTGCCGACGACAAAACCCAGAAACTCACCACCAAGGAATCCGAGCTTCTTGCCCTTCTCTGCTCACACGTCAACGACATTCTTGAGCGCAACTATGCCCTCAAGGCAATCTGGATCGACGACAACTACTTCAACGCACGAAGCATGGATGTTTACATCACCAAATTGCGTAAACTTCTCAAAGATGATCCCTCCATCGAGATTATCAACATCCACGGCAAAGGCTACAAGTTGATCGCCCCCGAAGCAGAAGCCTCCGACGAGGAATAACTCCATCCATAAATTGAAATCAATTATAATTATAGAAAAAAGAGAATCGTCACTGATTCTCTTTTTTCTATATAAAAGCAACTCAAGTTTCTCAAGTAAGTAAGTGTTCAAAATTAATTTATACTATATTGGAGCTTATTTTTTAGGCGATTTTGACGCGGAGCGAAGGAGAATACTTTCGTATTAGACTGAGCTGCAAGTTAAAAGCGGCAAAAAAGAAGCCCAAGATAGTATAAAAAGTAACTAATTCACTTAATATCGTTTAATTTTGAATACTTACTTATTCATTTTGCTTAGCATCAAACCATTATAACTATTTGTAACCATAACTGCAGTTTTTAATATTACCCCTGTATTATATTAAAACCATCATGGTCTTCGACCGTGACTGTCAATGCAAATAAACCGAATAGCTTCATGGTTAAGAAGGATTAGAGATCTTGATTATCAGAGATGCCATATTCACAGATGACCTCATCATCAATCACCAACCAATATTCGATCGAATATTGACTTTCATTTTGTATTATCCAGTTGGAGGATTTAGACCAATAATCGTATGATAGTTCTGAACTTTTTATTTCGCTATCTTCGACGATTAATATTTGGTTAAGACAATTCTGTCTTAACCAAATTGCATAGGTATTAGGAGTTTCAGGATTTTCAGTAATATACTCAGATGGATCATACAATGTGAATTTTATTGATTCTCCGCATTTAAGGTTAATCGATAGTAAAGGGCAGTCCATCTCCTTAGCCTCATCCTCTAAATAACGTACATTGTACCAATATCCATTATTATTCCAATAGATATGATTATAACATTGACAATCAAGGTCATCTTTTATATCCTTTTCGTCAGGATATAAAATTAGATGAATTTCCTGAGAAGAATTATTACTGACAATATAGTAATAGCGTCCGCCCCGTTCACAACTGGTCGTCAATATACACGATATTATACAAGTTAAAATATAAATAAGTGTTTTCATAACTAACACAATTAAGTTGAATATTACAGAATAAAATCCCAGAACACTACATTGCTGCCGTGAGTCGGATTTGGCTCTTGGTCGTAGATATTATGTCTTGGGTTGGTATGTGGTGTACTATAACCTTTATCGAACAGCTCTCGATCAAAGTAGTCCGGACTTCCCTTCTTATATCCAGACGTGCCTGCACGATATTTCTTGTCGAAATATCGTGCACCGCATCTGCTTGCATCAATCTCAAACCACCTGAAATCATGATCCATTCCAGCCCATTTNGATGTAAATGCTGCGCTCAGAAGACTTGGGATAGCAACTATCTGGAAATAGAAAGGTCCCATTCTTTGAGACTGAATGTAATGACCGTATTCATGCACAAACAGATGGTCTTTCCATGTCGCTTGATAACCATCCGGACCCATTGAATAGCATCCGACAGTAAATGCTCTTTCCTTTGAGATCACTCCCGACAATGCCAGCATTCTATCTTCAGTTTCATGATTCAGATGGTTTAGTGATCTTAGTGATTGTCAATGCTATGCTCTCGGATCACCCCATCATCAATCACCAGCCAATATTCGATCGAATCATATTTTTTATTNTGTATTATCCAATTACAGGGATTTGACCAGTAGTCAACTGAAATTTCACGTTCAGTAGTTTTATCGTCACTCACTATTATAATTTTTTCGATGCAATTATTTTGCANCCATAAAGGTGCGCTTCCTCCTTTCTCCGGTTTTTTACTAATGAAAAGATGACCATCCGCTAATTCAAAAAAATTCAGAGATTCTCCGGCGTTAAGATTGAGTGATTTGATAGGATAGTCTATCAAATCACTTTCATTACCAACATAGCTAATCCAATATAAGTGACCGTTTAAAGTCCCATAAGTATATTCTTTGACATCAGGGCTGGGTGTTAGCGGATTTTCTTCAGGATAAAATATGATGGATAAATTTTGATAAGATCTATTGTTAATTATGTAATTATAACTGGTAGTGGGGTCACAACTACACATACATACACAAAATATGGTGTATAAAAATATTTGATAGATAATATATCTCATATTTAAAGCANTTTAATCGTAATTTATAAATAAAATCCCGGAATATCACATTANTGCCATTTGTCGGNCTGAAATTTTGATATTTGCTGCCCATGCTGGTATTAGCACACGATATGTTGTTTCACCACTTGGTTCCATGGTTAAGAAGGATTAGTGATCTTGATGATCAGCNATGCCATATTCTCGGATGACCTCGTCATCTATGATCAACCAATATTCGATCGAATATTGACTTTCATTTTGNATTANCCAGTTNGNNGATTTAGACCAATAATCAGCTGATAGCTCTAAATGATTCATTTCACTATCTTCNCCAATTAATATTTGCTTCACNCAATTTTGTCTTAACCAAATAGCNCGTGTATCAGGAGTTTCTGNATTTATAGTCAGGTTCTCTCCATATTCAGGATATGTAAATNNTATAGATTCACCGGGTGGAAGACTAAGAGATTGTAACGGCAAATTATTTAATACCGTTTGCTCTTTTCCTAAATATGAGACACCATACCAGAATCCATTATTACTACGATATATCGGGGCGTAATCTTTATAAACATAATCATCTTCACCNTTTTCGTAAGGATAAAAAATTAAGTGTATTTCTTGTGAAGAATTATTACTGATAATATAGTCATAGAAAAGAGTCCCCCCCTCACAGCTGGTCAATGTACCACAGAGTGTTATGCCGATTATAATATGACAAAAAAATGACTTCATAATAAAACTGTTATTGTTGTATTCTATAAAATAAAATCCCAGAATATCACATTACTGCCGTGTGTTGGGCTGTATTCCTGAGTATTTCTCCCTGTTCGCGGATTAATGTATGGTGTTATGTTATATTGACCACCTTGATAGGTTTCGAAAGATTCTCTATCAAAGTAATCCGGACTCGCCTTCTTATAACCAGACGCGCCTGAACCATANTTCTTNTCGAAATATCGNGCNCCNCATCTGCTTGCATCAATCTCAAACCACCTGAAATCATGATCCATTCCAGCCCATTTCGATGTAAAAGCAGCACTTAGAAGGCTTGGGATAGCAACTATCTGGAAATAGAAAGGTCCCATTCTTTGAGACTGAATGTAATGACCGTATTCATGCACAAACAGNTGNTCTTTCCANGTCGCCTGATANCCNTCNGGACCCATTGAATAGCATCCAACTGTGAATGCNCTNTNCCCTNTNGTNNCCCCNGACAATGCNANCATTCCCTCCATATCGGAGACATTNTCAANCTTCCCGGCAATATTATAAGTATGAGCTATAACATTACCAGCNATTGTATTAACGAATCCNNATGTAAGTTTATTCATTACCTGTAGGAAATTACCTTTAAATACTCCCATGTCAATTTTAAAAGCATTACGGGTAGCTTTCCAGTTATAATGATCGAAATTTACGCCACGTGTAAACAGATTCTTACCGAATTCGAGTATCGCCGTTAATGCCGTTAAAATAAAGAATTCACCATTTTTATCTTTGTAAGATAATGGATTATTCAATGCATAGGCATAACGATTGAAATTCTGGGACGTTTCTGGATCCTGAATATTGGGGTCGGGGGATATAAAACGACCGAGAATCGGATCATAGAAGCGTGCATTCATATTGATAAACTCAAACCATGTCAGGTGCTCGTGTCCTGTAAATCCACGGCCAAGATAAGGCACAGGAGATTCACCTTTTGCATAATATTCTCCTGTAGATGGATTTCTCATTCTTCCCCATGCATCATAGCTGAGTTCTTGCAAAACAGTTCCATTCTCGTTTATAAGATGGGTAATACTTCCAAGATGATCTCTAAGTACGTATACGAGGTGATCGCCCGATTTATCTGACACCAACACTACTGGAGACTCATAGTAATCACCATTTAGATAAAGTTTGGTTTTCACCCCCGCAATGAAATCATCATCTATTTCGAGACAATCGCCCAAATAGTATCTAATCAATGTGTTTTGAGTATCATCAAAAATCATGCAGGCACGGTCATTATCCTGATTGTATATGAATGATGCTGTATTATTCCCTTCGGTAATGGTGCTGACGCGCCCCATGCCTGTGTACGTAATCTTAAGGTCATCGACAGTCATTAGATCGCTCTGCATTTGAGCTGTGGTCAATGTATAAGGTCTGGATGGATAAAAAATAGAACCGTCTGGATAAGCACCATTATAGGTGAAAACATTATTTTTGCTTTTATTCAGAATATTGCCTTTTATATCGTAGGTTATATCTGTGGTTCCGTCACTTGTGAGCCTATTTAAGTCATCGTAACTGAAAGATTCAGATAATGTTCCTGACTGCCTTGATTTAACATTCGTTGAGTTTGCATCATAGCTGTACACTATGTCTTGAAGCAGAGTGTTATCACAATATGATTGTCGGTATAATGTCTGACCGGTTCTGCTGAATCCATAGACTCTTTTAACGGGTCCGGTCTGAAGTTCCCGGACTTGTCCAAGTCCATTTTCCGACACAAGTCTGTAGATCTCTTTTCCATCTAACTTAACAGAGACTTTATGTCCGAAAGAATAGTCGTAGGTTTCAGTCCACTCCTTACCATTAGATGAATACAAGATTCCTGATACAAGACCTTTATCATAGGAATACTTTCGTGACAGAGACTTGTCATCAACACCTTTATCGGATACAGATGATATTCTTCCGAATGAATCGTATTCGGTATATCTTGATGTTCCGGTAGTGGCTTCTTCCTTAGTTAAGTCTCCGTATTCATTATATGAATATTTGACAGTGAGATCTGTCGACACCATTCGGGTCTTCCGGTTCAATTCATCGTATTTATAACTGACACTCTTTGCATTACCCATTGTCTGGCAAAGGAGATTGCCATTTTCGTCGTAAGTAAATGTGGTTGTACCGGAGCTGGGATCTACCATTTTTACACGCCTTCTGTATTCGTCATACGATATAGTGAAATAACCACCCGGGGCTGATATACTTTGTGGTTGACCATCGGCACCCAGATTAAAAATGGTCGAACCTGCGGCATCATCAACCTTAACTATGTCACCCAAGGAGTTGTAGTGACGCGTAACGATAGTGCCGTTAGAAAAAGTAGTTACCTTATTGCCTCCATATTGGGTTTCGATTATTCTGCCATCCGGATCCTTGACTCTGACAGGGCGGTCAAAATTATCATATTCAATTGTTCTCCATGATGATAATAAAGGGCTGTTTTTAGTTATATATGGAGAGCTCTCTTTAATTAATCGCCCGCGATTATCGTAAGTTCTATCCACAGAGCGAAATTCTCCGTTGAATCTCTTGTCAGAAATTTTAGTATTCTGTCCCAAAGCGTCATAATATAAATTTTTGACACCTTCGTTTCTGTCTATCTGACTTTGATAATAAACATTATCAGGATCGCCGGACCAAGAAAGTGTAGTGCTTTCATAGGTTCCGTCGGGATAGTTGGTTCTGGTCAAACGTCCCAAACCGTCATACTCATAAGTAATTTTATTCCCTCTTTCATCTGTATAAGATGATTTCCTTCCATAATCATCATAATCATATTCTTCATACAGACCAGTGAGAGGATCGAATGTAGATTCCAGCCTGCCTTTTCTGTCATAGGAAAAATCTCGGCTTAAAGTATTTGAGGATTCATACCAGGCTTCCTCCTCGAAGGTTCTATTACCCTTATTGTCATAATCATACCGCTTAACACACACTTTATTTCCGTCGATGGTTTCTAATGTCTCGATCGGTTTCCCATTCTTATGTCTGACAACTTTTGTCTCTTTTTCGTATGTGTCGTTTCCAACGGTTCTCGCTTCTGATTCTTTAATCCTAATGTTNGAACAGTATCCCTTTCCTAATGTTGAATTTATATAATAACCATAATTTTTAGTTACCGAGATGTTGTCGGAATACGTGGTAGATTCTTGTATCAGATTATCNTAGGCGTCATAAGAGTATGTGGTGGTGCTTTCTACACCGGAGGCAAAATCTGTAGAGCTGGCTTTTGTTATGTGACGATGTAGTATCTTATTTGCATCGACCTCGTTTTTACTCTCATAAATAGTCTCTGAATCTTTATTCTTTTCGTAAGAAAGTTGTCCGAATTGATATGGTAAATAATGCACAGAAGTCGAATTNCCATCNAGATCAACAGANTTGATCTCTTCGAATCCACANAATCCAAGACCTTGCAGATGAACCACGGCATTTTTATAACTGAACTCTGTCTTATTTAAGGNTTTACCGGCTACACTTGTCGAGGTTGAAGATAACACCGGTATGCTTTCCTGAATATTCAGATATGGGAATACAGCACCTCTGCCCATCGTATAGAAATATTCGTTTCCTGATGGAGTGGCAATTTGAGAGGGATGACTCTTTATATCTTTATANTCATTNTTCTCAAATACACACAAACTATTNATCATNGTAGTAAGAAGAACCTCCTTATTATCTTCTCGTTCAAAAGAATATCTTATTACTTTCCCGTCTTTTATACTCACCAATGATGATTTNGAATTTCGGGAATTAATATTTGCCGGAATCAATAATCTTCCGGTATCGAGGGGNGAATAATGGTAACGGAAAGATTCCAATACCTTAAGAGACCGAGTAAGTATATAACAAGTAAATCCATATTTGTCATAATTAATAAGGTCTGCAATGCCATCGGAGTTAACGTCAATAAATGTCTGTCCGCATCCCTCCTCTGACTTGGCTNNGCACAATGTGGCTGAAGTATACAAAAAGGCTCCAGATCCTTTGGAAATACCAAGAAGCCANNTNTTACTATCTCCGTTTCTTNNAGGAGATAATATAATNTCGGTTTTTCCGTCGCCATTGAAATCTCCTGTCAAAAGATTCCTATTGGCTACTGCCNCACGGTTGAGGCCCACGGTTCCTGTTGCTTCAGTTATTTTNCTTGTCAACCGATCCCCTGTTACGTCAAAGGAGAAAATATAAGTGCCGGAGGCGCTGATGTGCAGCAATTCGGATTTGCCATCGCCATCAAAATCTCCTACAACCAATTTATCCGTAGTGTTTAATGCTACAGCGGGATCTACATCGTTCTCTCCGGTGAATCCGATGTTAAAAGGGAATATCTCCCCACTGAAAAGGACCTTATTACTCTCCAGATCAAAGATATACCATTGAGAGGGTTTGGTGTAATTGTTAAGTGGAGTGTGAGCTGAAACAGCTAATATTTCCATCTTGCCGTCTCCATTGAAATCTCCGGGGTAATAATATTTGGGAGTGACACTCTTGGTCCCGGCACTATTTGTTAATGCTGAAGATACAGAATATCTTCTTGTGTATAACTGTGTTATGCCGGTGATTGAACTCCTTCCATAAACTGAAAATATTATTTCATCGCTATAACCATTCGCGATATTGTTGACTTTTATGATTTTATCTTCTTGGCTTCCGTCTATATCCGCTGTAAAAATATCTATAAATCCTTTCCCTGTAGTGAATTTAGGCAGGGGATCACTAAAAGAATCATTAAGTCCGGCATAAAGCAGAATTTCTTCGTTACCTGTATATTGGTTTTCGAAATGTAANCCTCCATCTGCTTTTACATAGTAAGGGTTATTATATGGATAGGCAAAAATTCCGTCGGAATCATTTTCGTAATCAAACTTTCCCGGTGTTAAATTGAGACTATAGATATCATCCGCTGTATACCATTCAAGTAATTGAGTGCTTGATTCTGAAAAATCCATTTTTTTACTTTTATTGTCAGTTCCATAGTAAAATCTCAGAGGATTCAGGGAATCGGATGAGTTGCCGAAGCCTAATTTCGTTAACATGGAGGTGTTATTATACAAGGCATATTCCATGCTGTATTTATACTCTGATTGACCTTCCTTGATTTTTAAAATTTTTAATCTATAAGAATTATTAAGTGATAAGCCTGCCACATATTCATTAATAGGATCAGGTCTATTTTCATATTCAAATTCCAGGGAATTACCATTGTAGGCAATTTTAGAAATGAGTGGATAAGTAGCGTAGGAGAGATATGTGTATGTTATTAAATTCCCAAAAGAATCTTCAGAAGAACTAATTGCATAATGAACGTTGGAAAAATTAGCGGAATTACTTCCAAAAGTAGATTTCTTCCCATCTGGATAATATACCTCGAAATATGAAATATTGTTGGAGGAAATATATCCTTTTACCATGACATTCCCTTCGCGGGTCTGATAAACATTGTAAGAAGCTGTTGACTTAGACGGAATAAATATCAATCTTTGACCATCCAATTCAAAAGCATCGTCCTTATCCATTCGGATTTCTTGCACTATCCCGTCAAAATGGATATTTTTATGCACTCGGGTTATCTCAGATAAGCCGTATAAAGACCATCCCATTCCTAATGCCGAATTTCCGCCTTGACTGTTATAAATAAAACCTATCTGAGGCGTAAATCCATTCATACCGTTGTTTAATTCGATAGGAACCTGATATATTTTTCCTCCGGAAGGTGTAGTGGAAGAGGAGATATTGATCTGACCGACAGCTTTTATCGGATCAATGTAAATCAGGTCGCGTTCTTCAGCAAATGAACCAATAAATTTACTGGTGGTGTCCGGAGTTAATGTTGTAACAACCGCATGAACCGAAATGGCATAACTAAAGAGAAGCAGATATGTTAAAGTGCAAGTTATTATTTTATGTTTCATGAGGAACGTCATTTTTTTATGAGTTTAGTATAAGTTTCACCTGATGGCGTTATAACCTGAATGATGTATATTCCGGGAGCATTTCCTGAGAAATCAAGATCAATTACAGGAGAATCTGCTTTTTTATTTTGAATGGAACCACTCATTATATCGTAGATGTATATGTCTGCAACTGTAAATTCAGCGGGATCTGAGATTTCAAGAGTGCATGGGCCATCAGTGGGATTTGGATAAACGGTAATTTGAGGTCCTTCCATGGATTGAGGCTGTTCTGTATCCGCCTCGTCGCCAAAAGGTCTCAAACCAGTCGTGACTAAACTTCTTCTAATCAAATTTCCTGCGCCATCATAATAAAACGCTAATGTCTTGTTGGAAATCTGTATTCCAACGGAGGTTAAGATCAGTAGACCGAGAATTTTTAGTTTCATGGTAAGAATGGGTTTGTGAATGTTAAGGTTANTTTATTTTCGCCAAAGATATGTTTAATTGTTGAAATATGCAAATAAACTTAAAAATATAGTNGAATTTGTTTTAATTTTCTTGAAATTTATAAAATNGTGACGTTTTTAAGGGAGAATGTCTGTCCTAATGTTAAGTACATTAGGTTTTGTCAAGAAAGTCAATAAAGCGTAAAAAATTGTTTGATAGATTCGGAAGATTTTGTATCTTTGTGGTCTGTGTAATTTCTACGAAGTTTTATGAAAATTATTCTCAAAGGACTCTATTTTATATATCAATGGCTGATTGCNGGNCCGCTTTTCTTAGTGGCTACGATCCTTGCCTCTATCATCACTGCCATAGGCTCGACTCTGGGAAACAAAGATTTCTGGGGTTATTACCCTCCTCACTATTGGGCTCGCATCACATGCATTCTCTTTCTTATNCGCGTTAAAGTGACAGGGCGTGAGAATATAGACAAAAATACCTCTTATGTTTTTGTTGCCAATCATCANGGNGCTTACGATATNTGGTCGATCTATGGTTATCTGAACCACAACTTCAAGTGGCTGATGAAAAAGGAACTNGAGAAGGTGGCGCTGGTAGGATTCGCCTGTAAATGTGCCGGNCACATATTCGTTGATGATTCAAGCATCGGCGGAATCAANGAGACGATTTCGGAATCTGAGGCTACACTTCAGCACGGCATGTCGCTCGTGATCTTTCCCGAAGGTAGCCGNAGCTGGGATGGCAAGATGATCCCGTTCAAGAGAGGGGCGTTCATGTTAGCTGCAGAATTTAAACTTCCGGTAGTACCGGTTACAATCGACGGCAGTTTCAAGGCAATGCCCAGATTCACATACAATATGACCCCTACCACTATCCGCCTGACTATTCATAAGCCTATTTATCCGGGCGAACGCGGATTCAACACTAAACTTCTGATGGCACAGTGCCGTGAAGCAATTAACTCGGCTCTCCCCCAGGAAGATCAGGATCCAATATAAGGCATATATGTAGATATGCCCCATGCAAAAATTTTAATCTCAACTCCTAATTCTTAATTAATGAAGGTAGTTTTAAGTATCGCCGGATCTGACAANACAGGTGGCGCCGGAATTCAGGCCGACATCAAGACCTGCTGCGCCCTCGGAGTTTACGCAGCAACGGCCATAACCGGAATTACAGCACAAAACTCAAAAGGAGTGTATGGAGTTGAACCGGCATCCCTTTCACTTCTGGAGGCTCAGATCGACTCAATATTCGAGGTTATGACTCCGGATGCAGTCAAGACCGGTATGCTCCCTTCTCCGGAGATTATAGAGATGGTGGCACGTAAATTGAAACAATATAACGTCGATAATATCGTAGTTGATCCGGTGATGGTTGCCACCAATGGCGGGCATCTGGTGAAACCGGGGAAAGCGACACTCGAAGCTTTCAAAAGANACCTTATGCCTTTGGCCACTCTCATTACGCCCAATCTGATAGAGGCTTCAGAATTGGCAGGAGAGGATATTTCCACTATNGATCCACGTAAGGCNTGNGAATTGTTACGCATAGAAACCGGNGCGAAGAATGTGCTGCTCAAAGGTGGTCACTCGGTAAACAAGGATATGGCAGTCGACTACTTATTGGAAGGGGAAACGCTTCATACTTTCAGTTTCCCTCGAATAGATACTAAAAACACGCATGGCACCGGGTGTACGCTCTCTTCAGCGATTGCTTGCAATTTAGCTCTTGGATACAGATTGAAAACAGCAATGGCACGGTCGAGATCGTATGTGCAATACGCGATCGAAACAGCGAAGGATTTACACGTCATGAGAGGTCCGGGACCATTAAACTTCTTTTTGAACGACAACCCCGAACTGACTCCTAATGAAAAAAACTTTTCCAATGATAAGTATTAAATTAAATAGTAAGCCCTTAGAGCTCCCCAATGACCTTATGACGTTGGAGGAACTGCTCGAATGGGAAGGGATTGCCCCCGGCGGCACAGCCGTTGCTGTCAACAACAAAATCGTAAAGCACGAGAACTGGAAAATCACCACATTCTCCAACGGAGATAACGTTGTGGTCATTTCAGCTGCATTCGGAGGTTAACCCGTTTTATGGCATTCCTGAAAATAGCGATCACTGCCGAACAGTTTCTTGACAACGAACCTGCCAAGATCCGGCATCTCCTCAATTCCCGCATAGACTTCGTGCATATCCGTAAACCGCGAGCCTCAAAGGAGGAGTTACGATGCCTGATTTCCGGCATCCCATCCTCCTACCATCCCCGCCTTAAACTGCACGACCATTTTGAATTGATTGATGAATTTGATCTCGGGGGTGTACACCTGAATTCTCGGAATCCGGTTGCTCCGGCAGAAGCAAAATCCGTATCCAGGTCTTTTCATAATCTCGACGAGCTCGAAGATTGCGCCCGCTACGATTATGTTACCCTCTCCCCTATTTTCGACTCAATTTCTAAAATCGGCTATAGGTCGGCATTTAATTTAGATAAATTAAAGGATAAAATTGAGAATAAAAACGTTATAGCATTAGGAGGTGTCACTCCCGACACATTCCCTATTCTTCGCGACAAGGGGTTTGTCGGAGGTGCAATGTTGGGATGCGTGTGGAGAGATGTCAACGAATTTTGCAAACAATTATAACCCAAAACGATATGTTACAATATATTACATCAACCTCTTCTCCCGTTCCGGTTGTGGAGCAGGTGAAGCAAGTGTTGGACGGCGGATGCCGCTGGATTCAGGTTCGCATGAAAGATGCCACCGATGAGGAGATAACGAAAGTGGTGGAGCAGATAATGCCTATGTGTATTGAAAAAGAGGCGTTCCTGATTCTAAACGACCGCGTGGAACTCGCAAAGACACTTAACGTCGGAGGTGTACATCTCGGCAAAATGGATATGCTTCCCTCTCAGGCAAGAATGATTCTCGGTCCGGCTGCCGTTATCGGATGCACAGCCAATACTATAGATGATATCATCGCTGTTCATGCCCTTGATATTGACTATATCGGTATCGGTCCCTTCCGATACACCGACACTAAAAAGAATCTCGCGCCTGTGTTGGGAATAGAGGGTATCAAGAATATATGCGATCAGATGCAGCAAAGGGAGATAAACATAGCCCACGTTGCAGTAGGCGGCATAAAAAAAGAGGATGTAAAGGCTCTGATGGATGCAGGTTGCAACGGAGTAGCCGTATCGGGTGCGATAGCATTCGCCGACGACATTGCCAAAGCCACAGCTGAATTCCTTGAGATACTCGCACCTTACGAGAAATCCAATAACCCTGCAGTCTGACTTTAATTAATACAAACAATGCAAGATATATTGAAAATCGGAGACAGAGAGTTCACTTCGCGCCTTTTTGTAGGCACCGGTAAATTCTCCTCTCCCGATGTGATGCTTGAGGCAATCAAGGCATCCGAATCGCAGATGATCACCGTTGCCATGAAACGAGTGAACTTGATGAACGAGGCAACCGACGATATGCTCACACATATCAATCGAGAGCACGTACAGTTGCTTCCAAACACATCAGGAGTCCGCACTGCCGAAGAAGCTGTGCTGGCCGCAAAGATGAGCCGCGAAATTTTCGGCACATCCTTTATTAAACTTGAGATTCATCCCGATCCCAAATACCTCATGCCGGATCCCATCGAGACTTTAAAAGCCACCGAAGAGCTGGCAAAGGATGGCTTCACCGTACTCCCCTACATTCAGGCGGATCCCGTGCTTTGCAAACTTCTTGAGGAAGCGGGATCAGCAGCCGTCATGCCTCTTGCAGCCCCAATCGGCACCAACAAAGGACTCGTCACCAAAGATCTGCTGGAGATAATTATAGAACAAAGCCGTGTGCCCGTAGTAATTGATGCCGGCCTCGGTGCCCCATCACACGCCGCCGAGGCTATGGAGATGGGTGCTGACGCAGTGCTGGTAAACACGGCAATTGCAGTAGCGGGCGACCCCGTTCTTATGGCTAAAGCATTCAAAGATGCCGTTATTGCCGGAAGAGACGCTTTCAACGCAGGCCTTGGTGCTGTGTCTACTCACGCTCAAGCCACAAGTCCTCTGACCTCTTTCCTCAACGCTTGAACCGGCTCTCCATAAATATGAATTTAAACTAACCGATATATGAAAATTGAAAATATCGACCTCTCTTCATATCCCAATTCCGAGAAGATATATGTAGAGGGTAAAATGCCCGGCGTGAAAGTCGCCATGCGCAAAATCCATCAGTACCCTACGGTGAAAATTGAAGATGGCAAACGTGTTGAATATCCGAACGAAGATATAGTTGTTTATGACACTTCAGGTCCGTTTACCGATCCAAATATCGAGATTGATATAAACCGCGGATTACCAAGAATCCGTGAGCAATGGGTGGAGCAACGCAACGACACGGATGTTCTTCCCGACATCACAAGTGAATACGGACGTATGCGCCGCGACGACAAATCGCTCGATCCTATCCGTTTCCCGGTGCAGCATAAACCGCGTAAGGCGAAAGAGGGACAGCGTGTCACACAGATGCATTATGCCCGCAAAGGTATCATCACCCCCGAAATGGAATATGTGGCTATCCGCGAGAATCTTGATAACGAAGCGCGTGGAATCAAATCACATATTACCCCTGAATTTGTACGCGATGAGATTGCAGCCGGAAGAGCAATCATTGCCGCCAACATAAATCACCCTGAAGCCGAGCCGATGATAATAGGAAAAGCCTTCAGCGTGAAACTTAACACAAACATCGGTAACTCCGCCCTATCCTCAGGGATTGAGGAGGAGATTGCAAAAGCTGTGTGGAGCTGCTATTGGGGTGGCGACACTCTGATGGATCTCTCCACCGGTGATAATATCCACGAGACCCGCGAATGGATTATCCGCAACTGCCCCGTCCCGATGGGAACTGTGCCTATCTACCAGGCACTTGAAAAGGTTAACGGCGATGTGCGCAAACTCACATGGGAGATTTATCGCGACACACTCATCGAGCAGTGCGAACAGGGTGTGGATTACTTCACTATCCACGCCGGTGTGCTTCGCGAACACGCGAATCTTGTAAAGGAGCGCCTTACGGGTTGTGTATCTCGCGGAGGATCTATAATGACGCAATGGTGCGTGCTTCACGATCAGGAAAGTTTCCTTTACACTCACTTCGACGAAATCTGCGAAATCCTNAACAAATACGATGTGGCAGTGTCATTAGGAGACGGCATGAGACCCGGTTCAACACATGATGCCAACGACCGCGCNCAGTTCCTTGAGCTCGAAGTGCTCGGCGAACTGACAAAACGTGCGTGGGANCATGACGTGCAGGTATTGGTGGAAGGTCCCGGTCACGTGCCAATGCACAAGATNCGTGAGAATATGGAGAAACAAAGCGACGTTTGTTCGGAAGCTCCTTTCTACACACTCGGCCCGCTCACAACTGATATCGCACCGGCTTATGACCATATCACATCTGCCATCGGCGCTGCNATCATTTCGAATCTCGGCACAGCCATGATCTGCTACGTCACNCCCAAGGAGCACCTNTCTCTCCCCTCNCTGGAGGATGTGCGNGAGGGNGTTATCACATACAAGATTGCGGCNCATGCAGCCGATCTTGCNAAAGGATTTCCNGGNGCAAATGTCCGCGACGACGCTCTGAGCAAAGCTCGTTACGAATTCCGATGGAAAGATCAGTTCAACNTGTCGCTTGATCCTGAAAAGGCTAAGAGATTCTATCTCGAATCCCGCAGAAACGCCCCCGATGCCGACGACAGATTCTGCACAATGTGCGGACCTAATTTCTGCGCAATGCGTATCTCTCAGAATATAGAATCGGAATGCGAGGNTTAAGTAAGTGTTCAAAATTAATTTATACTATATTGGAGCTTATTTTTTAGGCGATTTTGACGCGAAGCGAAGGAGAATACTTTCGTATTCGACTGAGCTGCAAGTTAAAAGCGACAAAAAAGAAGCCCAAGATAGTATAAAAGAAAACTAATCATTTAATATCGTTTAATTTTGAATACTTACTTAACNTTTAANAGTGACCCGACACCGGAAGCAGTGTTCGGTCACGGATTCGCAGACGAAATAGACCAATACGACTGGGACGAAACCATACGTTTCGTGGAATCNGCNACNGAAGGTGATGTGCGCCGTGTGCTTGCAAAGGCGCGCCGCAATGTCAAACCCCTCACACCNGAGGAGTTCGCCATACTTATCTCACCGGCAGCCGANCCCTTTCTTGAGGAGATGGCGGAACTGAGCCGCAAGTTCACTCTTGAGCGGTTCGGTAATACTATCTCGATGTATATCCCGATGTATGTATCGAACGCCTGCACAAACAAATGCNTCTATTGCGGTTTCAACCACGACAACCCTTTCACNCGCACAACCCTCACCCTTGACCAGGTTGAAGATGAATGTAAGGCNATCAAGAAACTCGCACCATTCGAGAACTTNTTGATAGTNTCAGGAGAATACCCTTCACTGAGTGGCGTTGATTATCTGGAGCAAGTGCTTCACAGATGTCGACCCTTTTTCCATAANCTCACCATCGAGGTGCAACCGATGAAGGCNGCGGACTATTACCGCCTGACAAAATCGGGACTGAATGGAGTGGTATGCTTTCAGGAAACATATCATCGCGATGCCTATAAGAATTATCACCCGAAGGGGATGAAGAGCCACTTCGCTTGGAGGTTGAATGGATTTGACCGTATGGGCGAGGCAGGTGTTCACAAAATCGGNATGGGCGTNCTGTTAGGNCTGGAGGATTGGCGTGCNGANATTGTTATGCTTGCCCGCCATCTCCGATATCTCCAGAAACGTTATTGGCGTTCACGCTTCTCNGTNAACTTCCCGAGGATGCGTCCGTCGGAAAGTGGTTATCAGCCCAAGGTCGTTATCAATGACCGGGAACTCGCCCGGCTTACATTGGCCTTCCGCCTGTTCGATCACGATATTGACATTTCNTTCTCTACGCGCGAGGCACCATTCTACCGCGANAACATAATGANACTCGGTGTNACCTCAATGAGTGCCGGAAGTCAGACTGAGCCNGGAGGATATGCNACCTCTCCNGATGCTCTTGAGCAGTTTGAAGTGAGCGATGACCGCAGTCCCTCGGAAGTGGCTGAAGCCATACGCGCCAACGGCTATGAACCGGTTTGGAAAGACTGGGACGCTGTGTTTGATTAAGAACTCATCTAAACTTTTTAGCGTAAGTTAAAAACATAATTTTATATAAACTTTCATTAACACTTGCATTTCTTTTTTGCCGATTTGACACTTCTGTTCGTCACCAACCATTAGGTTGCNTCCTCACAGATATGCCAAATCNNCTAAAAAATAAATTGCAATTGTTAACGAATAAAAAGTTTAGATGAGTTCTAAAGACAATCCGATAAATANNCAAGTCAACCTATTACGGATATATTTGTTATAATAGTGGGAGCTTTCCTCCCACTATTATTATTTTGATGATAGAGGAGTTTTGTTATAAGCTCATCAGTCAAGATATATTAAATACACATTTATAAACATCTAAAATATTTAAACTTATGAAATTCACGCAACCAAGACTTCCTTACGCTCCGGATNCACTTGAGCCGGTTATCTCAGCGATGACAATCGACTACCACTACGGCAAGCATGAGAAAGCGTATATCGACACACTCAACACTCTTATCGAGGGATCTCCTTTCAGCGAAATGCCTTTGGAGGAGATAATTTGCAAAAGCGACGGCAAACTGTTCAACAATGCTTCGCAAGCTTGGAACCATATTTTCTATTTCTTCCAGTTCCTTCCCAACGGACTCAAGGAACCGGCNGGGAAACTCCGTGAACAGATTGATGAGCAGTTCGGCAGCTTCGATGAATTCAAGAANAAATTTGAAGAAGCNGGNGCCACTCTCTTCGGTTCAGGCTGGGTATGGCTGTCGAAAGATGACAAGGGAACACTTTTCATCACTCAAGGTGGGAATGCATCGAACCCTCTTACTCAGGGTCTGAAACCGATTATGACATTCGATGTCTGGGAACACGCTTACTACCTTGATTACCAGAACCGACGTGCCGAATATCTTAAATCTCTTTGGGATATTGTAGACTGGGATGTCATCGATAAAAGATACGAAGGAAAATAAGCAATCATACTTAGGCCCCGACTCATATAAAATAGCAGTCGAGAGGGCGGCTTAGGGCGAGGGATTTTCTTCTGCCGAAGAGGGAGCTTAGCGAGCTAAGTGACCGATGAGGGAGGAGAAAAGCACCGCCATAAGCCGGATAAAAGTAATTTACCTATAATAGAAAGTATTTCAATAAATTACGGATATAAGTTATGCTCCCTACGCTCCACAGGGCATATTGATGGGAATATTGGCTACGAATTCAGACGAAATATCTAATCATTAAAGTTACTACATGTCTCGCATCTTTGGACGCTTTTTGACCTTTGGCTCAGTCACATAGCCCGCTATGCTCCTTCGCTCAAATGTCAAAAATCAACTCAAAGATGCGACCCTCTCGACTGCTATTTTTTATGAGTCGGGGCCTTAATGCATAATGTCAGAAAGGGTAACGGATCTACGTCCGCTACCCTTTGTTATAACAAAAAGCCCCGCGCAATCACTGCGAGGGACCTTCTCTTGCCATATTTATTTGATTGATAATGAGCTATTGTTATTTCAGCATCTGCTGCAGGCGCTCGGGCTCGTTGGTAGTGATGTAATCAACACCCTGCTCGATACACCATTTCATATCCTCGGGCTCGTTTACAGTCCATACGTTTACCTCAAGTCCTTTGTCGTGGCACTCTTTGATCCACTCCGGATGTTTTTTCATCACCTTGAGCGAATAGTCTATACCGGCACCCTTTGCAAACTTGATCTGTCCGGGAGTGTAGTCACCATTGAGGAAATAAACCTTTGATCCTTTGGGAGCTACCTTGATGAATTCCTTGAATGCATCTTTTGAGAATACGATATAATCCGTGCGGTCCGCCAGACCATATTTCTTGATCATATCAACAGACTTCTTCACAGCCGCTTTTTCGCGCGCTCTGCTGTCATGAGTTTTCAACTCAAGCACCAGACGGGTGTTCAGACCCTTTGCAGTCTCAAGATACTCGTCGAGAGTAGGAACAGTTTCGCCGTTGGAAAGTTTCTCTTTGCGAACCTCTGCTGCGGGAGTGTTCTGGATTACAACTCCATTGATTGTGGGGTCATGATTCACAATCATTACGCTATCGGGAGTCATCCACACATCGAACTCAGATGCGTAGCAACCAATTGAATCTGCCTTAACAAGTGAACGGATGGAATTCTGAGCTGCTCCGGCAGTGTTCCAATAACCACGATGTGCAATTACTTTAGGTTTGGCAGCTTGCATAGCGCAAACACCTGCGAAGAGCACAGCCGCGATCATAAAAATCTTTCTTTTCATGATTATATCGTTTTAAGTTTCTTTTCTCCCTATATTCTTGTAATTATAGAAACTGTCAACCTGACCGATGAGTCAGATTGACAGTTCTAAGATTAAAAGAAAAAGATGTTCATTGTATAATGTTAGGTATAGGTCTGAATTTACCAAGCATAACCTTCAAATTATAACTAAAACGTGTCATAATTGTTGGCATACGCTTTCGGAATGCAAATATACAAATAATATTTGTTATTCAAAATAAACTTTGCAATTTTGTTGCGAAAAAGTTTATAATTTGGCAATTCTCAGGTCTACACCCATTGATTCCAGGATTGAAGCCGCTTTATCGGGAAGATTTGAATCGGTGATGAGCATATCGATTTCATCGAAATCCGCAATCTTGACAAATCCGCTTCTTCCGAACTTCGAGGAATCCGCGAGCACAATTGTCTTACGGGCTGCCTTCATCATAGCCTTGTTCAGGTCCGCCTCGCGGATATCAGTTGTAGTGATACCGAAATTGGGATCAAACCCGTCAACACCCATAAACAGTTTGCTGCATGCCATATCCTCAAGCAATTCCTCGGCATAACGCCCTACCACAGAAAGACTGCTACGGCGAAGCGTACCACCAAGCTGAATAACGTCGATAGCCTCATTGGGTCCCAGTGTTTCAGACACTTTCAATGATGAAGACACAACCGTGAGGTGGTGCTTGGGTTCGATATTATGTGCGAACGAGAACATTGTGGTGCCCGATGCAATGATAATCGAATCATCCTGATTTATCAGCTGTGCTGCATAATATCCGATCACACTTTTTTCGTGACTCGCAAGTTTCGCCTTCTCGCTGATACTCCTATTATTAATATAAGGGTCTATCAGAATCGCATTGCCATGGCTGCGATATAACTTTTTGGCTAACTCAAGTTCGCTGAGATCCTTTCTGATAGTTACGGCCGATACTTGCAATTGTGATGACAGCTCCGCTACTGACGCAGATTCTTTTCTCAAAAGAATCTGCATGATGGAATTATGTCTTTCGTCCTTGGTCATGGAAGATATTTTTTAGAAAATCGTTAGGGTTACTTACGGTTTAACAGGCTAAGACCTCTAATCCGTAATTGAAAATAAGTTTAGTCCTTTCTTTCGCTCAAAATTAATAATAATTAATTAAATTAACATCCTTAATTAATGTTAAAATTCCATTTTAGCCTGAAATTTGTCGAATTTTAGAGCCGCAATTGCTCTGAATCACCGATTTTTCATCTTGACAATAAAATTTTCTTAAATTGTTAGTAAAATATTTTGTTAATAAAAGAAAGTTAATTACTTTTGCATTGAAATCTATTTCATATTACAACGAAACCATAAACGAAATTTCGAACATATAACTAACACATGAAAGCCGACCTGAAGAATAAACATTATGATGTGATTGTGATCGGGGGAGGCGCAACAGGAGCAGGTACCGCCCGCGACTGCGCCAAGCGTGGTCTCAAGGTAATGCTCATAGAGCGTTTTGACTTTACAGCCGGTGCTACCGGTCGCAACCATGGTCTCCTTCATAGTGGAGCCCGCTATGCCGTTACTGACCACGAATCAGCTGTAGAGTGCATCCAGGAGAATATGACTCTCCGCAAAATAGCATCGCACTGCGTTGAAGAAACCGGAGGTCTTTTCGTCACACTTCCCGACGACGATCTCGAATATCAGAAAACATTTATCGACTCCTGTCTTGCTGCCGGAATTGAGGCTAAACAACTTGATCCCAAAGATGTAATCAGAATGGAGCCGGCCGTGAATCCGGACATCATCGGCGCTGTATCAGTGCCTGACGGCGCGGTTGACCCGTTCCGCCTGACCACAGCCAATGTTCTTGACGCCCGAATCCATGGAGCCGATGTGCTCACATATCACGAAGTGATCGACCTTCTTCAGGAAAATGGCAAGATTATCGGTGTTAAGGTTCGTGATGTGATATCAGGTGAGGAAACCGATATCCACGGAAGCATCACCGTGAACGCCGGTGGAATCTGGAGCCACGGAATCGCTGCCAAAGCGGGTATAAAGATCAATATGTTCCCTGCAAAGGGAGCGTTGCTGATTTTCGGACATCGCGTCAACAATATGGTTATCAACCGTTGCCGCAAACCTGCCGACGCCGACATTCTCGTTCCGGGCGATACGATCTCCCTTATCGGCACAACCTCAAGCCGCGTGCCTTACGATCAGGTCGACAATATGGACATCACTCAGGAAGAGGTCGACATCCTGCTCAACCAGGGCTGTCAACTCGTGCCCTCGCTCTCATGGACTCGTATCCTTCGTGCCTATGCCGGTGTGCGTCCCCTTATTGCCGATGATTCCGATCCTACAGGGCGTAAGATCTCACGAGGAATTGTATGTATGGATCACGCCACACGCGACGGCGCTGAAGGTTTCATCACCATCTCGGGAGGTAAACTCATGACTTACCGCCTTATGGCAGAAACTGCCGCCGATATGGTCTGCAAGAAATTGGGCATCGATGCTAAATGTACCACCCACATCGATCCACTTCCCGGTTCTGAGAAGAAAGAGGACGAGAATCCTTCTGCTTCCAAGAAGCATATCATCAATATGAGCACCGGTCAGCTCGCCGCAAAAGAGCGTCACGGCTCACTCTCATCGCAGATCAAGTATGATTCGGATGTTGACGATGCTATCGTTTGTGAATGCGAGCAAGTATCGGTTGGCGAGATCAAATACGCAATGGATAAGCTCCATGTCAACAACCTTGTTAACCTACGCCGTCGCACTCGTCTCGGCATGGGTACATGTCAGGCAGGTATCTGCGCATCGCGTGCGGCTGCAATCCTCGGCACTCGTCTCGGAAACGACAAGGCTCTCAGCGATTTGAAATCATTCCTGCAGGAGAGATGGAAAGGTGTTCGCCCCGTTGCATGGGGACGACCTCTCGCCGAATCATATTTCACATCCTGGATCTATGAAGGAGTATGCGGAATGGAAAACGATAAAGATAACGACTCTAACCTTACCACACCATTACAATGAAATTTGATTATATAGTTATTGGAGGCGGTTTGTGCGGACTCATGGCCGGTATCCGTCTTGCTGAAAACGGTAAAAAAACCGCAATTATATCATCCGGTCAGAGCGCACTTCATTTCTGCGCCGGATCTTTCGGATTGCTTGGTAAAGTGGATGGTAAAGTTGAGTCCAACCCGATTGAAGCAATCAGTAAATTGCCTCAGACTCATCCCTACCGTCTCGTGGGCGCCGACAAAGTGAAATCTATCGCTCTCGACACAGTTGAGATCCTTAAGAAAGCGGGAATAACTGTAAGCGGAAATCCGGAGGCAAACCATTATACACTGACACCTTTCGGTGTTAAACGTGCATCCTGGCTCACATTCGATGGCTACACAGCATTCGATTCTTATGAAGCTATACCCTTCAAGAGCGCCACGATAATCGCTATCAAAGGATTTTTGGAGGGCTACCCCTCTTTTCTCGCTGAAAACCTCGAGAAACAGGGAGTGAAATGTCACATCGAAACAATAGACCTGTCACGCCTCGAACGCCTGCGCAAATCAAATTTTGATATGCGCTCAGTGTCGGTTGCCAAACAGATGGATAACGCTACAATCGAGGAGTTTGCATCAAAGATCAATGCAGTCTCTAAAGATGGAGACACCGTGCTGATCCCTGCCGTGATTGGCATTCATAACGAAGAGGGGATGAAACGTCTTCGCGAACTCGTGAAGAATCCGCTGTTCTGCGTGCCAACCATTCCGGTTTCCGTATCAGGCATGCGTGCGCAGCATTCTCTCCAGCAATATTTCGAAAAGCTCGGCGGAACATATCTTTTGGGAGATCACGTCGAGAAAGGGATTATCGAGAATGGCAAGGTTAAAGAGATAGTGACCACCAATTTCGGATCAGATCATCTTAAGGCTGAAGGTTATATCCTCGCGTCAGGCTCCCTTTTCAGCGAAGGCATCATCTCAAATCCCAAAGGTTTCTATGAGCCGGTTTTCGGTCTTGATGTAAACTTTGCTGAAAACCGCGATGAGTGGTACGACAAAGATTTCTTCGCCACTCAACCCTACATGAGCTATGGTGTTGAGGTTGACGGGAACTTCCATCCTTCGGTAAACGGCATCCCCGTCAGCAACCTGTATGCTGCCGGCGCGGTGCTTGCTCATTGCAATTCACTTAAAGAGGACTCCGGTGCCGGTTCGGCAATCATCACCGGAATCCATGTAGCAGACTTAAACTTGAAGAACTGAACATGAACTATCAGGAACAAAATATCAGCGCCAACAATTTCGAGGAATGTATCAAATGCACCATCTGCACGGCTTATTGCCCTGTGATGGCTGTGAATCCCGATTATCCGGGTCCGAAGATGGCGGGACCCGACGGTGAGCGCTATCGACTCAAGAGCCCTGAGTTTTATGACATGGCTCTTAAATACTGCCTCAACTGCAAACGTTGCGAAGTGTCTTGCCCCTCTAACGTTAAGATTGGCGATATCATTCAGAGCGCAAGAATCAAATATGACAAAAAAGCACCGAAACTACGCGATCACGTGCTTGCCGAGACAGATGTTATGGGAACGGTTGCCTCCGCTTTCGCACCCATCGTGAATCCGGTTCTCGGTCTCGGAATCTCAAAGATGGCACTTCACGCTTTCGGTGTCGACAAGCATCGTAAGTTCCCTGCCTATTCTTCTCACAAGTTCTCAACTTACCTCAAGAAGATTGAGCCGGAGCAGCGTGCCTATCCCAAACATATCGCATATTACCACGGTTGCTATGTAAACTACAATAACCCATCACTCGGTAAAGATCTCATGAAGATCCTGAACGCCTGCGGTTACGGAGTGCTCCCACTCTCGAAGCAGAAATGCTGTGGTGTGGCAAAGATTGCAAACAAACTTATCTCTCGGGCAAAACACGATGCGGAGATCAACCTCAAGTCGATCCGTGAGGCTGTCAGCCAGGATATGCCGGTGCTTTCCACAAGCTCGACTTGCGTGTTCACCATCCGCGATGAATATCCTCACCTGCTCGGACTCGAAAACTCAGACGTGCGTTCAGACATCATGCTCGCCACTGTGTTCCTCTCACGCAAGATCAACGACGGCGATCTTAAACTTGTATTTAAGAAAGATTACAAGAAGCGTGTGGCATATCACACACCTTGCCACATGCAGAAACTTGGCTGGAGCGCATATTCTACCGGACTTCTGAAAATGATTCCGGGTCTGGAATTTGTGCCACTACCCTCTCAGTGCTGTGGCATCGCCGGCACTTATGGTTTCAAGAAAGAGAATTACGAGACTTCGCAGAAAATTGGCTCAGAAATTTTCGAGGCTATCAAGACAGCTGCTCCCGAAGTTGTTGCCACCGACTGCGAGACCTGCAAATGGCAGATAGAGATGAGCACCGGCTTTAAAGTCGAGAATCCCATCACGATCCTCGCCGAAGCACTCGATGTTGAGGCAACAATGAAAGCAAATGGACTCTAACCAGAATAGAAATTGAAATAACTCTGATATCATGGCAAAAGAAAACATTTTTGAAGGCTGGGACAAGCAGACTATCAAGAAGTATCAGCATTGGCAACTTCGCACCATCCTCGTTTCGATGGTGGGTTATGCAATCTACTACTTCGTTCGCAAGAACTTCTCTATCGCTATGCCCGGTCTTACTGCACAGTATGGCATCTCGAACACGAGCTTCGGTATCGTGATCGGTATCGGTTCATTGATCTACGGTCTATCACGATTCATCAACGGTTTTATCGTTGACAGATTCAGCGCGCGTGCCATCATGGCAATCGGACTGCTGCTCTGCGCCCTCTCGAACCTTGCGTTCGGCTTCGGTGTGAACATCAGTGGCTGGATCACCGGCACGAACGCCGGACCCGACTTCATCAATATGCTTGTAATGGTGATGGCGGTAACTATTATCTGCAATCAGCTGTTCCAGGGTGTCGGATATCCTCCGTGTGCCCGACTCCTCCCCTGCTGGATTCACCCCTCGCAGTTGGCAACAAAGATGTCTATCTGGAACACCTCACACTCGATCGGTGCCGCTCTCGCTGTTGTGGTTTGCGGTTACATCATGGGAACCATGGGTATGGACCTCAGTTCCGACAACAGCATCATCGAGCGTATCGCCACCAACCTTAAACTCGATCCGAACAATTCAGAGCATTATAAAACAATTCTCGGTTACGCACAGCACTGGGATGCTTGGAAATACTGTTTCTGGATTCCTGCCGGTATCGCGGTTTGCGGTGCAGCTTGGCTCTACTTCGGACTTCGCGACGACCCCCGCTCCGTAGGTCTTCCGGAGCTTCCCGGCACAAAGACAGGTGGTGGTGACAACGCCGGCGAGAAGCCTGCTTCACGCAAAGAATTCCTCAAAGTGATGGTATGGACCAACCGCTGGATCTGGACACTTTGCATTGCCAACGTATTTGTTTACATCATGCGAATGGGAATCCTCGACTGGGGTCCCAAGTTCCTTACTGAAGCCCGCAATATGAGCATCGAAGATGCTGCCTGGTCTGTAGGTGTATTCGAGATCTTTGCGATTGTCGGTACAATCGGAGCCGGATGGGCCACTGACCATATCTTCAAAGGTAAAGCACACCGCATGTGTCTCGTCTGCATGATCTGCGCCGTTCTTTTCATGAGCGCGTTCATCTTCTTGCCCGGACTTCCGGTAGTGGTTTCCATCATCATCCTTGCTATGGCAGGATTCTTCATCTACGGACCGCAGGCCCTCATCGGTATCGCATCCGCTAACCACGCCACAAAAGAAGCTTCTGCAACAGCCAACGGTCTCGCCGGAATCTTCGGTTATGTAGGCTCATTCCTTTCAGCACTTGGAATCGGTATTGTGGCTGACCACTGGGGTTGGAACGTTGTGTTCTACATCATCATCGGTGTAGGCTGCCTCGGTGCCATCACATTCCTCACAATGTGGCTTGCTCCGCGCGATGGCTATGCACGCTCAAACAAATTCTACGAATCTTTGAAAGCAACAGCTCTCAAAGTGAACCAAATCGAAGGCAACGATCCTCACACAGAGGACACTGACCTCTAAATAATTTCTATCGTTATCCCCCTGTCGGCTCCCTTTGCTGACAGGGGATCTTTTCATTAATTAATAATTAATGATTAATGGTTAATAATTGAGCTATTCAGCTGATAATCTATTTATCTTCTTCAATGTATATAGATAATTTAGTTGTGCTCACCAAATAACTACTAACTTCTAACTACTAATTTCTAATTATACCAAAGATGGAATTCAATAAATATCATTCACCATTCAGCCACGAAGAGCTGATGGAAAAATGCCGAAAAATCAAACACGTTGCCCTCGACATGGATGGCACAATCTATCTCGGTTCAAAACTCTTCCCCTATACACTCGGTTTCCTTAAAGACCTTGAGGATATGGGAATCAAATACTCTTTCCTGACCAATAACCCCACAAAGAGCGTGGCTGATTACCTCACAAAGATCGAGAAACTCGGCATCAAAGCTACACCCGAAGAGATGTACACCTCCTCAGTTGCAGCTATCGACTACCTCCGCGACAAAATGCCGGAAGCTAAACGACTATTTGTTGTGGGAACTCCGAGCATGGAGGAGGAATTCCGCAAAGCCGGTTTCGAGCTGCTTCCCGATGATCCGGATCAGAAACCCGATTGCCTTGTGGTGGCATTCGACACAACACTCACATATCCTAAACTTTGTCACGCATCCTGGCTCGCAGCCGAGGGTGTTCCCTACATTGCAACCAATCCGGATCGCGTGTGTCCTACAGATCTGCGCACAGTGCTTGTGGACTGCGGTTCTCTATGCAAATGTATCGAACACGCCACAGGCCGTCAGCCCGATGCCGTAATCGGGAAACCTAATCCCGACATGCTTTCCGGAATCTGCTTCCGCGAAGGTCTCAAACCTGAAGAAGTGGCGATGTGCGGCGACCGCATCTACACCGATGTGGCTACAGCCCGCAACGCCGGATCTCTCGGTGTTCTCGTCCTTTCCGGCGAAACAACACTCGACACTGCTATGAACTCAGATCCCCAGCCCGACATCACAGCCGAAAATATCGCTGAGTTCTGCGAACTACTTAAATTGGCACGAAAATAATATACCTGCAAACCATGAATAATTTGAAAATCGGCGTTCTCTCCCTTACTGCATTCCTTACATTTGCAGGCATGGAGAATATCACAGCCGAAAATATCAAGATCGACACGCAGAACTCTTCATTAGTATTGCAAGCCGATAAAGGTAAGAAATTGCGTCACCTCTATTATGGAGGAAAAATCACCGATACCGATGCAAAAAATCTGCGTCCGGCTGTAGGCAAAATTTATAATGCATATCCGGATTACGGTATGACAACAATGCCCGAGACTGCAATCGCCATGATTCACGGCGACGGCAATATGACACTCGACCTTGTTGTCGACGGAGTGTCGTCGCGAAAGGAAGATGGAGCCGACATTCAGACAATCACACTCAAGGACAATTATTATCCGGTAATCGTGAAGGTCAACTACAAGACCAGACCTGATGAGAATGTGATGGAGACATGGACAGAAATCACCAACAATGAGAAAAGCCCGGTGACTCTTACACGCTTTGCATCGGGTTACCTTCCCATTCGTAAAGGTGACGTTTGGCTTAGCTCCTTCCATGGCAATTGGGGTAATGAGGCTAAAGTCACTGAAGAGCCTCTCACACGCGGACTCAAGGTTATCAAAAGCCATGAAGGTGTCCGCAACTCACGTTACGACCACTCTGAGGTGATGTTCTCTCTTGATGGCAAACCGGACGAAAATTCCGGCAAAGCGATCGGAGCCGCACTATGCTATGGTGGCAACTACAAGTTGCGTATCGACACAGACGAAACCGATAGCCATCATTTCTTCGCAGGAATCAACGAAGAAGATTCACATTATAAGTTAGGGAAAGGTGAGACATTCACAACTCCCGCCCTTGCACTGGCATGGAGCGACGAAGGAATCGGTGGTGTGAGTCGCAGTTTCCACAAATGGGGACGCAATCATAAACTTGCCCACGGCGACAAACCGAGAAAGGTTCTTCTCAATTCATGGGAGGGTGTATATTTCGACATCAATGAGAAAGGTATGGCTGACATGATGAAGAACATTGCCTCTATGGGTGGTGAACTCTTCGTTATGGATGATGGTTGGTTCGGCGTCAAATATCCGCGTAACAACGACACTACAGGACTCGGTGACTGGATTGTGGATGCAAAAAAACTCCCTGGCGGAATCCAGGGTCTGATCGACGAAGCAAAGAAAAATAATATATCCTTCGGAATCTGGATCGAGCCTGAAATGGTCAACTCAAAAAGCGAGCTTTTCGAGAAACATCCCGAGTATGTGGTAAAAGCCGACCACCGCAATCTGAAATATGGTAGAGGCAAGACTCAGCTCAATCTTGACATGTCAAACCCAAAAGTGCAGGAAATCGTGTTCAATATAGTTGACACCCTCATGACCAAATATCCTGAAATCGATTATATCAAGTGGGATGCCAACATGGATATAGAAAACCACGGTTCGCAGTATCTTCCG
This sequence comes from Bacteroides sp., assembly GCA_014802175.1. GTDB lineage: Bacteria > Bacteroidota > Bacteroidia > Bacteroidales > Muribaculaceae > Lepagella. Next base: position 61,393 of record JAAVCU010000009.1, read on the forward strand.
GCCGATCGTCAGAGCCATCTATATATTGACTACATGAAAGGTCTTGAGAAGACTCTCGACAAGATTCGCGCCAAATATCCGGACGTGACAATTCAGGCATGCGCTTCCGGTGGAGGGCGCGTAAACTACGGTATTCTCCCCTGGTTCGATGAGTTCTGGACCTCCGACAACACCGACGCTCTCCAGCGAATCTATATGCAGTGGGGCACATCCTACTTCTTCCCTGCAATTGCAATGGCTTCGCATATCAGTGCCGCGCCGAACCATCAGACTCGTCGCACAATCCCCATCAAGTTCCGCACAGACGTGGCAATGAGTGGCAGACTCGGCATGGAGATTCAGCCTAATGATATGACAGTTCAAGAAAAAGAGCAGACCAAGAAAGCTATCAATGAATACAAGGAGATTCGTCCGATCGTTCAGTTCGGCGACCTATACCGCCTTATGTCACCTTATGATGAGAAAGGTGTGGCTTCGTTGATGTATGTTGCTCCGGAAAAGGATAAAGCAGTATTCTACTGGTGGAAGACACGCGCTTTCCGCAATGAGATCCTCCCCAAAGTTGCAATGAAAGGCCTCGATCCCGATAAGATCTACATTGTGAAAGAACTTAACAGCATCGACAACAAGAAACTTTCATTCGAGGGGAAATCATATTCCGGAAAATTCCTCATGGAAAACGGTCTCGAAATGCCGGTGAACCATGATCTTCCGAAAGATCAGCAGACAGATTGGTCGAGTCGCGTCCTTCTTCTTGAAAGCAAGTAATCCTATATAAACGATTATATAGTTCTTTAAAATTGAATACGGCAGTTGTGAAAAATCGCAACTGCCGTATTTTGTTATACAATTTTAAAAATCAGTTTAATGACGGATTGGAAGGCACTACGAGCCAACTGCGGTATTTCTCACCCAATCGCTCTACCTCCCGTCTCCAATAAGCATCCTCGTTACCAATCAGCAAATCTGATCCATTCGCAGCCGGGTTTAAAGCCCATGTATTTCCAAGTATCTCCGATGTCAGTTGATCCTTGCTCCAACCACTATATCCTAAAAAGAATCGGATGTCTCCCTCTGTATAATTATGCCTGTTTATATAATCGATCACATCATCAAGATTTGCACCGACATATAGTCCCGGGGCGATTTCCATTGACCCGTCAAACACATCGCCTAACGCATGGAGCATAAATAAACGGTCTGACTCCACGGGTCCACCACTGTAAACAGGAATGTCTTTGGCGGAATACCAGTCAGGGAATAGATCCTGCAATGTGACGGGAGTAATTTTATTCAAGGTCAAGCCCAAATGTCCATGCTGCTCATCCTCATCAAGCAGAAGCACCACGCTCCTATTGAAATATGGATCTTTCAGCAGAGGTTCGGCTATAAGCAAGTCGCCTTTCTGAGGATTGACAATTGAGGGATCTTTATGTATTATTGATTCTAAATTCATCGTAAAATTATTCATATATCTGTGTTTCAAAGTATTAAATTATCTATTAAGTGCTATTTAGATAGCTTTCACACTATTATAACGCTTACAGATGTAATTTTTCCGCAAAAATTCTTACAAATAATTTTGTAGATTAAAAATATTGTTATACTTTTGCAGTGAACTATTATACTAATACACTAACAAACTACAATATGCTTAAAATCAAAGACTGCACATTCAGCTACACTCGAAAAGGAGAACCTACCATTGAGAATTTCTCCCTTTCTCTTGAGGAAGGAGGGGTTTACGGACTCTTAGGTTCAAACGGGGCCGGCAAAACAACGTTGCTTCAACTTATCTCCGGATTGCTTACACCCGCTTCAGGTGAGATCCTATTCGATGGGGTCTCAACCCGTAAACGTCTCCCCTCTACGCTGCGCGATATGTATATAGTGCCCGAGGAGATTGACCTGCCCCCAATTAAGCTTGACACATTCGTGAAATGCAATTCTCCATTCTACCCTAACTTCTCCATGGAAGATATGGAGCATCATCTCGCAACTTTCGGAATCAACAAAGATGTCAAACTCGATGGCATATCTATGGGACAGAAAAAGAAAGTGGCTCTTGCGTTCGCCATGGCATGCAACACCAAACTGCTCCTTATGGATGAACCGACCAACGGACTTGACATTCCGGCAAAGAGTGCGTTCCGAAAATTTATTGTGGAATCTATGAACGATAACCGTATCTTCGTGATTTCAACCCACCAGGTGCGCGATGTAAGTCAGATTCTTGACCACATCCTGATCATGAATAACCGGAAAGTGCTTCTGGATTGCTCTGTGGCAAAAATCCAGAGCCGTTTCAAATTCACAGACACAATAGATCAGGAGCTTATAAATAAAGCGGTTTACGCGATAAAGGGACTTGGCGGAGCATCGGTAATTGTACCAAACACTGACGATGAGGACTCTGAACTAAACCTCGAACTCCTCTTCGATTTCGCAATCAACGACCCCGACAAACTTAACAATTGTTTATCAGCCGAATCGTCCAACCATTGAAGTTGTTTAAACTAATTTTTTATTAAGATTTACGAGATATTTTTGAGATGATTTCTTCATTTGAAGAGGTGGCAACCTTTCGGTTGGCACCGATGAAAAGGGAGAAAGAATCCAAAAAGATCCGTA